>NZ_JBFBVU010000021.1:0-76143 GCF_040689105.1 Meridianimarinicoccus marinus
AAGTGGCCGACTTTTACGCCGCCCGCGACAGCACAATGCCGCCGCTACCGTGGCCGAGTATTGCTCCGCCGTTTACAAACCGAACGGGTCAGGCGAAAAACCTACCGGACCAGAAAACAGGCGCGCGCCGATGTGTTCGATTACATCGAGCGGTTCTACAACCCAACGCGTCGTCACTCGACCATTGGCTATCTAAGTCCTATGACCTTCGAGGAGCGAGCTATGAAAGCTTAAGTTGCCGTCCACGAAACCGGCAGCAGGCCAGTACACGGATGAGACGTCAACATGATCCGTCGCAAACATTGCGACGTAAGCTGTCATCAAGAATGGAGCACCCGGAAGTCGAATCCGCAAGAAAGCCGATCTCTGTGTTCAAACCACCAAGGGACAAGCCGACGCACAATCCAAGCCCAAGCAGAGCAGCAGAAATCAAAGCGGTGGCTATCGTCCAGCCAGACAACATTCTTCACAACATGATCATGCGTGAAGCCTGCGAAATTCACCAAGCCCCGCAAGGCGTTTCAGTCTTATGAACTACGAGGTCTCCGGACTGCCAAGCCTTGCCAACATCGCGTCCAGTGGTGACACTTCAGCTTGGCACAACCAGTGACATTTCAGAATGGTGTTTACAATCTGGAAGATCCAAAACCCCTTGCCGCTTTCCCAGACAGAAACCTGGGGTTCCAAATTGAACTTACCGCTGATTCCGGCGATGTGCATTTTTCCCTTGCCGAAACCGGTTTCGGAACCGACGGTAAGCCTTGGGAGGACGAAAATTGCATCCAGTCATGGAAGAATCGGCACGACAGCCCGCCGCGCGACGCGTCACCATCGCGGATGTGTCTGACGCTCTGGGCCTGACCAAAAGCACGGTCAGCCGGGCCATGAACGGCTATCCCGACATTGCCGAAAGCACGCGCGCTCGGGTCATGCGCATGGCCGATAAGATGGGCTATCGTCCGCTTTCCCACGCGCAGGCGATCCGGACCGGACGGGTCCGGTCCATCGGCTTCGTCATCGAAACCGCCGAGCATGATGCGCACCGTCCGTTTCTGGCCGAGTTTCTGGCCGGCATTTCCTCGGCCGCCAGTCTTGAGGGCTGGACCCTGACCGTCGCGGCCGCGTCCAGTCCCGGCAACACCCTGCAGATCATCGAGCGCCTGTGCGCCGACCGGAAGGCAGACGGGTTTATCCTGCCGCGTACGCTGCGCACGGACGATCGCATTGCGACCCTGCGCCGGCTGCAGGTGCCCTTCGTCATGTTCGGACGCACCGGCGATCCCACGGATTGCGCCTGGTATGACATTGCCGGCGAGGACGCGATGCAATCCGCCGTGCAGAAACTGGCCGCCTTGGGGCATCGGCGCATCGCCTTCGTGAACGGCGGAAAACAGTACAATTACACACACTTGCGGCACGAAGGCTATGTTGCCGGGCTGCAAGCCGCCGGTCTGACGTTTGACCCGGCGCTGGTGCGCGAAAACTGCATGTCCCCCGAAGACGGCCGCCGGGCCACCCGCGACCTGCTGGCGCTAGACCAGCCGCCCACGGGGATCGTCTTTGCGATGGATCGCGCCGCCCTGGGGCTCTACGACGCCGCGCGGGACCTGGATCTGCAAGTGGGACAGGACATTTCCGTCATCGCCTATGACGGCATCATCGAGGGCGCGACCATGACCCCGCCCCTGACCACCTTTTCGGTCAACATCCGCCGCGCGGGTGAACGCCTGGGGACGCTTCTGATCCGCCGCGTCCGGGGCTCTGCCCCTGAATCCCTGCGCCGGGTGGAACAGGCCACTTTTCTGGATCGCGGCTCGGCAACGGCGCCGGCCCGGTCGTCCGAAGAACTCGCGAACCTGCTTCGAAGCACCGCTGCGAAGCCCTGAACTTTCAATGGGAGGTAGAAGAATGACGAAACCGACTCTGCGCTTGTGGTCCACGGCGGCCCTGGCCCTTGTGCTCGCCGCACCGGGCGTGTCCGCCGAGGAACTGCGCTTCTGGACAACCGAAGAGCAGCCCGAGCGGCTGGCCAAGCAACAGGAAATGGCCGCCGCCTTCGAAACCGCCACAGGCCATTCGGTCGAGGTGATCCCGGTCACCGAAAGCGACCTCGGCACCCGCGCCACGGCGGCCTTCGCCGCAGGCGATCTGCCGGACGTGATCTATCACACCTTGCAATACGCCCTGCCCTGGTACGAGGCCGGAATCCTTGATCCGGACGCGGCCACCGATGTGGTCGAGAACCTGGGCGCTGACACTTTCGCGCAGGGCGCTCTGGCGCTGGCGGCCGTGGATGACGGCTATGCCTCCGTGCCGGTGGACGGCTGGACACAGATGATCGTCTATCGCAAGGATCTGTTCGAAGAAGCCGGACTTGAGCCGCCGTCCTCCTATGCCAACGTGCTGGCGGCGCTGGACGCCCTGCACAACCCGCCCGAGATGTACGGCTTCGTGGCTGCCACCAAGGTGGACGAAGCCTTCATGAGCCAGGTGCTGGAGCATGTGTTCCTGGCCAATGGCGTCAGCCCGGTCGACGAGAACGGCTTCGCACCGCTGGACGAGGCCAAGACCACCGAGATTCTGGACTTCTACAAGGCCATCGCCAAGGCCTCCCCTCCGGGCGAGCTGTACTGGGATCAGTCGCGCACGATCTATTTTGCGGGCGATGCCGCGATGATCATCTGGTCGCCCTTCATCCTTGACGAACTGGCCGGCCTGCGTGACAGCGCGCCGCCCACCATCAACGATGATCCGACCTCGACCGAACTGGCCTCGAAGACCGGTATCGTGACCAACTTCGCCGGCCCGTCCAATCCCGACGGCGCGGCCTGGGGCGACGTTCGGTACTTCGGAATCACCAATGATGCGTCGACCGACGCGGCAATGGAGTTTGTCGAGTTCAACCTGAGCGACGCTTACACCCAGACCCTGTCGATCGCACCGGAGGGCAAGTTCCCGGTCCGTCGTGGCGATGGTGAAAACCCCACCGCCTATATCGATGCCTGGGCCACCCTGCCCGTCGGCGTGGATCGCAAGGCACCCCTTGGCGACCTCTATGATCCGGCGATGATCGCCGAGATCGTCGGCGGTCTGGATGTGGCGCAACGCTGGGGCGTGGCCGAAGGGCAACTGTCGCTGGCCTCGAAGATGATCAACAGCCAGGTCATCAACCGCATCGTGCGGCAGTACATCGACGACGAGCTTGACGCCGCTGCCGCGGTCGCCGCGCTGAACGAGGAGCTGGGCGCGATCCAGTAAGGACCGCTTGCTTCTAACGGGGGTGCCGTGACCCAACGGTGCCCCCACCCCGAACACATCGGACTGTCACAATGACCACTGCATTGCCGCCTACGGGCACCGGGCCGCTCGCCAAGCGCGAGGCCCGGCTGGCCTGGGGTTTGCTTTCTCCCACCATCACCGCGGTCGCCCTTGTGGTGATCCTGCCGCTGCTGGCGGTGTTCTGGATCAGCGTCAAGCCCGTGGGGCTGGCCGATCTGCGCGCCGCCGCCCCCGTGGTGCGCGCCGACCTGCGCGGCGACGCCGCTGCCGCGGGCGACGAAATCACCGTGCGCTACCGCATCCGCAATACCAGCCAGGACAAGGAAATCCGCAAAGTCACCATGACCGACGGCTGGCCCGATGGCCTGACCCCGGTTGAACTTGATCCGCGCTGCGCCATTGACGAGGCCCAGTTGCGCTGTGACTTCGGCACCATGGAGGGCGGTTTTCGCGACCAGATCCTCATCCCCGTCACCGTCGGACAGGCCTTCCTGGACGCCGGCGGAGAGCTGGACGACATCGACCCGGTGTTGACCGGCAAGGCCGACAGCATCCTGACCAGCGGCGAATTCACCTTCGACAACTTCTCGCGCATCTTCGACGGGGACGAGTTCTGGGGCGTGCTCGGCGTCACCCTGTTCTACACGGTCTTCGGCACCATCGGCGCGCTGGTCTTCGGGCTGTTCGCGGCGCTGCTGCTGAACAAGTCGTTCCGGGGCCAGGGCATCCTGCGCGGGCTGTATCTGTTTCCCTATGTGGCGCCGGTGATCGCCGTTGCCTTTGCCTGGATCCTGCTGTTCGACCCGTTTTCCGGATCGGCCAACGCGCTGCTGATCCAGATGGGTGTGACCGAAGGGGCCATCAACTTCTTCGGCGAACGCCCGCTGGCCCTGATCATGGTGACGGTGTTCGAGATCTGGCGCTATTTCCCGCTGTCCTTCCTGTTCATCCTCGCCCGGATGCAGTCCATCGACGGCGACATGTACGAAGCGGCGGACATGGACGGCGCCTCTCCCTTCCAGAAATTCTGGTATCTTTCGGTGCCGCAACTTCTGGGCATTCTGTCGGTTCTGTTCCTGCTGCGCTTCATCTGGACCTTCAACAAGTTCGACGACATCTTCCTGCTGACCGGCGGCAACGCGGGCACCCGGACGCTGACTGTGAATGTCTATGAACAGGCCTTCGCGATCTCGAACATCGGCGCGGGCGCGGCGGTGGCAGTGGTGATCTTCTTCTGCCTGCTGATCTTCTCCTACGTCTTCTTCCGTTATGGCAATCAGGAGGAAGGGCTATGAGCTTCCTGCGCAACGGCCTTGTTACCAGCCCGCTTCTGGGCGCGCTGTGGACCTTCATCATCGCCACCACCGTGGCCGTGGCCATGTCCTTCATCACCGGGGCCGAGTTCCGCCCGTCGCTGCTGCTCTCGCTGTTCTGGGGCGCGGGGCTGGGTGTTCTGTGCCTGCCCGGACCACGGTGGAAACCGCTGGCCGGACTGGCCCTGCTGACGGTGCTGTCGCTGGTGGGCTTCGGCCCGCTGGTGATCGGATCCGAGGTGTCTTTCCTGTCGGGTCTGATCGGTGCGGTGGCAATGGCCGGGTTCAGCGCGCTGGGAATGGTGCGTATCCTGACGGAGTGCCCGCAAGGCACGCTGAACCGCCATGAGTTCGAGGCCGCGGTGATCCGCTTCCTGACCGGCTTTGGCTATATCTTCTTCACCGCCATCGTCGTCATCCCCTTCTACGTGATGGTGATGACCAGCCTGAAGAACCAGTCCGAGCTGATCCAGAACCCGCTGGATTTCTCGCTGGACCTGTCCAAGGGCTTTGACCTGTTCCGCAGCTACACCGAGTTGTTCAGCCAGTTCAGCTTCGGCTCGTACCTGTGGACCTCGTTCTACATCTCGGTGCTGACGGTTCTGATCACCCTGGCTTTCGCCGTTCCCGGTGCTTATGCGGTGGCCCGGCTGCGGTTCAAGGGGCGGGCGGCGTTCTCACGCTCGATCCTTTTGATCTACATGGTGCCGATGATCGTTCTGGCGCTGCCCATCTACATCGCCTTTTCCATGGCCGGGCTGCGCAACTCGATCACCGGGATCGTGATGATCTACCCGGTTACCACCATCCCCGTGGCATTGTACATGCTGCAGGGCTATTTCCGCGGCCTGCCCGCGGAGGTCGAGGAAGCCGGGCTGATGGACGGGCTGTCGCGACTGGCCGTGATCTGGAAGATCACCCTGCCGCTGTCGCTGCCGGCCATGGCTTCGGTGTCGCTCTATGTCTTCATGATTGCGTGGAACGAATTCCTGCTGGCCTTCATGCTGCTGGATGATCCCACGAAATTCACCCTGACGCGCGGCATCGCCTCGCTCAACTCTTCCGAAATCCCTCGCCAGCACCTGATGGCCGGTTCGGTGATCGCCACCGTCCCGATCATGGCGCTGTTCCTGGGGCTTGAACGTTTCATGACCAAAGGTCTCACAGCAGGATCCGTAAAAGGATGACACACCTCAACGAAACCGCCCGCGACATCCTTCGCAAGAACGATCGCGGAGGCTACACCGTGCCCACAGACGGGCTCTATCCCTACCAGTGGAACTGGGACAGCGTCTTTGCCGCCTGGGGGTTCGCAACCTTCGACAACGACCGCGCCTGGACCGAGGTCGAGACCCTGTTCTCGGGCCAATGGGACGACGGGATGGTGCCGCACATCATCTTCCACCAGTCCGATCCGGGATACTTCCCCGGCCCGGATGTCTGGGGCACCAACAAGACACCGCAGACCTCCGGCATCAGCCAGCCGCCGGTGGCCGCCACGATGGTCCGCAAGATCTACGAGATGGACCCGGAAGCCGGGCGGGCCCGCCTCGCCGCGCTCTATCCCAGGATGGTGGCCTGGCATCGCTGGTGGCACGACGTGCGCTGCGCCCCCGGCCCGGCCTGCATCACCCACCCTTGGGAATCGGGCCGCGACAACTGCCCCGACTGGGATGTGGGCATGGCCAATGTGGATGGCTCCAACGTCGGCCCCTACCAGCGGCGCGACACCGGCCATGTGGATGCCTCCATGCGCCCCGGCAAGGAGGACTACGACCGCTACATCGCGATCCTGCAATTCGGAAAGGCCTGCGGCTGGAACCATGCCGAGATCATGGCGAACGGTCCCTTCCTGATGGCCGATCCCGGCATCACCTTCATCTTGCTGCGCGCCCATCGCGACTTGATCGCGCTGGGGCAGGAACTGGGCGAGGATGTGTCCGAGATCACCGGCTGGGCCGACGCGCTGGAAGCCGCCGTGCCCAGCATCTGGAACCCGGATCTTGGCGCCTATGACGCCCGCGACATCCGCACCGGCACCTGGGCCAACAATCTCAGCTCGGCCGCCTATCTGTTCCTCTATGCCGGGATCGAGAACCCGGACATGGACGCGCAGATGCAGCGCACCTGGGACGCCGTGACCTACGGCATCCCCTCGTCCGATCCCGAGGCCGCGCATTTCGACCCCCGCCGCTATTGGCGCGGGCCGATGTGGCCGGTGGTCAACTCATTGATCGCCCTGGGCCTCAAGGACAGCGGCCGGGACGCCGACGAGGCGCGCCTGCGCCGCGAAACCGCCACCCTGATCGAGAAATCGGGGTTCTACGAATATTTTGATCCCGTCGACGGCACCCCCTGCGGCGGATCGAACTTCACCTGGACAGCCGCCATCTGGCTGACCTGGGCCGGGAGGGACTGATGGCATCCATCGAACTGAAATCCGTCGAGAAATGGTTTGGCGAGGTCCAGGTTATCAAGGGCGTCGACCTGACCATCAACGAAGGTGAATTCGTCATTTTCGTCGGTCCTTCGGGCTGCGGGAAATCCACGCTTCTGCGGATGATCGCGGGGCTGGAAGAAACCTCGCGCGGGCAGATCATCATCGACGGGCGCGACGCCACCGCCGAACCGCCGTCGAAACGTGGGCTGGCCATGGTGTTCCAGTCCTACGCGCTGTACCCGCACATGTCGGTGCGCGACAACGTCGGCTTTCCGCTGAAATCCGCCGGTGTTCCGAAGGAGGAGATCGACGCCAAGGTGGCCGAGGCCGCACGGGTTCTGAAACTGGATCCCTACCTCGATCGCCGGCCCAAGGATCTGTCGGGCGGGCAGCGGCAGCGTGTGGCCATCGGGCGTTCCATCGTACGCGACCCCACCGCGTTCCTGTTCGACGAACCGCTGTCGAACCTCGATGCGTCCCTGCGGGTCGAGATGCGCTACGAGATCGCCAAGCTGCACCAGACCCTGAACGCCTCGATGATCTATGTGACGCATGACCAGGTCGAGGCGATGACCCTGGCCGACCGCATCGTGGTGCTGGAGTTCGGCAAGATCGCGCAGGTCGGCACCCCGCGCGAGTTGTACGACAGCCCGGCCAATCTGTTCGTGGCGCAGTTCATCGGCAGTCCCAAGATGAACATCCTGCCCTGCTCCTCGAACGGCGGGCAGTACACCGTGGCCGGTGGCCGCGGCGGGCCGGTTTCGGGTGCAGCCGTGCATCTGGGCATCCGCCCCGAGCACATCGTGCTGGGTGCCGAGGGCACCGGGCAGGTCGATGGCGTGGTGGATGTTCTGGAATATCTTGGCGCTGACACCTTCCTGATCTTCGACTGCGGCGAGGCCGGGCAGGTGACGGTGCGGATCAACGGAGACACCGATCTGAAACCCGGTGACCGCCTGGGGCTGACGTTCGACCCGGACCGGCTGCATTTCTTCAGCGCGGATGGTTTGGCCATCTGAGGCTAAGTGCAAGCTGACAAGACACGGATGCCGCCCGAAGTCCGGGCGGCATCCGACACTTGTTATACTTCAAGTTGTTTTCTGTTTTATTACAGTGTGTTGCATCTATTTTCTCGCGCATATCATCGCATGATAAACCGACGTTTCCCCGGCGCAGCCCGTCGTCCAGCTCCAGCCTGACCCGTTGTCCCACCTTCCGCCCTTGCAGGACCCGCGCCGGGCGGGCAAGAACCAAGGCAAGGATCGCACGCCACGCGATACCACGGGAAGGGAGCGGGACATGTCGCCCACGGGCTGGCGCTCACAGATGACGACACGCGTCTCCGGCCTTGGGGACGTCGGCGACCGCTGGGCCGTCTGGCTGGCGTCGGGCCTTTGGGCGATCTGGGCATGGGCCACTGCATCGGGCAGTTGGACGGCCTTCACCCCCACAGACTTCCCCGTGAACGGTCTGCCGCACCCGGTTGCAGCCGCGGCGGCGCTGGCGGTTGTCCTTTTTTTCGGGGGACGAAGGGCGCTCGCGTTGCTCCTGCCATTGGTGCCGCTGGTGCCGCTGTTGGATCTGAACGGTGGGCTGCTTGCCGCCTCGCTCGGCAGATCCGACCTTGTCCTGCTGGTCCTGAACCTGATCCTCGGCACCAGCATCGGCGTGGCGGCGCTGTGGCTATCACGCCAGCGGGTCTGGCCCGATCCCTATCCGGTATTGATCGCGACAATGGCGGTCGGGCTTTCAGCGCTTGGGCCCGGGCTTTGGGGCATCCTTTGGTTGCTGTCGCAGGCCGAGCCTTCGATGCGCGCCGATCCTTCCGCCCTGCCACTGGCGTTGCAGCAATCGGTTCTGGCCGCCCTCGTCACCACGGCCGGGCTTGTCCTGATGGCCAGCGGCCATCGCTGGCTGTTGCGGTTGTCGGATCTGTTCGGCCTGATCCTGCTGGGACTGACGGCATTCCTGCTGACGCTGCCCGGCACGGCCCCCGGATTGACCCCGGTCCTGCTGGCGCTGCTGCCTGTCCTGTTCCTGCCTCTGCCGGTGGCCACACTGGGCCTGATGCTGGTGGCAGGCGCGATTGCGCTGTGGCCGTCGATCCTGACGGTCCTGCCCGCGCCTGAGCCCCTGGCCGGGCAGATGATGCCGCTGGTCGCCACAATGGCAATCTGGGGTCTGGTCAGCCGTCTGGCCAGCTTGCGGATGCGAGACTATCTGGCCCGGAGTGGGGCCGATGTCCGCCATCTCCTGCGAATGACCGACAGCGGGCGGCTGACTGTCGACCCGGACAAAGGCCTCGTCCACGCCGACCCCGATGCCGCGCAGCTGTTGGGGCTACCGCGCGAGTTTCCCTTGCAAACCCTTCTGGCCCGCCTGCCCGACACCCCGGATCTGTCAGAATTTCTGGAAGGCCTTGCCCTGCCGCCCGCTCCAACAGAACGGATCCGCCTGCAAGGCGCGGGCGCGGCGACTTTGGCCGGCTTCTGGCGCACCCCCGGCGGACGGGTCGAGGGGGTCGTGAGCGCCCTGCCCGCCACGACCAGCCCCTGAGTTTCAGACCAGGGACACCAACGCTTCGCAGATCCGAACCGGGTCATAGCGCGCCGCTGCCGCGCCGCCGCACAGGTTCAGACCGACGCAGGGCAGACCGTGTTCATTCGCGATCCGCCGCACATCAGCGTCGCGCAGTCCCCGCTTGTCACAGAGAACCGCCGTCAGCAATCGGTCCGCCGGACAATCCTGCCCGGCATCGGCGCGCAGGGCGGCCAACAGGGCCGTCACCTGGTCGGGCAGATCCATCCCCAGACATTCGGGATCGGCCCCGAGGCTGGGGATATAGAGCTTGGGCACCGCGCGCTGCGCCACGCTGCGGCCCACGCCGTGCGGCAGAAGGTTGGCAATGACGCTGGTGAACAGGCTGCCCGGCGGATAGCAAATCAGGTCGGCGCGTTCGATCAACCGGCGGTTGCGTTTGGGCAGTTTCACCGCGTTGCGCTCCAGCCGCACACCATCTCGGGTCAGGAACAATTCGCGGATGGGAGAGCCGATGGGTGGCACTTCCTTGCCGGTGATCTCGCGCTGGCCCTGCACCGTCTGACCGTCCGCCAGCACCGCGCCAAGGCCCAGGTTGCTGTCGATGATCGACCGTACCGTGCCCTGCACCGCCACCATCTTCGACATGATGAACAACACCGGTTCCAACGCCCGGTCGTGGGTCAGATAGCCGCCCGCCAGGATCAGGTTGCCGACGCTGGCTCCGGCGAAGTCGAACCCTTCTGGGCAATGCGCCGCGAAGGCCCGCAGATGCGACAGGATCAGGCTGCGCATGGGCTGGGACACGGCATCCATCAGCGGGTGGGTGGTGTCCAGAAGGGCGGCGAACTCCCGCTCCAGCTTCGCCCGGCTGGCCCCGACGGGAAAGCGATGGGTGAACAGGGCGAAGATATCGGGCTGGCCCAGATCGCTTTCATCGGCCAGCGCCATCAGGCGGCTGCGCAGATCGCCCACCGCGGGCATGTCGAAGGCCCGGCGCAGCACCTGCGAACTGCCGCCGCTGTCGAACGGCGTCATCAGGTGGATCGAATTGTGGGTATAGGCCTTCAGCCGGCGCGAAATGCCGTTCAGGGCGCTGCCGCCGCTGAAAAACAGCAGCCGTGGCCCCAGCCCCGGCGTGCTGCGCGCCCGCGCCACCCGCAATTCGTCGGGGATTTCGGCAGTCCGCGAGATGTGCAGGTGTGACACGGTGGTTCTCCCAGAAAATCGCCACACGGCCAGCGAATTGACATGCAACTGTTCTATCAAGGCTATATCACCCGCCCATGTCCGGCTTGAACCGCTTTCTCGACCAGATCCGTCCCACCGTGCGCGCCGTCATTCGCCGCGACGGGCGCTTGCTGGTGCAGGTCAAGCAAAAGCCCGGACAACCAACCTATCTGACCCTGCCCGGTGGGCGGCAGGACCCCGGTGAAACCCTGGAGGCTGCGGTTGCACGAGAATGCCGTGAGGAAATCGGCGCCGAGGTCGTGGTCGGCCCGCTTCTGCATGTGGCCGATGTTTTCAAACCCAAGCACGGCAAGCTGCGCCACCAGATCGAGGTTCTGTTCGCCTGCGAGGTGGCCGCGAACTACATCCCCCGCCTTGGGCTGAAACCGGACAAGTCCCAGATCGCCACCATCTGGGTGTCGCCGGATGATCCCGTGCGAGCCTTTCACCCGAATTATGGCACCGCCCTTGGCGACAGCGCGGCACCGATCTACCTCGGGCGGCTCGATGGCTAGGCTGCCGCACGCGATGGACGAGAACCTGCATTTCCTCTGCGCCGAGGTGGAGGGTCAACTGACCAGCCTGGAGGGATATTTCACCCGTCCCGACACCGCGATGGCCCGACAGTTGCTGTTACGGGCGGGTTATTCCCACAACCTGCAATCGCGGGTTCTGCGCGCCAGCCAACAGGCGCTGAGCCGCGGCAAACCGGCGGCGGCCCGCCAGCTTGTGCTGCGCAACGCGGCCCTGGTGGCGCGCAACCTCGATCTCATCAGCCGCATGGCGCGCCGCAGCCTGCTACATGCGGAGGAGGTCCGGCATACTCCGCTGCTGCGCCCCGAGGCCTACCCCAAACCCATCAAGCGCGTGCGCCAGGCGGTGACCGGGATCAATGCAGCGATCGATGCGCATGACAGCAGCGGCGCGGTAAAAATCGGCCAGGTGAAGGGCGATCTGGACGCGCTCTATGAGCATCTCTTCGCGGTCTACACGCAGGATATGCGCAAGTCCAAGCAGACCGAAGATCTGTCGAACGCCCTATTGGCCGCCAATGAAATCAGACGGATGGGCGACGCGCTTCAAGGGATCAGCGAGGCAATCCTGTCGGTCTCCATCGGCCAGCCGGTGCAATTTGAACGCTATTTCGCCCTCAAAGGCATCCTGTCGGATCAGACCATGGACGAGGCCGATCTGACCCTGAAGCCGCTGGCCGAGACCCGCTCTGGCAGCGGCATTTCGGGACTACGCGGCAAGACCGCTGCGGGCGATGAAATCAACGCGGTGTTCAAGGATGGCGAGATCGCCAAGGTGAAGGAGGAACGCCAGGGCGTCAAGAAATGGGACTCGGTCTATCCCGGTCTGGCGCCCAAGATCCTGTCCTATGAAAAGCGCGGCCAATCGGCGGCGCTGTTGATCGAATACCTGCCGGGGCACACCTTCCAGCATGTGCTTCTGAACGAAAGCGATGCGCTGCTGGCCGAGGCCCGAACCGCCCTGACCCGCACCCTGCGCGATGTCTGGCGCCGCACCCGCACCGAGGAACCGGCGGACATGGCCTCGATGCAGCAGTTGGCGCGGCGGATGCCCGATGTCTACCGCGTGCATCCCGAGTTCCGGCGCGGCGAGACACGTCTGGGCAAGCTGTCCCTGCCCGCGTTCGATGCATTGATCGCGCAGGCCGGGGCGCGCGAAACGGCTTTGCCCGCGCCGTTCTCGGTGCACATCCATGGCGACTTCAACCTCGACAACGTGATCTATGACCCGGCGGATCGGAAGATCCATTTCATAGACCTGCACCGGTCGCGCTTCATGGACTACGTGCAGGATGTGTCGGTGTTCATGGTGTCGAACTATCGCTTGCAAATCCAGGACGCGCAGTTGCGCAACCGGGTGGCGGTTGTTGCGGGCGATGTGCATGCCATGGCCGCGAAATTCGCCCGCGCGCAGGGGGACAAGACCTTCGAATACCGGCTGGCGCTGGGGCTGGCACGCTCCTTCGCGACCTCGACCCGTTTCGTCTTCGACAAGGCCCACGCCCGGCGGATGTTCCTGCGCGCGCGCTATCTGCTGGAACTGGCGCTGGCCTGTCCGCACGGCAAGGAAGCGCGGCTGCGGCTGCCCATCAAGGATCTGTTTGGTGACTGAGAAACGCATCGGGGTGATCGGCATTCCCGGCAAATGGTCGACCGAGGCGCTGGCCGATGCGGTCGCGGCGCGCACCGGGTTCCGTCTGGTGATCGACATGGCGCAAGTGGTGCTGGACCTGGGTACGGGCAAATTGATGTTTCAGGGTCAGGATCTGTGCCAATTGGACGGGCTGATCGTCAAGAAGATCGCCGAGGTCTACAGCCCCCACGCGCTGGACCGGCTGGAGATGCTGCGGCTGGCCGAGGCGCGCGGCGTGCGGATCTTTTCGCGGCCCGAAGCGATCCTGCGCCTGATCGACCGGCTGGCCTGCACCATGTCCCTGACCCTGGCCGGCGTACCGATGCCCGACACCGTCGTGACCGAGGACGCAGGCAAGGCGCGGGAGGCCGTCCGGACCTTTGGCACCGCCGTCTTCAAACCGCTCTACAGCACCAAGGCGCGCGGCATGTGCCTGATCAAGGACGGGCCCGGTGCCAAGGCGAACATCGCGGATTTCGCCGCCGACAACCCGGTGATGTACATCCAGAAGAAGCTGGACCTGTCGGGGCAGGATCTGGGCATGGTGTTTCTGGGCGGCGAGTACCTGTGTACCTATGCGCGGGTCTCCGGCGGCGGCACCTGGAACACCACCATTCACGACGGCGGAGTATACGTGCCCTTTTCCCCCGACCCGGCCCTGATCGCGTTGGGCCACAAGGCGCAAGCGCCCTTCGGGCTGGACTTCACCACCGTCGACATCGCCCTGACCGGTGACGGCCCCATCGTGTTCGAAGTGTCGGCCTTCGGCGGATTTCGCGGCGTGCGGGACGGCTGCGGGATGGATGCCGCTGCCCTGCTGACCGACCACGTATTGGCAAGGATCCCCGCATGACCCCGCTCACCAACACCGCCGAGGTTCTGGACCTGCTTGACCGGACGCCCCTGACCGATGTGCCACCGCTGTGTATCGCGGTCGGCCCGTGGCGCCTGCGCCTGCTGTGCCAACCGCCGCTGAGGGACGACCTGGCCGAATATTTCGCGGAAACCCTGGCCGGTGACGGCCCCTCTGATGCCACCGTCGAGGTTCTGGAAGGCCAGACCTTGGACCCGGCCCCGATCTGGCGCGACTGGCGGCGCGAAGCCGGCAAGACCGGCCGCAAGGATGCCACCTGGGATCTGACCGATGGCCGGCTGATCCACAAACGCCGCACCGGCATGACCTTCCTGCAATCGCCGCGGGCTCTGATTGCCTTCGGGCCGTGCCGCGCCAACCCGCAGCAGATCATCAATTTCATCAACACCCAGATCCTGAACCACGGCCAGCGCGCGGGCTGGCAGATGTGCCATGCGGCGGCGGTCACCAACGGCCCGTGCGGCCTTGCCATCGCCGGGTTGTCGGGGGGCGGGAAATCGACCTCGATCCTGCGGATGCTGGACATTCCCGGCACCGCCTTTGTCACCAACGATCGCCTGCTGGTGCGCGCTGCGGACCGGGGCACCAAGGGCCTTGGCATTCCCAAGCAGCCGCGCATCAACCCCGGCACCATCCTGCACAACTCGCGTCTGCATCCGCTGCTGTCCAAGGCCCGGCGGGCTGAATTGGCCGCTATGCCGCCGGCAGACCTTTGGGCGCTGGAAGAAAAGCACGACCTGATCGTGCCCCGGATCTACGGGCCGGGCCGGGTGCGCCACGATTGCGCGCTGACCGATTTCTGGGTGCTGAACTGGCAGCATGACAGCCCCGCACCCGCCACGGTGCGCGACGTGTCCCTGCCCGACCGTCCCGATCTTCTGGCCGCGATCATGAAGGCCCCCGGTCCGTTCTATCAGGATGCCCAGGGCCGCTTTCGCGCGGATACCGACTCGCTGGATCCGGCGGCCTATCTGGCCGCGCTGGACGGGGTGCGGGTGCGCGAGGTCGCGGGCCGGGTCGATTTCGACACGCTGTATCGGGCCGGTGTGGATTTTCTGGCACCGGGTTGAGAGGGATTGGCGCAGGCGCCGTCGTGGGCTATCCCCGCCGCATAAACACGCAACAGGAGCAGGCAGCCCCATGGCCGCGACCGACGGAAAGTTTCGCCACGAATCCCTGCAGGATCGCAAGTCGATCAAGGCCTTGCTGGAAGCCATCACCAAGGGCATCGGCAAGGGCGAACTGACGTTGAGCGAGGGCGACGACTGCCTGACCCTGCCGCTGGACCAGCTGATGACCCTGCGCGTGAAGGCCGACCGCTCGGACGGGACCTGCCGCGTCGATCTGCGCATTTCCTGGAGCGAGCGCCAGACCGATCTGGCAGAACGCCCGGCCCCCACGGTCAAGTGAGCCACGGAAAAGGCCGCCCCGAAAGGCGGCCTTTCAACGCGCGTCCGACGGCTCAGGTGCGTTGCGAGAACACCGCGCCCTTCACCAGGTTGCCATAGGGCCGCGCGAGGGTGAGGTAAGCGTTGTAGCTTTCCTCGACCTCGGCGAACACCGGGTTCTCGGCGGCAAGGTCCTGCATGACCTCGGCGACGGCGGTCTTCAGGGCGTCGATGACATCCTCGGGAAACACGTCGAATTGCACGCCCTGTTCCTTCAACTGCTGGTAGGCCACCGCGTTGAAATATTCGAACTGCGCCGTGGTCTCGACCGATGCCGCTTCGGCCGCATTGGCGATCACCGCCTGAAGATGCGCGGGCAGGCTGTCATAGGCGTCCTTGTTGACCACAATCTCCAGCGCCGCCGAAGGCTCGTGGAAGGCGGGCATGTAGCAATAATTGGCGACCTTCTGCAGACCGAAGGCCTGATCCAGCAGCGGGCCGACCCATTCGGCGGCGTCGATGGCGCCGGACTGGAAAGCCGGGAAAATCTCGGGCGGCGGCAGCAGCACCGCGTTGACCCCCAGCTTGCGCATGGCCTCGCCGCCCAAACCGGCGATGCGCATGTTCAGACCGGCCAGGTCGTTGACAGTGGTGATCGGGGTCTTGAACCAGCCCGCGGCCTGCGCGCCCGAGTTGCCGGAATAGAAGGGCACCAGCCCGCGCTCGGCGTAGATCCGGTTCCACAGGTCCTGCCCGCCGCCATAGCGCAGCCAAGCTGTGGTTTCGACGGCGGTCATGCCGAAGGGCACCGCCGAGAAGAAATGCAGCGCCGAGTTCTTCGAGGCCGCGTAGTAGGGCGTCGAATGACCGATCTCGGCCGTGCCCTGCTCCACCGCATCCTCGACGCCGAAGGGCGGCACCAATTCGCCGCTGGAGAAGACCTTGAGGGTCAGCTGGCCGTCCGACATGGCCGCCACACGCTCGGCAAAGGTGGTGGCATTGGTGCCCACCCCCGGCGCGCGGGCCGGGAAGGAGGTCGGCATTTTCCAGGTGATGTTGCCCTGGGCAATCGCCGGCACGGCCAGCGCGGTGGCGGGCAGCGCAAGCGCGCCGGATTTCAGAAGGTCACGCCGTTTCATCACGGTCTCCCTGTGGTTGGATTTGGTCAGAACAATACTCCGGGCAGCCATGTCGCCAAGCCCGGAAACAGCGCCAAAAGTCCGATTGCGGCAATCTGGATCGCCACGAAGGGCACGATCGCGTGATAGATCGCGGCGGTGCGGATCTGCGGGGGCGCGACCGAGCGATAATAGAACAGCGCGAAGCCGAAAGGCGGCGTCAGGAAGCTGGTTTGCAGGTTCATCGCCACCAGCACAGCGAACCACACCGGGCTGATGTCCTGTTGCAGCAGGATCGGCCCGACGATGGGAATGACGATGAAGATGATCTCGACGAATTCCAGAAGGAACCCCAGCAGGAAGATCACCAGCATGGTCAGCGCCAGCATCCCCCAGGTGCCACCGGGCAGACCCTGCAGCAGGTCAGCCACCATCTCGTCGCCACCGAAACCGCGAAACACCAGTGACAGGATCGACGCAGCGATGATGATCCCGAATATCATGCCTGAGACGATCAGTGTCTCGACAATGGCCGGGCCGAGGACCCCGGCGCGCAGCAGCACCGCGCAGGCATAAAGCAACCCCAGCCCCAGCAGCGCCACCAACCCACCCAACAACAGGGTATGCGGCCCGATCATCAGCGCGCCCGCGCCGAATTCGGCCCGGATCCCTGCCGCCGAGGCCAGCAGCAACAGGCAGGTCAGCCCGGCCAGCGCCCCGGCCAGCCACGCATGGCGGCGTCCGGTCTGGGCCAGCGCGATCAGCAGGGTTCCGGCCACGCCCACCCCCGCGGCCTCGGTGGGCGTGGCGACGCCCATCAGGATCGATCCCAGAACCGCCACGATCAGTGCCAGCGTCGGCAGCGTGCCCAGAAGCAGTTCGGACAAGGCCATCGGTTCAGGCGCGGGCGCCTTGGGCGCAGGCGCAGGCCCGCCGCGCAAGCGGACCACAGCGTATAGCGCATAAAGCACCACCAGCAGCAGCCCTGGCAGCAGGGCACCCGCGAACAGGTCGCCCACCGTTACCGGATCGGGGGCAAAATTCCCGGCGATCTGCTGCGCCTCGATATAGGCGTTGGACACCTGATCCCCCAGCAGGATCAGCACAATGGACGGCGGGATGATCTGGCCCAGCGTGCCGCAGGCGCAGATCAGCCCGCTGGAGGTGCGCGCGTCGATCCCGGCGCGCAGCATGCTGGGCAGGGTGATGGTGCCCAGCATGACGATTGTGGCCCCGATGATCCCGGTCGAGGCCGCGATCAGGGCCGAGACAAGGATCACCGACAGGGCCAGCCCGGTGCGCGATCCGCCCACGGCGCGGGTGATGTTGTTGAGCATCCGCTCGGCCTGCTTTGAGCGGTCCAGCATCACGCCGACCAGCACGAACAGCGGCACCGCCAGCAGCAGGCGGTTTTCCATGATGCCGAAGATCCGCTGCGGCACTGCCTGGAAATAGACCGGCTCGAACGCGCCGAACAGGGCGGCGATCAGCGCGATCAGGGTCGGCACCCCCGCGATCACGAACAGCACCGGCACCCCGGACAGCAACGCGGCCAGAAGCGATCCGGCCAGAAACAGCACCCACAGGGTTTCAGCTTCCATGTTCGGCCCTCCGCCGCCGCAGCAGCGGCACCAGATCGGCCAGTGCGATCAGGATGACCAGCAGACACAGCACCACCACGGTGGACTTTACCAGGAACAATCCTGCCAGCCCTCCGGTCTCGCGCGAGCCTTCGTGGATCGCCCAGGACGCGGCGACCAGAGGCCACGCGTTGACCAGCAGCAAGGCAAACACCGGCAAGGTCAACAGCAGATGCCCGGCACGATCCACGCCGGCCTGCCAGCGCGGCGGCATCCGTTCGCGCAACACATCGACACGCACGTGACGGCCCGCGCGCATGGCCAGCGGGATGGTCAGCACCACGAGGCAGGCGAAGGCATAGCTGACCGCGTCCTGCAGCTCCAGAAACCCGACGCCCAGCACATAGCGCAGCAGCACGATCGTCACCTGCCCGGCGAACATCACGGCGAAAAGCCCGGTGCAAAGGGCCAGAAGGCCACGGTTCAAGACATCGACCAACTGGTTCACAACAGGGCCCCTTTCGGGCCGAGCCATGCCCGATTTCCAGTGCCGACGCAAACCGCTTTGCAGCATGCCTGCGGCCCGGTTCTAGAAGGCGCGGCTCAGCAACAGGCAGGTTTCGCTGTTCAGGATGCCGGGGATTTCGCGGATCTCGCACAGGACCCGATCAAAGTCCTCAAGGCTGGTGGCTTCAAGCTGCGCCACGAAGTCCCACGCACCGTTGGTGGAGTGCAACTGCCCCACCTGTTTCAGCCGCCGCAGCCGCACCGTCACCTGCCGGGCCAGATTGCCCTGAACCTCGATCATCATGATGGCGCGGATCAGATCCTCGGCACTGGTGTCGGCCAGATCAACGGTAAAGCGCTGGATCACACCCCGGCGCTGCAGCCGGTCCAGATGGGTCTGCACGGTGCCGCGCGTCACGCCCAGTGCAGCCGCCAGCGCGGTGATCGAGGCGCGCCCGTCCAGCCGAAGCTGTCCGATCAGCGCCTTGTCAAGGGCGTCCAACTCACTCACGACCGACCACTTTGCATGCCAAGCTGAACAATTTGCTGGATCTCCATCGCAATTCGATCACCTTTCGATCTAAACGCACACCACCCCGGCGGGTCAATATGGGGCGACACTTCCTGCGAGTTGACCCATGACCCGAAAAACCTGTTGCCTGATTGGCGCCCCGGTAGATGAAGGCGCGGTGCAGCGCGGATGCGTGATGGGCCCAGACGCCTATCGCACCGCCGGGCTGGCCGAGCAGTTGCGCGACCTTGGCCATCTGGTCGAGGATCGCGGCAACCTCTCGGCGGCACCCCGGCCCGCGTCCCATCCCAACGCCGCGCTGAAGAACCTGCCCGAGATTGCCGGTTGGGTGCCGGTGCTGGAACAGGCCGCCTATGAGGCCGCCGCCTGCGACATGCCGATCTTTCTGGGCGGCAACCATGCGTTGTCGGCGGGCACCGTGCCCGGCGTGGCACGCCGGTCTGCCGAACGTGGCCAGCCGCAATTCGTGCTGTGGCTGGACGCGCATCCCGACCTGCACACACTGGCCAGCACCCGCTCGGGCAACCTGCACGGCACGCCCCTGCGCTATCTGATCGGCGATCCGGGGTTCGAGGATGTCTTCCCTCCCATCACCGCCCCGGTGCCCGAGGCGCATGTGTGCTTCATGGGTCTGCGGTCGGTCGATCCGGCCGAGCAGGCCCGGCTGCACGGATCGGGCATGGCGGTGCACGACATGCGCGCGCTGGACGAACGCGGGGTCAGCGCGCCGCTGCTGGCGTTTTTGGACCGGGTGAAACAGGCGGGCGGCGCCTTGCATGTCAGCCTTGATGTGGATTTTCTAGATCCGGCCATCGCCCCTGCCGTGGGCACTACGGTGCCCGGCGGTGCCACCTTCCGCGAGGCCCATCTGATCATGGAACTGCTGCATGAAAGCGGCCTCGTGACCTCGCTCGATCTTGTGGAACTGAACCCGTTTCTCGACGACCGAGGCCGCACTGCCCTGCTGATGGTGGACCTCTGCGCCTCGCTTCTGGGCCGCAAGGTGCTGGACCGTCAAACCCGCAGTGCCGCCTGAACCGGAGACCCCGCATGAATGCTCTCACGCCCCAACCCTCGCATCTGGCCATGGTGCCTTTCGTCAGCGTCGCCAACATGCTGAAGATCGTGAACCGCATCGGCCCGGCGCAGATGATCGCCGGCATCGCCGCCTATCTCGAGGACGACTTCCGCCGCTGGGAGCAGTTCGACAAGACCCCCCGCATCCCGGCCCACAGCCGCGACGGGGTGATCGAGTTGATGCCAACCTCGGACGGCGAAATCTACGGCTTCAAATACGTCAACGGCCACCCGGCCAACATGGCGCGCGGCTATCAGACCGTAACCGCCTTCGGCGTGCTGTCACGGGTCGAAAACGGTTATCCGGTGCTGCTGACCGAGATGACGGTGCTGACCGCGCTGCGCACCGCCGCGACCTCGGCGCTGGCGGCGAAACACCTGGCCCCCCAAGGCGCCACCACCATGGCGATGATTGGCAATGGCGCGCAATGCGAGTTTCAGGCGCTGGCCTTCCAGAAGGTTTTGGGGATCGACACCGTGCGGCTGTATGATCTCGACCCGGCGGCCACCGCCAAGGCAGTCCGCAATCTGGCCGGATCGGGCCTTACAGTCGTGGCCTGCGCCAGCGCGGAAGAGGCGATCACCGGTGCCCAGATCATCACCACCTGCACCGCCGACAAGCAGAATGCCACCGTGCTGACCGACAACATGGTCGGGGCCGGGGTGCACATCAACGGCATCGGTGGCGATTGCCCCGGCAAGACCGAATTGCATCGCGATATCCTGCTGCGGTCAGATATTTTCGTCGAATACGCGCCCCAGACCCGGATCGAGGGCGAGATCCAGGCGCTGGACCCCGACCACCCGGTCACCGAGCTGTGGAAGGTCATCACCGGGCAGGCCGAGGGCCGCCGGGACGCGCGGCAGATCACGCTGTTCGACAGCGTCGGTTTCGCGATCGAGGATTTCTCGGCCCTGCGCTATCTGCGCAACCAGTTGAGCGACCCCGGCGAGTACATCGAACTGGATCTTCTGGCCGACCCCGACGATCCCCGCGACCTGTTCGGCATGGTGCAGCGCGCCCGGCCCTGAGACCGGGACCGGGGCCAGACGTCATGCCTGCGTAAAGATCGCCTTGTAAGTCTCTCGCAACACGTTCTTTTGAACCTTACCCATGGTGTTGCGCGGCAGGGCGTCGACCACCACCATCCGGCGCGGCTGCTTGAACCGCGCCAACTGTCCGTCCAACGCCGCGGCGATGGCCGCCAGATCGGGCGTCGCCCCGGCCTCGGGCACCAGAACCGCCACCACGCTTTCACCGAAATCCGGGTGCGGGGCGCCGATCACCGCGCTTTCCATCACGCCGGGGGCGGCATCCAGCAGCAATTCGATCTCTTTGGGATAGATGTTGTAACCGCCCGAAATGATCAGATCCTTGTTGCGTCCGACGATAGTCAGATAGCCGTCTGCGTCCAACCGGCCCAGATCGCCGGTGATGAAGAAGCCGTCCGCGCGCAGTTCCTCGGCGGTCTTTTCCGGCATCCGCCAGTAGCCCTTGAACACATTCGGCCCGCGCACCTGGACCACGCCGATCTCGCCCACCGGCAACGCTTGCCCGGTCTCGGGATCGCAGACCTTCACCTCGACCCCCGGCAGCGCCTGACCCACGGTTCCGGCGCGGCGGTTGCCATCATAGGGGTTCGAGGTGTTCATATTGGTCTCGGTCATGCCATAGCGTTCCAGGATGCGATGGCCGGTGCGGGCCTCGAACGCCTCGTGGGTGGCGGCCAGAAGCGGGGCCGAGCCCGAGATGAACAGCCGCATATGCGCCGCGAGATCCCCCGTGAAACGGGCATCATCCAGGAGCCTTGTGTAGAACGTCGGCACCCCCATCAGCGTAGTTGCTTTCGGCATCCAGTCGATCAGTTGATCCACGTCCAGCTTCGGCAGGAAGATCATCGATCCCCCGGCCAGCAGGATCACATTGGTGGCCACGAACAGCCCATGGGTGTGAAAGATCGGCAGCGCGTGCAACAGCACGTCGTCGCTTGAGAAGCGCCAGACGTCCACAAGGGTCCGGGCATTCGACAGCAGGTTGTCCTGCGTCAGCATCGCCCCCTTGCTGCGCCCGGTGGTGCCCGAGGTATACAGAAACCCGGCCAGATCATCGGGACCGCGCGCCACCGTCTCGAAAGTCTCGGGTTGGGTGGCGGCCAGATCCGTCAGACTGCCCCGCCCGTGGGCCAGCGTTTCCAGCCGCGCACCGCAGGCCAACGCGACCGGGGCCAGATCGTCAGCCTTCTCAGGAGCGCAGACAAACAGCTTTGCCTCGGAGTTCTCGACGAAATAGGAAACCTCAGCCGGGGTATAGGCGGTGTTGAGCGGCAGAAACACCGCGCCGCTTTGGGCGCAGGCGGCAAACAGCGCGATCATCTCGGGGCATTTGTCCACCTGCACCGCCACCCGATCACCGGTCTGCACACCGCAGGCCGCAAGCGCATGGGCAAACCGCGCCGCCTGCCGCAGGAAGGCGTCATAGGTGATCTCGGTCCCGTCGGGCAGGATCAGAAACGGCTTGCGATTGCCCCGATGAACGCCGAACAGCGCGTCGTACAGATGGTTTGCCATGGCCCCGGCCCCCGGTCACTGCGATCCTTGCTGGTCCGTCTTAGGCAAGCGCGTCCGCCCCATCCAGACGCAAAAGAGACGCGCCCGCAGGCGTTCCCTTATCGCTCGGGCGCCAGATGGGTCAGGCTGTGGTCGGCATATATCTGGGCAATGCGCCCCGATTGCAGGGCATCCAGAATGGCGTCGTCGACCATGTAGGACAGCGGGCGATAGCGGAAATGCACCCCCACGCCCAGCGTCCAGTCCCCCACCGCCAGGCCCGGCAAGGGCGGCTGGTGCAGGGCTGTGGCCGGGGTCAACCCGTGCTCCAACTGACCGCGCGGGCCCATCACCGCCATGACTTCGCCCGCCGCCAAGGCCGCCATGGCCTCGGCCACATCCGGGAAGCGGTGGATGTTTGCGGCCATCTGGCCACCGGCGAAACTGGTCAGATAGAAATCCGCGATCGAGTCGTTCTCGACCCCCACCGTGTCGAAGCGGAAATAGGCCGGGGTCGGACGGTCGTCGGGGTCGGGATAGGCGGCGGTGGCATAGGCGATGGCCAGCGCTTCGCCGGCGTATTGACCGGTGAAGACCACCTGCTCGACCCGGCATTTGAAGGCGCTGTCATAGGGGATGCGCATCATCACGTTGGACACCGCGCCGCCGACAATCGGGCCCTTCCAGATGTTGTGGCGCAGGTCGGCTTCCAGGTTTTCGCCCGCCGCCACGAAGTGGAACCGCGGCGCGACGCCGATATACTCGGCGATCAGGCGGGCGATTTCCACATCGACCCCGCGCGCCGTGCTGCCGTCTTGCCAGGAATAGGGCGGATAATCTTCGTACAGCGCGAAGGTCACGAACCCTTGTTCATGGATCTGGTCCAGATCCTGTCCGACGATATCGCGCGAGGCATTCTGCGGCTTGGCCTGCGGCACCCAGTCGGCACAAGGATCGGCGGCCCATCCGGGAGCCGCCGACAGGGCCAGCGCCAGCAGGACGCCGCCCAGGGGGATCGTGAATCCCCGCCGCATCAATGCGCGACAGACAGGCCGACCGTCAGGATCTCGGCCGCCTGATCCAGATTGCCGCTATCCAGGTTCAGCACCAGCGCCGCGCGCAAGGCCACGCTGTCGGCCACCGGCGCCCCCGAGAGAGTCTCGATCTCGTTGGCGATCTCCATCAGCCGGTCGGCGGTTGCAGCGGTATCGACCTCGGCCGCTCCGCTTGCGGCGGTGGCCAGAAGATCCCGGATTTCCTTCAACTCGTCGGACCGTTCGGCGACGGCCTCGTCATCGGGGCGGGTCTCGATGAAGGTGCGGATCGCCCAGGCGGCTTTCTGGCCCAGCAATTCGCCGAAGGCCGGCATCTTGGTGGTGCCATTCTGGGTGTAGCCGAACTGGAAGCGCTCAACATACCACTCGTCGCCGAATTCCTCGGCCTCCAGGAAGCGCAGGTCGGGGGCGAGCCCACCCGAGATCACTTCCAGCCCATGGCACCGGGCGCAGTTCTGGTTGTAGCCGGAGGCGCCGATCTTGACGGCTTCGCTCCAGATCTCCTCGCCCACTTCTTCCACACGGTAGGGGTTCTCGGTCAGCCATTCCTCGCCCACATCGGGCAGGACATCGGTGTTCACCGGTTGCGGGGCGACATCGCCATGGGCAAGGGCCAGGCTCGGGGCCATGGCCAGGGTCAGGGCGGTCAGCGCGGGACGGATCAGGGTCATGTCGGGTCCTCCTCAGGGCAATCCATGCCATCGAGAGCCGTTGTACGCAGACAGCAGCAGTCGCGGTATTCGACCTTGGTTGGCCCCTCGACCATGGTCGTATGGCTGACATCGGGGCGATCCGTATCCTTGGACGCGGAGGAGATGATTGCATGAAACCACTTGCTGCCATGGTGCTGTCGCTGGTCCTGTTGCCCTGGGCCGCGATCGGCGAGACCCGCATCGATGTCACCTACCTGCACGTGGAAACGCCGCGACCGCCGGTGCTGTCCAACCTTGACCCGGAACCCGCCGACCTTGGCCTCGCGGGCGCGCAACTGGCCGTTCGGGACAATGCCACAACCGGCCGGTTCCTGGGCCATGCCTACACGCTTGACACGGTGTCGGTTGCCCTGGGCGAAGATCCCCTGGCTGCGGCGCGTCGGGCCCTGTCCAGCACGGACCTGCTGGTTCTGGATGCGCCGGCAGAGGTGCTGCTGGCCATCGCCGATCTGCCCGAGGCGGCCCGGGCGCTGATCTTCAACACCTCTGCCGAAGACACCGACCTGCGCGGCCAGAACTGCCGCGCCAACATTCTGCACAGCGCGCCGTCGCTGGCCATGCGCACCGACGCGCTGGCGCAGTTCCTCGCCCAGCGGCGCTGGACCAGGCTGGCGATGATCGAGGGCAGCTATCCTGCAGACAAGGCCTTCGCGGCGGCACTGGAGCGTTCGGCCAGGAAATTCGGCCTGAAAATCGGCGCCCGGAAAACATGGGCCTTCGACGCCGACATGCGCCGCCACGCGGCCCAGGAAGTACCGCTCTTCACCCAGGATCTGGGCAAATATGATGCCCTGCTGGTGGCCGATGAAACCGGAGATTTCGGGCGCTACATCGCCTACAACACCTGGTTGCCGCGCCCTGTCGTTGGTTCGGAAGGGCTGACTGCAGCGGCCTGGGCACCGGTGGTCGAACAATGGGGCGCGGCGCAGCTACAATCGCGTTTCCACGAGATGACCGGCCGCCAGATGTATCCGCAGGACTATGCCGCCTGGGCCGCGCTGCGCAGTATCGGTGAGGCGGTGACACGCGGCGCAGCCGGCGACGCGCCTTCCCTGCACGGATTTCTGATGTCCGGCGACTTTGAACTGGCCGGGTTCAAGGGCCGCCCCCTGACGTATCGCGCCTGGAACGGGCAATTGCGCCAACCCATTCCGCTGACGCAGCCCCGCGCGCTGGTCACCCAGGCGCCACTGGAGGGGTTTCTGCATCCGCGTACCGAGCTGGACACGCTGGGGCTGGATGCCCCGGAAGCCGGCTGTGCCGCCTATGCGGCCTGAACCCCCAGCGGGGGCCAGCCCCCGCGCCCCCGGAGTATTTCACCAAGAAAAAAGTCTCCCCTTCTTTTTCTTGTTCTGAAGTACTCGCCAGGGGTGTGGGGGTGGCAAACCCCCACGCTGCCCCTCGTCGAAAAGGACCGAAAATGACCCCTTTGCGAATTGCCGCTCTGATTGCCATGGTCACTCTGCCCACCAGCGCTGCGGAGATCTGGGTGACCAATGAAAAAGACGACACCATCAGCGTCATCGACGTGGAGACGCTTGAGGTGATCCGCACATTGCCAACCGGGGAGCGGCCACGCGGGATCACCTTTTCCAGGGACTTCAGCCGGGTCTATATCTGTGCGTCGGACAGCGATACTGTTCAGGTGATGGATCCTGTCTCGGGCGAGATCCTGCACGATCTGCCGTCGGGCGAAGATCCCGAACAGTTTGTTCTGCATCCCGACGACCGCCATCTCTACATTGCCAATGAGGATGACGCGATCACCACCGTGGTGGATACCGAAACGCGCCGGGTTGTGGCGCAGATCGACGTCGGCATCGAGCCCGAGGGCATGGCGGTCAGCCCCGATGGCAAGGTGGCCATCACCACGTCTGAAACCACCAACATGGCGCATTGGATCGACACCGAAACGCAGCAGTTGTTTGCCAATACGCTTGTGGATTCCCGGCCTCGACACGCGGAGTTCGTCAAGGACGGGCGTGAGTTGTGGGTCAGTTCCGAGATCGGCGGCACCATCACCGTGTTCGATACCGCGACACAGTCCGAGATCGCGAAGATTTCTTTCGAGGTGGACGGCATCCATCCCGACCGGGTTCAGCCCGTGGGATTCGAGTTTACCCAAGGCGACACCCATGCCTTCGTGGCGCTTGGACCATCCAACCATCTGGCGGTGGTCAACGCCGATACCTACGAGGTCGAGGATTACATCCTCGTCGGGCGCCGGGTCTGGCACATGGCGTTCTCGCCCGACAAGAATCTGCTGTTCACCACCAACGGCGTGTCGGGCGATGTGACCGTGGTGGAGGTGGCCAAACGCACCGCGATCAAGTCCATCAAGGTGGGCCGCTTTCCCTGGGGCGCCGCGCTGCGCCCTTGACACCGGGGGGCCGTGGGCCCGACACAGTTTTCCAGGATACGAGGATCACTTCATGAACACGCGGATTGCCGCTTTGGCCCTGATCGCCCTGCCTTTCGCTTCGGTGGCTGTCGCCGATGAAGACAAGGGGTTCGGACTTGCCGGCATCCTGTCGGCCAGCAACAAGCAGGACCTGCCGCCCATCCAGCTGTCGGCGGGGATGCCGCTGACCGATGCGCCGTGGGAGTTGACCTCGGGCACCTACTACGAATTCGAGATCCAGGGCGACGGCAGCCAGGAGCTGGCGCTGGTGGGGCCGGAGTTCTTCCGGGCGATTTGGATCGACGAGATCGTCGTCGAAGGGCTGGAGATCCGCCCGCTGGGTCTGGACAGCATCGAGTTTGACGAGGCCGGGGAAATGGAGATCGGCTTTGTCGCCATCAAGCCCGGCCGGTACTACCTGAAGATCCCCGGATCCACCGGCGAGACACAGCGGCTGGAGATCACCATCAAGTGACGGCGGCACCCGCTCTTTCCATACAGGGTCTTGGGTTTTCCTATGGCGCCAAGCGGGCGCTGGACGGGGTTGCCTTCAACCTGGCGCCGGGCGCCTTCTGCGCTCTGCTGGGGCCGAACGGGGCGGGGAAATCGACGCTGTTCAGCCTAATGACCCGGCTGTTCACCACACCCGAAGGGCGGATCGAGGTCATGGGTCACGATCTGTCGCGGGCGCCCAATGCGGCGCTGGCCACCATGGGCGTGGTGTTTCAGCAAACCACGCTGGATCCGGACCTGAGCGTGCGCCGCAACCTGGCCTATTTCGCGGCGCTGCATGGCATCGCGGGCCGCGACCGCGACCGCCGCATCGACGCGGTGCTGGATCGGCTGGCGATGCGCGCCCGGGGCAACGAGCGGGCGCGCGACCTGAACGGCGGCCACAAGCGACGGGTCGAGATTGCCCGCGCCCTGTTGCACGACCCCAGGGTGCTGCTTCTGGACGAAGCCACGGTCGGGCTGGACGCCGCAACGCGGGGCGATATCACCACCCATGTGCACGCGCTGGCCGCAGAACAGGGCATCACCGTGCTGTGGGCCACCCATCTGACCGACGAAGTGCTGCCCGACGATCGGCTGCTGGTGCTGCATCAGGGGCGTATTCTGGCCGATACCACCGCCGCCGGTTTTGCCCCGCATGGCCAACTGCGCGAGGCTTTCCTTGACCTGACCGGCGGAGCGCCCCATGCTGCCATTTGATCCCCGCGCCGCGCGCATTGCCCTTGTGGCCATCGTCACGCGCGAGGCGCTGCGCTTCGTGCACCAGCGCGAGCGGTTCCTGGCGGCGCTGGTGCGGCCACTGGTCTGGCTTGTGGTGTTTGCCGCCGGGTTCCGGGCCGCACTGGGCCTGTCGATCATCCCGCCCTACCAGACCTATATCACCTACGAGACCTACATCGTGCCGGGGCTGTGCGGGATGATCCTGCTATTCAACGGGATGCAATCTTCGCTCAGCCTGGTCTACGATCGGGAAACCGGTGCGATGCGCTTGCTGCTGACCTCGCCGCTGCCACGCTGGTGGCTGCTGACCTGCAAGATCCTTGCCTCGACCCTGATCTCGATGCTTCAGGCGCTGGTGTTTCTGGCCATTGCCGCGGCCTTCGGAGTACGGGTGAGCTGGACCGGATATATCGCGGTTCTGCCCGCTCTTCTGGTGGCGGGGCTGATGCTGGGCGGCCTGGGGCTGGCCCTGTCGAGTCTGATCAAGCAGTTGGAGAATTTCGCGGGCGTGATGAATTTCGTCATCTTTCCGATGTTCTTCCTGTCCTCGGCCCTGTACCCGCTGTGGAAGATGGCCGAAAGCTCGCAGGTTCTTTATGCGATTTGTGCCTCAAATCCATTTACTTACGCGGTGGAGTTGATCCGGTTTGCCCTCTATGGGCAGTTCAATCCGCTGGCCCTTGCGGTCACCATCGGCACGGCCGTTGCCTTCATGGGGTTGGCCTTGCGGGGCTATGACCCGGCCCGCGGGTTGATCCGCCGCAAGGGCTGATCGCCGCCGCAGGCAAGCCCCTCGAACATTGGGGGCTTCAGGCCGGTCGCAGAGTTGCGGGTTTGCCGTCCAGCCGCAGGACACGGGATGCCAGCCTGTCAATCTCAACCGGCGAATGGGTGACAAGGATGGCGGCGCTGCCACGTGCGGCGCGCATCCGGGCGAACAGCGCCATCATGCCGTCGGCCAGATCCGGGTCCAGCGAGACGAAGGGCTCATCCAGCAACAGCAGTTGCGGCGCGCGGGCAAAGGCGCGGGCCAGTGACAACCGCCGCTGTTGGCCCAGCGACATCTGACCGGGATAGTGGCGATCCTTCCCGGCCAGCCCGACCTCGGCCAGGGCCTTGGCCGCCGCCGTGCGGGACAGGCCCGTAGTCAGCGTGAGGTTGTGGCAGGCGCTGCGCCAGGGCAGCAGGGTCGGGCTTTGATACACCATGCCGATACTGCCGCGCGTGGTCAGGCGTTGGTCCGGCGCAGTGATCTGCCCGGCGACAAGGTTGAGCAGCGTGGACTTGCCGATGCCCGAGGGACCGGTGATTGCCAGCGTTTCCCCCATGGCCACCGACAGGGTCACGGGGCCGAGAATCCCGGTCCCGTTGAGCGACAGCCCCGGCAGCGACAGATCCAGCACCGGGCGCCCGGCATCCGGCGCGGCCAGGGCCATGTCGCGGGAATGCCGGGTCATCGGGCTCAGGAGCCGGGCTGCAGGAACACGCCGTCAGGCAGTTGCGTGGCACTGCCAAGCAGGTCTTCGCCGCCCAATTCCGCCATCAGCCGCAGCATGCGGTCGGCGGCAGCTTCATCCACCGGGCCGGGAGCCGGGATACCGGCGCGGAAACCGGCTTTCAGGGCTTCGAATTGCACGTCTGACGTGGCTTTCATGCGCGGACGCAGGCGATCCCATTCGGCATCGTCGCTAGCCAGAAGCGCCTTGGCATCGCCCGAAGCCGCCGCAAGTCCCTGAACGATTTCTGGGTTTTCGGCCACCAGCGCGCCGGTCACCACATAGCCCAGAAGCGGGGTTTCCGGGTCCAGTCCAAGGGCGGCGGCGGCATCGGAAACATCGACCAGACGCCGCATCCCGGCGGCCTCCATCTTGGCCATGAAGTGCCAGTAGTTGATGGCGCCCTGGGTCTGCCCCTGCAGCGCGGTCTTGAAGATCAGCGGCGGCGCGCCGAACACCTGTTCGGTCTCGGCAGCCAGATCCATGCCGTATTCCTGCGCCGCATAGGCCTGCAGGATCAGCCAGCTTTTGTCGAGCGGCCCGCCGGCAATGCCGATCTTCGTGCCCTTGAGATCCTCGATCGTCTGGGCCGGGCTGTCCTGGCTGACCAGAATACCGCCCACGGCCTTGGAATAGGGAATGAACACATAGTCCTTGCCCGCCGCGCGCTGCCGCGCCACCCAGAGCCAGTCCGACACGATCACATCCGCCTCGCCGGCCTGGAAGGCGACCTTGGCGGCCGCGCCCCCGGCCAGGCCCTGCACCTGCAGGTCGAACCCGTGGGCGGCGTCAAACCCGTGGTGCTTAATGGTGTCCAGCTCCCAGTTGACGGTTCCGAATTCCAGAACCGCGGCCCGCAGGACCGGTGTTTCCGCCAAGGCCGCGACGGCGCTCAGGGCCAGCCCGAGGGCGGCACCGGTCAGGGTTTTCATCGTGATCATCGTTCCCTCCTCCAAAGGTCTGCGCGAGGGTACCACGATCGGGCCGGTCAGAAATACGACCAAAGCACCGACTGCCAGATGGTCGTAGTTTTGACTCCGATCAAGATCGGCTCTGTGGAACGCACGATAGCTGAAACCTCCCCAATCCACAGGAGATACCAATGTCCAAGACCAAACGATTGATGACACCGCTGGCCCTGACGCTGGCCTGCGCCGGCGCGCTGGCCCTGCCCGCCGCGGCGGAAACCCGCTATGAGCAGATCAAGGTCGACGCCGGGGCGGCCCTGTTCGACGCCGAATGCCGCCGCTGCCACGCCGTCGATGTCGAGCACGCCTCCTACGGGCCGCCGCTGGAGAACATCGTCGGCCGCACCGCGGGCAGCTGGCCCGACTTCGACTATTCCGACGCGCTGGTCGCCTCGGGCATCGTCTGGACCCCGGCGGCCCTGCGCGCCTGGATGGAAGACAACGACGGCTTCATGCCCGGCACCCGGATGCGCCATGTGGGCATCGAGGATCGCACGGTGCAGGACTTCATCCTGGCCTATCTGGACAGCCTGAGCGTCGAGACGTCGCACTGAGCCGTCCGGCGCAGGCAGCATTGCGGCCATGCCCGGCGGTACGAAAGAACGACAGGGGGCGCTGCAGCGCCCCTTGCCATGTCGCGCGTGTGAAGCAGGTTCAGCGGGTCGGGGTCCGCAGGTCTGAATCGGCACGTCCTGGCACGCGCGGCCGGTGTCAACAGGGTAAAAGTCGTACGACCTAAGCAGCGTTGAAGGAAATGCCCCCGCACGTAGGCTTGCGGTCTGACGGATGTGCCCGAACCGGCCCATCTGCACCGGAACCCGAGGGAGGACCCCCATGAACCGATTTATTGCCACCGTAGTCATGACGACTCTGGCTGCTGGCGCGGCCCAGGCCGGCGTCACCGAGGCCGATCTGGCCAACGACCAGACCATCACCACCAGCGTGCTGACCAACGGCATGGGCCGCCACCTGCAGCGCTACAGCCCGCTGGAGACGCTGAACAAGGACAACATCGCGAATCTGGTGCCGGCCTGGGCCTTCAGCCTTGGCGGGGAAAAGCAGCGCGGCCAGGAAACCCAGCCGCTGGTGCATGACGGGATCATGTATATCACCGGCTCGTATTCGCGGCTTTATGCCATCGACGTGAAGACCGGCAAGGAAGTCTGGCAGTATGACGCGCGTCTGCCCGAGGGCATCCTGCCTTGCTGTGACGTGATCAACCGTGGCGGCGCCATCTATGGCGACAAGATCTTCTTCGGCACCCTGGATGCGCGCCTCGTGGCGCTGGATCTGAAAACCGGTGACGTGGTGTGGCGCGACAAGATCGCCAACTACAAGGAAGGCTATTCCTATACCGCAGCCCCCCTGATCGTGAACGGGCTGGTCATCACCGGCAACTCGGGCGGTGAATTCGGGATTGTCGGCGAGGTTCAGGCCCGCGACGCGGATACCGGCGATGTCGTCTGGACCCGCCCGGTGATCGAAGGACACATGGGCACGCTGAACGGCGAAGAATCCACCATGACCGGCACGCTGAACGCCACCTGGCCCGGTGACATGTGGAAGACTGGCGGCGGCGCGACCTGGCTGGGCGGCTCGTATGACATCGACACCGACACGCTGATCTTCGGCACCGGCAACCCTGCACCGTGGAACAGCCACCTGCGCAACGCCGGCACCCCGGTCGAAGGCAACAAGGGTGACAACCTGTATGCCGCCAGCCGCCTTGGCATCGATCCGGCCACCGGCGAGATCAAATGGCATTTCCAGACCACCCCGCGCGAAGGCTGGGACTATGACGGCGTGAACGAAGTGGTCGCCTATACCGATGCCGACGGCAACAAGCTTTTTGGTACCGCCGACCGCAACGGGTTCTTCTACGTTCTGAACCGCGAGGACGGCAGCTTTGTCGATGCCCATCCCTTCGTGAAGGACATCACCTGGGCATCGGGCATCGACGAGACCGGGCGTCCGATCTTCGTCGAAGAAAACCGCCCCGGCGATCCGGCGGCCGCCGCCGAAGGCAACAAAGGCCAGACCGTGTTCTCGGCCCCGGGCTTCCTGGGTGGCAAGAACTGGATGCCGATGGCCTACAGCCAGAACACCGGGCTGTTCTACGTGCCTTCCAACGAATGGGGCATGGACATCTGGAACGAGCCGATTTCCTACAAGAAGGGCGCCGCCTATCTGGGGTCGGGCTTCACCATCAAGCCGATGTACGAAGATCACATCGGCAGCCTGAAGGCGATCGATCCGGCCACCGGCGAATGGGTCTGGGAATACAAGAACGACGCGCCGCTTTGGGGCGGGGTCATGACCACCGCTGGCGGCCTTGTCTTCACCGGCACCCCCGAGGGCGAGTTCCTGGCGCTGGATGACGAAACCGGCGAGATCCTGTGGAGCTTCCAGACCGGGTCCGGCATCGTCGGCCAGCCCATCACCTGGGAACAGGATGGCGAGCAATATGTCGCCGTGATGTCCGGCTGGGGCGGCGCCGTGCCGCTGTGGGGCGGGGAAGTGGCCTCGAAGGTCAACTACCTCAACCAGGGCGGGATGCTGTGGACCTTCCGCCTGCCCAAGCAACTGGCCGCGGCCAACTGAGCCACACCACGACCAAGGGCCCAGGGCCCTGCGACGCACTCCGGGAGACCGGGGTGCGTTTTTCTATCCGGGGGGATTGCGGGGCGCGGCGCGAAAGAGATTTCTTGCCTCCGGCGGGAGTACTTTTGCCAAGAAAAAGTGGTGGGGCAACGGGGGGCGTGTCACCACGGCGGTGCCTCCCGTGCCGGGGGTGGCAGGTCGGACGGGTTGCGGCTGTCGACTGCGGCCCTGACAGGAAGCCCCGCGATCAGCTTGCGGTGGCTGCGGCCTGCCAGCGGCGGCTGCGGCGGTCGAGCGGTTGCAGCAGCCCGTATTCCAGGGCCAGCATCACCGCCACGAAGCTGAGCGCATATGCCAGCACATGGCCGGTCTCGAACAGTTGGAAAAACAGGTGGATCTGGAACCCGACGCCGTTGGAGCGTCCAAGGAATTCCACCACCAGCACGATCTTCCAGATCATTGCCAGACCATTGCGGGTGCTGGCCGCGACATAGGGCCAGAGCTGCGGCCAGATCACATGGGCAAAGCGCGCCAGCGGTGACATGCGGTGCAGGCGGGCCATGGCGCCGAGTTGCGGATCGAGGCTGCGCACCCCTTCGCGGATGGTCACCGCCACCATGGCGGTCTTGTTGACTGCGACTGCGAGGATGGCCGCGGGCTCGTTCAGGCCGAGCCACAGGTAGCACAGCACGATCACCACCAGCGCCGGAAGGTTCAGAAACACCGTCACCCAGGGCGAAATCCAGCGGTCGAGCGCGGGCCAGCTTCCCAGCGCCAGCCCCAGCGCGCCGCCCAACCCCATGGCCAAGGCAAAGGCCGCCGCCACCCGGCCCAGGGTGGCCAACACGTGATACTGAAGCTGGCCCGACGCGAATTCCTGCGCGGCGATCTTCAGCACCGTAAGCGGGCCGGGCAGCACCGAAGGATCGTCGGTCAGATGCGCGGCCACGATCCACAGCAGCAGCAGGCCGGCCAGCGAGACGGCAGGTTCGACCCCTTTGGGCAGGCGGATGGGGGATGATGTCATGGCAACCTCCTCTGGCTGGCTGCGATCATAGTCGAAGGCGGGGACAGCCACGTTTCGACCTAAGTCGCATTTGGCGGCACTGGAGCGGCGACTAGGGTCGGGCCATGACCATTCTGTCGCGCCTTGTGCTGTGTCTTGCCCTGTTGGCCTGCGCCCTGCCGCTGGCTGCAGAACCCATGCCGCGCGACGAAATCGCCGCGCGCATCGTGCCGCCGTTCTCGCTGGGCGAGCGGCTGAACGGGCAAGGGGTCTACAGCCTGATCAACTCGGGGGGTGCCGAGGCGGGGTTTGTCTTCGAGACCGAACCGATGGCGCCCCTGCCCGGCTTTTCCGGCGCGCCGATCAACATGCTGGTCACGCTGGATCTGCAGGGCACCTTCCAAAACGTCCAGCTTGTAAGTCACAACGAGCCGATCTTCGTCTCCGGTCTTGGCGAGGCGCCGTTTCACAGGTTCTTCGAACAGTATCGCGGCCATTCGATCAGTGACGTGCTGGTGGTGGGCACGCCCTATGGGGCCGGTGGCGATGGCAGCGCGTTAGTCTATCTGGACGGGGTGACCAAGGCCACCGCCAGCGTGCGCATCGCCCATGAAAGCCTGATGGCCGCCACCCTGCAGGTCGCGCGCGAGAAGATGCAGGGGATTGCCGCCGGTCCCCCCGCCCATCCCGACCCCGACCATGCCGAGGATCTGGACTGGCATGCGCTGGTCGAACAGGGGCTGGTCGGGCATCTGCACGTCACCAATGCCGAGGTGCAGGAGGCCTTTGCAGGGACGATCTGGGTCACGGATGATCCCGAGGCGCTGGCCGACCCGGAGGGCGCCTATCTGGATCTCTGGGTCATAGATATCGGGCCGCCGGCGATTGCGCGGGCGGTTCTGGACCCCGACTCGCTGGAGGACCTGGCGCGTTTCCGGGCCGTGTCGGGCAGCGACGAGCCGCTTCTGGTGATCGACACCGCCCGTCACGGGCTGGTGTCGGACAATTTCGTGCGCAACACCGCGCCCGACCGGCTGACCGCGGACCAGGACGGGTTTCCGGTGGCGTTGCGCGATGCCGATCTGTTGGTGGAACTGGCGGCGGATCTGCCCGAGGCGCTGCACGATGGGGTGAGCATGATCCTGCGCACCGATCGGCGGCTGGGATTCGACCCGACCCGCCCGTGGCAGTTGCACGCCCAGGCGGTGCGGGCGCATGGCATGTTCCAGCCCGAACTGGGCTCGGCCAGTTTCAGCCTGACCCACACTACGGATCCACGGTTCTTCATCCGGCCCGAACCGGTCACCCCCCTGCCCCCATGGCGCGAGGCCTTGCTGAACCGGAAGGCCGATCTTCTGGTGCTGGGGGCCTTTCTGGCCGGGCTGCTGCTGGTGCTGGGCACCGCGCAGAACCGGGTGGCGGCCCTGCGCGGCTTCACGCCCCTGCGGCTGGCGACACTGGCCTTCGTGCTGGGATTCGTCGGCTGGTGGGGCCAGGGGCAATTGTCCATCGTCACGGTGCTGGGCGTCCTGCGCACGGTGACCGAGGGCGGCAGCCTGTCCTTCCTGCTCTATGATCCGTTCTCGCTGCTGGTCTGGATCGCGGCCCTGCTGGGCCTGATCGCCTGGGGGCGGGGGTTTTTCTGCGGCTGGCTGTGTCCCTTCGGCGCGCTGCAGGAGTTTGCCCATCACATCGGACGCGTACTGCGCCTGCCCCGGATCGAGCCTGCGCCGCGTTGGGATGCCCGGTTGAAGCTGGTGAAATACGGGCTGCTGGCGGCCCTGGTATTGACCGCGCTGCTGGTGCCTGCCGAGATTGATACCGTGGCCGAGATCGAACCCTTCAAGACCGCCATCACCGTGCATTTCCGGCGCGACTGGCTGTATGTCGCCTATGCCGGGCTGTGGCTGGCGCTGGGGTTGGTGCTGTTCAAGGGGTTCTGCCGCTATGCCTGCCCGCTGGGCGCGTTCATGGCCGTGGCCGGCGCGACCGGACGTGTTTTTGGCAAGCGCAGTTGGATCGCCCGGCGCGTGGAATGCGGCAGCCCCTGCCAACTGTGCAAGGTGCGCTGCAACTACGGCGCCATCGATGCATGGGGCAAGGTCGACTATGCCGAATGCTTCCAATGCCTTGACTGCGTTTCGATCTACCAGGACGAGGCCACCTGCGTGCCGCTGGTCCTTGCCGGGCGCAAGGCCGCGCGGCCCCCGCGCACAGTGTCAAAACCCGGAGATGTGGTGATTCCATGAGCCAGACGCGCCGCCGTTTCCTGACCATTCTTGCCGCGGCCAGCGCCTCCGGCATGGCCCTGCCAGCGCAGGCCCGCGCCATCTGGACCGGGCGCGCCCTTGGCGCCGAGGCGCGGCTGGTGCTGCACGGGCCTGCCGATCAGACCGCCGCCGTGATGGCTGAGGTGCAGGGCGTGTTGCGGCATGTGGAGGCGCAGTTCAACCTGTTCGACACCGCTTCGGCCCTGTCCCAGTTGAACAGGACGGGCCAGCTGCCCGACCCGCACCAAGACTTCAGCCGGCTGATCGATCTGTCCAACCGGCTGCACCGGGCAACGGGCGGTCTGTTCGACCCGACGGTACAACCACTGTGGCGTGCCTTGGCCGAAGGGCGCCCCCCCGCCCGGGCACAAGCGCTGGTAGGTTGGTCCGGGGTGCAGCAGGGGCCCGCGGCGATCACCCTGCGGCCCGGCCAGCAACTGACGCTGAACGGCATCGCGCAGGGGCTGGCCACGGATCTGGTGGCAGATGTCCTGCGGCGGCACGGCATGGCGAAAGGGCTGGTACAGGTCGGTGAACTGGCCGCCCGTGGCGGGCCGTGGCGCATCGGGATCGAGGATCCCGCCCTTGGCCCGGTCCTGACCCGCCGGTTGAGCGATGGCGCCATGGCGACCTCAAGCCCCGACGCCATGCGTCTGGGCACCAAGGGGCATATCCTTGGCCCGCAAGGCCAGCCCGCGCTGTGGTCCACCGTTACCGTCGAGGCTGAAACCGCAACACTGGCCGACGGGATGTCCACGGCCCTGTGCTTTGTTCCCGCCCCCGCCCTGCGCGACATGGCCAAGCGCCTGCGCTGCGACCTGGGCCTGCGGCAGATCATAGCCATCGACCACGACGGCAACATCCGCACTTTCTAGGCCGCGCGCTTCGTCCTATAGGGAGGCATCCGCCCCAATTTCCCGGTTCCGCGTGTCCTCCGTCACCATCCTTCTTTGCACCCACAACGGCGCCCGCTTCCTGCAGGCGCAACTGGAGTCCATCGCGGCCCAGACGTGGACGGACTGGGCCCTGTGGATCAGCGATGACGGCTCGACCGATGGCACGCTGGACATCCTGAGGGACTTCCGCGAGGCGCATCCGGGTCGCGAGATCCGCCTGCTCAGCGGCGCGGGGTGCGGGGCGGCGGCCAACTATCTGGCGCTGCTGTGTCACCCGGACCTTGGACCGCGCCGCATCGCCTTTTGCGATCAGGATGACATGTGGCTGCCCGAGAAGCTGGCCCGCGCCGTGGCGCGCCTGAACAAATACGGTGACAACGCCCCGGCCTGCTATGCGGCGGGCAGCACCGTCACCGATGCCGACTTGACGCCCATCGGACGCCTGCACACCGAAGGCACCACGCCCAGCCTTAAAAATGCGCTGGTGCAGAACGTCCTGCACGGCAGCACCATCGTCCTGACCGCTGCCGCCCATGACCTGCTGCGACAGGCCGGGCCGGTATCAGTGCCGTTTCACGACTGGTGGTGCTATCTGGCGCTAACCGCCTGCAATGTGCCCATCGAACTGGAGGACGCGCCCGCCCTGCTGTACCGCCAGCACGGCGACAATCACATCGGCTATAACAAGGGCGCGGGGGCCGGCCGCAAGCGGTATCGGCTGATCGCCGAGGGCATCTTTCGCGGCTGGCTGACGCAGAATGCCGAGGCGCTGCTGCACGCCGATCTGCCGATGACGCCCGACGCCCGAACCTTGTGCCGGGACTATCTTGCCTTGCAGGATCGCCCCGCCGTTGCGCGCATGCTGGGCTATCGCAGGCTTGGCCTGCGGCGACAGTCCCGACCCGGAACGCTGCTTCTGCACGCCTTTGCCGGTCTGGGCTATGTCTGAGCGGCCAACCCGGCGCGCCTGAGCATTGGTACCCGTTCCTTCGCAGCGCCGATCACACCCGCTTGCTCCATGCCCGCAGCAAAGGTCACCGCATCGCCGCCCGGCACGAAGGGCAGCGGATGACCATTGGGCGCCGCCCGCAGGGCATCGCCCTGCCCGCCCAGATCATAGGCAAACACCGGCAGGCCGGTGGCCAACGCCTCATGGGTGACGAAAGAAAAGGTCTCGGGCCAGATCGACGGGATCATCCAGCAGGTGATGCCATAGCGCCGGACCAGTGCCGGGATGTCCGAGGTACGATAGGCGCCGTGGATGGTCGCGCCACGGGCCAGACGGAACGACGGCTCTACCGTGCCCAGCACCACCAGTCGCGCCTGACCTCCGCGCGCCAGGCGATGCGACATGTCCCGCAACAGGGCCGCGCCCTTGTGTTTGCGTATGTGGCCCAGCACCCCGACCACCGGAGCGGCATCGGCCTCGGGCCGCGGCAGCGCGGGCGGCAGGTTGCCCAGCGGGTGCGGCTGCACGACGATCCTATCCACGGCCTTGGGATAGACCGCCGCCATTATGTCGAAACTGGATTGCGAGAAAACGGTGACGCGGCTGGCCGCCCGCATCACGCCCTGCCAGTTCGCCTGCCAGGCTTCCAGCGGCACGCGCAGCCCGCCGCGACCCCGGAACACATGCGCACTGCCCGCGTCGGGCGGGTGCGGAACCCCGGTGTAAAAGCCCTGGCCGTCCAGCAGGGTCTGGGACGGCGAGATCGGGAAAAAGTCGTGGACCTCGATCTCGAGCAGGTCCGAGGGCCGCCGGCGCAGCCAGGCCAGATGGCGCGGCAGTTCATGCGCCCAAGGATCGCCCACCCCGCAGGCATAGGTGACATGGCGCGAGGTGACCCCGGACAGAAGCTTCTCGATCATGGCGAAATCGCCGGTGGCGCCCTTGGTGACACCCTGCGGCGTGTGCGCCTCCAACTGCCAGCGCTGCACGCCGCCGACACGCAGGACCACGGCCCCCAGCCCGGCCCGGGTGCGCGCCCTGATCCGCGCCTGCACCATGGCATCGGCCCCGCCGCCCAGCGAATGGGCCAGGAACACCGGCACCGGCGCGTCGCCATGGGCGCCGATCCAGGCGCAGGCCAAAAACAACCGTTCAGTCAGCAACGGGTCGTCGCTCACAAAGCGCTGCACTTGCCGGGCAAACTCGGGATGCCGCTGCGCGATCAGGCGATCGTTCTCGCGAATGCGCGCGGCCTTCTGTTCGATCCCGAAGGACGCCGCGCCCCGATGTTCGACGAAAACACCCGGATGCGCACAGTGGAAGCCGCCCAGAGCGCGGATCTTCTGACACCAGTCGACCTCTTCGCCATAGCCGGTGCCGAAAGCGGTGTCGAAGGCTGGAGCCTTGCGCAGGTAGTCGATGTCGATGGCCATGCAGAACCCGACGCCCGTGGGCAGCGGCGTCAGCGAGGGCGGCAGTTCGGCCATGCGGGCGGCCGCGTCGATGTGGTCCACCGCGCCCTCGGCCAGCGGGCCGCGCCGCGCCAGCACCGGCACCGACAGAAGCTCGGCATCATTGGCCATGGGCGTGACCGTGGCCACATGGCGTTGCGCACGCAGCGGCGCCAGCATGCGGCTGGCCCAGGCCTCCGGCAGGAAGCAATCGGAGTTGAGCAGCACCACGTCCTGCCCGATCTCGACCGCCCGCGCGAAGGCGGTGTTGACGCTGGCCACGAACCCTTGGTTCTGGTCCTGCTCGATCAGTTCGACCCGGCCCGCTTCGATCTGGTTCATCTCGGCCGCCCAGTCGCGCAGCAAGGGCCGGACCCGGTCGTCGGTCGAGGCATCCTCCACAAGGATCATGCGCCATGGCACATCGGTGTGGCGATGGATGCGGTCCAGCACCGGGGCCAGCAGGTCGAAGGCGTTGTGCACCGGCAGGATCACGGTGACGGGCCTCAGATCGGGCGCCCGGGTCTCTTCCGGCGCGGGGTCCAGAAACCGGGGGTCCAGATCGGTCCAGACGGCCTGCTGCGCAAATCCCAGACGGCGCTTGATGCGCTCGCGCGCTTCAAGATCCTGCGCAAACCGCCAGCGGATGCCGTCGGGCAAAAGCCGCGACGTGGTTCTCAGAAAGCGCGGCAGTACCGCCACGCGCGACCATATCCGACGCGTCCGCGAGATCGGGGGCAGCGGGTATTCGTGGCGTTCCCCATCAACCTTCAGCACCAGCCACGGCGTCGAATGGCCCACCGGCAGGTCCAGCACAAAGCGCCCATCCGCGGACATGGTGCCCAGATCCGCCCGGGCCTCGGCGCGGGTCGACTTGCACACCAGCGCCACTTCGGCCCCCGGCGCCACGCCTTCGACGATCCGGCGGCAACGCTCCACACGGCTGCCGGTGACAATTCCGAATTGTCCGCCCCCCGGTGCTTTCAGAAGGAAGCCCGGCTGCTCAATTCGAGCCTGTTCATCGGCAAACCGATGGAAAAGGCGCACAAGAAGGGTCACAAAATCCTGCCAGTCATCTGAAATCCGGCGACAATGGGGGATGCCGCAACTGCGAAGACCCTACTACTCTGCCGCCTTGGAATCCAAGGTCTGTTTTTCCGGCGACTTTGGCAGGCGGATCAGCGCCTGTGCCAGCGCGTGCGGATCGTCGGCCAGCACCAGCGGCAGCAGGTGACCGTTGTCCGCGGTCGCCACCCCTTCAGCCTGCCCGCCCAGATCGAAACAGAAGACCGGCAGACCGGTCGCGATCGCCTCGCGCGTGGTATAAGAGAACGTCTCGGGCCAGATCGACGGGATGAACCAGCGGTCGATTCCGTAGGCCGCCGCAAGCCGGGGAAGATCGTCCAAAGCATAGCGCCCGTGGACGGTCACATGGTCAGGCGGCGCATAGGCCGGATCGACGCGTCCGATGATGGTCAGGCTTTGCCTTTCGGGATTCAGCACGCCGCCCAGCTTTGCCACGACCTCGGCCCCTTTCTGGAAGCCGATGTCGCCCAGCACACCGATGCCGGGCTTGCCGGTCGCGGGGACCGGAATGCGCGGCACGGCGTGCGTATCGTCATGCGGGATCAGCCGGAGGCGTTCTGCTGCCTGCGGATAGGCTTGCGCCACGATGTCCCGGCTGGCGCGGGAGAACACCACCAGCGTCTCGGCGGCCGCGACCAGACGCCCCCATTCCGCCCGCCATTGGTCCAGCGATACCGGCGTGCCATCGGGGCGCGACGTGGCATGGGCCGCATCTTCCGTGCCCGGGTGCGGAACGCCGCGATAGTGTCCGTCCTTGTCCAGCAGGGTGTAAGAGGGGCTGACGGGAAAATAGTCGTGAAACAGGATCTCGATCGCGTCGCGACCGGGCTGAACAAGGTCCAGCAGCGCGGCAGGCAAGCCGACCGGATCGCCGTCGCCAACGCCGCAGGAATAGATCAGGCGGCGCGCACCGGGGCCCGCAAACAGGCCGCGCAGGGTGTCGGTGCTGCCGGTCGCGGCGCCCAGCACCTCGTCCGGCGTGTGCAATTCGACCCGCCAGCGGCGATCCCCGCCGACCCGCACCACCACCACGGCGCCATAGCGGGCGAGGTCACCCTGCACCCGTCGCGCCAGATAATGCTCTGCCCCGCCCCCCAGAGAATGTCCCAGGTAGACCGGCAGCGGCGTGTCCTTCAGGGTCAGCGCCCAGGCGATCCCCAGCGCCAGTCGCGGTGCGGACAGGGGGTCGGCACGGATGAAATCCTGCACCTCGGCATCATAGGACGGATAGCGCCGCGCCACGGTGGCGTTGTTCCTGGCCACCAGCGCCTGCTTGGCGGCGCTGCCGAAAGAGGCGCCGCCGCGATGCTCCACGAAGAGACTGGCCAGCCCGATGTGACGCCCGCCAAGCGCGCGCGCCTTCTGGCACCAGTCGACTTCTTCGCCGTATCCCTTGCCGAAGGCGGTGTCGAAGCCTGGCAGCTTTTCCAGGAACCCCCGGTTGATCGCCATGCAGAAGCCCACGCCGGTGGGCACGTCGGCGCGGGCCAGCGGGGGCGACAGGGTGGCGGCAACCGCGTCCAGTGCATCGACCTGATCCTTGGCAAGATCGCTGCGGCAGACGATCCTTGGCACCGAGAAGATCTCGGCATCGTTGGACATCGGGGTGACCGTAGCGACCTTGTCCATGTCGGACAGCGGCGCCAGCAGGCGCGCGGCCCAGCCTGCGGGCACCATCGCGTCCGAGTTCAGCAGGATCACCGGATCGGGATGCTCCAGCGCCTTGGCAAACGCCCGGTTGACGCTGCCGATGAAGCCAAGGTTTTCGGGATTTTCCAGCAGTTCGACCTGCATGGGCAGGCGCGCGGCTTCGGGTCCCTTGATCCAATCACACAGGAATGGGCGCACCCGATCGTCGGGCGAGGCGTCTTCGACCAACAGCAGCCGGCCCGGCACATCCGTATGGCGCGACAGGCGCGACAGAAGTTCCGGCAGCAGGTCGAATGCATTGTAGATCGGGACGATGATCGTGGCGGCGGGCCCGGGATTGGCGGTGACCGGAGAGGTTGCGAACAGGTCCTCCGGCAGGTCGCGCGTGCGCGCGGTCAGGGCCGTGGTCAGCCCCAGCCGATCGCGCATCCGCGCGTGGGCGGCCTCATCGCCGCGCCCCACGGCCGCGATCACGTCCGGCGCGTTCCGCAACCCCAGCCAAACCAACTGAAGGGCCGCGATGGGCATTCGGACGCGCCGCTGCCACAAGCCGGGACAGGGCAGATCGATGACCCGCACCCGCCCTGCCGTTTCGCAGGCCAGTCGCAGGGCATTTCCATCCCAGGGGGCATCGATCAGAAAACCGGGTTCGGCCAGGTCAGAGCCTGTCGGGACATCGCCACGGGCAAAGCGGTCGCTGACCGGCAGATCGCCCCCCTTCATCAAGAGGTAAAGGCGCTGATCCCTCGACCATCCTTCGACGCGCACGCGGCCCTGTGCAAAGCTGATGCTGTCCACGCATCCGATGATATCGCCAAGCCGGTTCCGGATGACCTTGGGGCCCGCGCGCATCCGCAGCCTTGTGGTCACGAAACGCCGGAAAAGAGAAAGGGCTCTGCTCATCATTGGAAAGACTCGGTACAAAAGCGCCGTCATGCGCGACGGTGTTACAGGTTTGCCAACTCGTAAACAAACACATGTCCGCCAAATTGGACCGACAACTGCACCACGCCGCCGGAACAGACCAGATCTTGCCGAAACCCGGCCGTGTTTCGTGCGCCAAGGCACAGACTGGGGTCGGGTTCGGCAATGGGAAACCGCTCGATGATCGGTGCACTGCCGGTTTGGGAGTCCAGCACCAGCCCCTCGCTTCGGCACCAGCCCTCCACGCGGATCGATTTTCCGTTGAAGGACAGCCTGTCGACTTGCCCCAACGTCCTTCCGTCAAAGCTTGTCAGAACAATGGGTCCGGGCAAGATGTTCCAGGCAAGTCTGCGGGCCCGTCGTACCAGCCTGCGTCTGATCCCGATCATGGTCCCGCGCGCACCGCTCTTAGCGCGCGATGCGGCGGGCGATGGTTTCGGCCAATTCCGTGATGGCGCGCGACTGGGCCTGCGCAACGGCGCGCGGTGTGTCGCCGGTCAGCGGCGTGGTGATGTCGAACTGGCCAGAACGGTCGGCCAGCCCCGAGGCCACCGGCGAGATCGCGTATTGGCCTTTCAGGCGAAACACGCCGCTGGCATCGCCATGCATCTGGCTGACACGAACTTGCACCTGGGCAGCGGGCGAATCTGTAAACGGCCAGGGTTCGGCCGCGACCCTTGCGCCGGTGATGGTGCCCAGGGCGTCCGCCAGCGCATAGGTGCTGGCGCGCGACGGGGTGTCGGCCCAAAGGTTGCCGGACAGTGTTTCCAGCCCGCCATCTTCGTTCAGCAGAACGATTTCATCGGCGTCCGCATAGCGGGGCAGCGACATGTCGCGCACCTCGATCGAGGACACCAGCGGGCGCAACCTCAGGCTGGTCGCGGTATCAGGCAGGGGAATCTGCGTGTCGAATCCACCGCACCCGGCAAGAAGGCCAAGCAGGATCACGGCGAAAGGGCGGAAAATGCGCATGGTTATCGTCCAACAAGCAGGGAATTGGGTTTGCGTTCTATGGTGCGGGCCAGCGAGGTCACCGCCTGCGCCGCATCGCGCATGTCGCGGATCGCGGCCAGGGTCTGGGCGCTGAACTGCGACCGCTCGCCATAGGTTGCCATCAGGGCCTCGGACTGACGCACCAGCCCGTCCAGACGCGCCGCAAGCTCGGGCAGATCGGCGGCGGCGGCGGCCACCGCGTCGGCGGCGGAACTGGCCGAGGCCAGCATGGCGTTGGTGTTGGCCACCGCGCCGCCTTCGCGCAATTCGGCCAATGCCGCGCCCAATTCGTCCAGTGCATAGGCCAGCGCCGGCGGGATCTGTGCGGTTTCATCGGAACTGACCAGCGCCTCGGCGCTGTCGACCAGACTGCTGGCCGAGGCCATCAACTCGTTCAGCGGCAGTTCCTCGGCGGTGCGAGCGACCGCGTCGATGCGGGCCACAAGGTCCGGCAGGCCGGCAGAGGCGGATTCGATGGACTGCGCGATCTGGTCGGTCCGGCCGAGAGCCGCCAACAACGCGTCCACCTCGGGGCCTTCGCGCAGGCGACCGGTGATCTGTTCCACATCTGCCACCGTTGCGGTCACCGTCTGAAGCGCCGCGTTCAACTGACCCGGCAGCGCCTGGGTGTCGGGCGAGGAGGCCACCGCATCGACCGAGGCCACCAGCGTTGCCGCCCGCGACACCAGATCCTGCAAGGGCAGCCCGGCTGCGGTGCTGGCCAGCGTCTGGATGTTCGCGATGACCGGATCCAGCCCGGACACCGTGCCTTCCACGTCCCTAGCGATGGTCTCGACCCGCGCCATGGCTGCCACCAGCGAGTCCACGGCGGTCGAAGCCGCGACCTCGTTGACCATCTTGCGCACGTCGCCGACCGAGGTTTCCACATCCGCAAGGATGCGCGTCAGGCTGTCGGGCATGGTGGTGAAATCGGGGCTGCTGATGACCGTATTGGCCGAGGCCACCACGGCCGTGGCTTCCTCGATCAACTGGTCCAGCGGCAGATCGTTGGCCTTGACCAGCAACGCCTGAATTTCTGCGGTGATCTGGGGCAGGCCGTTGCTGACCTCGGCCACACGGCTGGCGACCTGTTCGGTGCTTTTCAAGGTGGCCACGAGGCTGGCGGCGGCCTCGCTTTGCTGCACCTGATCCAGGATGGACTTCAGGCTGACCAGCGAGGCCGCGGCATCGGTCACGGCTTCGGTCACTGCATCCGACCCGACAAGCTTGCGGAAGTCCTCGATCAACCCCAGCACTTCGGCCGGTGCGTCCTGCACTCCGTCCGAGGCGACCACGCTGTTGACGTGGTCGATCAGGTCGGTGACCGCCTGGAACATGTCCTCATAGGGCAGGTTCACGATACGCTCGGCGGCGGTCTGCATGGACCCCGCGACATCGGTGATGTTGGACGCCGTGGCCGGGATCACCGGGCGTCCGGTGGTCAGGCTGGCAAGAGTAGCGGGCGGTGCGTCCGGCACCTGCACCAAATCGACACGCAGCGAGGTGCCCAGCAGCCCCTGGCTGACCAATTGCGCGCGGTATCCCTTGGCAACCTGTTCGGCCACAAGGTCGATCGTGCGCCTCTCGGCATCGTCGCCCGAAATCCCCAGTCGGTCCGGCAGAAGGCGCACATCGACGCGCATCATGACCTTGGGCTCATCGCCGCTTTCATCCAGGAAACTGCCCAGCCCGATCACCGTGCCCACCGTCAGGCCGCGGAATTTCACCGGGGCACCGGTGGCCAGACCATCGATTGACCCATCGAAGAGGATCGAGAACGGCACTTCGGCACCAACCACTTCGATCACCGAGGCACTGCCGGCGGCATCGCGCGAGGCGAAGACACTGAAGGAATGTCCCTTGCTGATTTCCCGCGCGTCCAGCGCCAGGTTTTCGAAGGCGACCCCGCCCTTGATGATCGATGTCAGGTTGCCGATGTCCAGTTTCAGCCCCCCGGCGCCCAGCGACACGTTGATGCCAGAGGCCCCCCAAAAACGCGTGCCCGTGGTGACCAGGTGGTGATAGGGTGCGCGCACGAAAGCCTGCGCCGTCACCAGCGAGCCGTCGTCCGACAACACCGGACGGTCGATCAGACCGACCTCGACACCCTTGTAGAGGATCGGCGCGCCGGCCGCGATACGTCCGCCCAGTGGCGCGGTCAGAAGGAACTCGATCCCTTCCTCGTTCTGCGAGAACAGCGGCTGCTTGGCGAGACCGACGAATTTCGACCTTGGCGTGCCCGGATCCGCATCCCATGCGCCTTCCAGGAAAACGCCGCCCAGAAGCGTCGCCAGACCGCTGACGCCCTGCGCGGAAACCTCGGGCCGGACGATCCAGAACTCGGCCTCTGTATCCACGTAAGGCGCGATGGACTTGTCCAGACGGACACCGACGACCACGTTGGTCAGTCCGTCGCCGAAGGTAACGGTCTCGACCTTGCCGACGGTGACATCGCGGAATTTCAGCTCTGTCTCGCCGGCGACCACACCTTCGCCATTGATGAAGGTGATCTCGATCAGCGGACCGCGCCCGGCCAGCGATTGCCATGTCATGAACCCGGCCAGCGACAGCGCGATTATCGGCACCAGCCAGATCATGGTCAGCCCGGCCATGCCGCGCGGCTTGCGCATTTCGACTTCAAGCTCGCTGGGTCCGCTTTCGCTCACTCGGTTTTTCCCCGTAGGCGTCCCAGATCAGCCGGGGGTCCAGACTGAGTGCCGAGAACATTGTAAAGATGACGGTTGCCGCAAAGCAGACCGCCGCGATGCCGGGATAGATATCGGCAACGCCGCCAAGATGGACCAGCGCCGACAGAATGGCCACGACGAATACGTCGATCATCGACCAGCGGCCAATGAATTCCACCACTTCGTACAGAAGATGCAGCCGGTGCGGGTCGCGCTTGGCGGGAAACTGGATCATCAGGGCCAGATAGGCGACGGCAAAGAATTTCGCCACCGGGATGACAACCGAGGCCAGAATCACCACCGCCCCCACGAACACGTCACCGTGGTGGATCAACTCCAGCGCGCCGCCCAGAATTGTCGAGGAAAACCGCGCCACAAGGGTATCGGTGATCATCATTGGATAGATGTTGGCCGGAATGAAGGCGATCAGCCCGGCGAACCACCACGCCCAGACCCGTTGCAGGCTGTTGACATAGCGGCTTTGCAGCGGCGACCAGCAGCGGGCGCATTGCTTCTGCGTGATCGGCGCCACCTGTCCGCAATGGCCGCAGCCCACCAGCCCGGCCTGTCGCGCGGTCACTTTCTTGCCAGAATGCGCCATATGGACCTTTCACAGATCATGGTGTCTTTGGCGGCGATCAGCAGGACCAGCCCGACGAACGCCCAGAAGGCCGAGCCGAATTCGACCGACGCCAGCCCGACGATCTTGACCAGCGCGACGGCGACCCCGAGGATGAAGATCTCGGCCATGGCCCAGGGCCGCAGGCGCATCGCCACACGGAACGCCAGCCCGGCATGGGCGGCGGGCTGCCGTCCCATGGCCAGCGGCCCCAGCGCATAGATGATGCCCACCAGCCGCCCCACCGGCAACAGGATGATCAGCGCGCCGACGATCGCCGACAGCGGCGCCATCATCCCCGACGCCTCGGCGAAGGCGGTGACCGCGTCGATGACCGAAGCCGCGCTGGAGATCCCCGAGGCCTCGATTTCCAGGAACGGAAAGGACACCGCCGAGATCATCAGGATCAGCGCCCCGAAGGCCAGCGACACGATAGTGGCAATTGCCCCCCGGCGCGGCGACAGCAGAACCGAATGGCACCGAGAACAGCGCGCCGTGGCACCCACCGGCACAGAGGCCAGAGTGTGCAGGCAATCGCAGTGCGGGCAGGCGATCAGGGTGTCCAGCCGATCAGGGCGCAGGGACGGTTCAGCAAGGGTCATGCGCGGATAGTGGGATGTGTCGCGCCCCGGCACAAGCCCCTGCCTTCATCGCAGGCGCGGGGACCGCCTCACGACGACAGGCATTCGATCAGAGCATCGGCCAGCCCGGTCAGCATTTGCGGGTACAGCTGCGGGCCGGGATCAAGCCCCGCGCCCAGCGGATCCATGATCCCGATCCTGGCACCGCTGGCGTCGAACACGGTCTGCACCAGCTTGGGATCGAACTGGGGTTCGGTGAAGACACAGACGATGCCCTGTTCGGCCACCTCTGCCTTGATCCGGGCGATCCGCGCCGCCCCCGGATCCTGGGCGTCCGAGACCGCCACGGCCCCCGTGGCCGGAATATCGAAGGCGGCTTCGAAATACTGATAGGCGTCGTGGTAGACGATGAACGGCCGATCCCGAACAGGTGCCAGCGCCGTTTGGATCTGTGCGGAAAGCTGGTCAAGCTCATCCCGCGCGGTATTCGCGTTGGCGCGATAGGCGGCGGCATTGTCGGGATCATGCGCTGACAAGCTGTCGGCGATGGCGCCGAGCCAGGCCAAGGCATTGGCCGGGTCAAGCCACAGGTGCGGATCGACGGCCCCATGCGCATGCTGGTGGTCGTCGTCGGTGTCCGCGTCGTGATCCTCGTGGTCGTCCTGATGGCCATCGTGATCCTCGTGCTCGTCGTGGTCGTCGTGGTCTTCGTGGTCATCATCACCTTCGGCAAACACGGCCAAGTCGCGGCTGGGCAGTTGCCGCACGCCGGGCACGTCGGCTAGCGCAACAACCGCCTCTTCCGACGAGAGCGATCCCAATGCCTTGTCCAGCCAGGGCGTCAGCCCGGCGCCGACGTGAAAGACCAGATCCGCCTGCTGCAGCGCCCGCGCCTGCGAGGGCCGCATGGCGTGGTCATGCGGGCTGGCGCCGGGCTGGACCAGCATTTCTGGCGCGCCAACGCCGTCCATCACGCGGGCCACCAGCGCATGCACAGGCGCAATATCCGTGACCACATCCGGCGCGGCATGGGCGGGGGCGGCGGCCAGAAGGCTGGCGGTCAGAACAGGGACAAGACGGTCAAGGGGCATCATGCACGCTCACGTTATTGTATAACACTCGCGCCCGATGTAGAACCTTCCGACAACCAGCGCAACCCGGAGCCGTCCTTGTCCCGCCCCGTCACCCCCCTGGAAGGGTTTTCCACCCACGATCACCGCCGGTGCCGCACCGAGACCCTTGCCGTGGCCGAACGCCTGAGCGCCGAGCGCGGCCTGAAGTTGACCCCGATCCGGCGACGCGTGCTGGAGATCCTGCTGGAAGGGCACCGCGCCTTGGGCGCCTATGACATCCTGCACCGGTTGGCGCAGGACGGGCTGGGCAGCCAGCCTCCGGTGGCCTATCGGGCGCTGACGTTCCTGCGCGAGCTTGGCGTCGTGCATCGGATCGAGAAACTCAACGCCTTCGTGGTCTGCACCCATCCGCGCGATGCCCATGTGCCGGCGTTTCTGATCTGCCGGAAATGCAGTTCGGTGGCCGAAGCCTCGGCCCCGTCACAAGGCGGCTTGCTGGGACCGGCGGCACAGGCTGCGGGGTTTGCCATCGAAACCTCGGTGCTGGAAGCCGAAGGCCTGTGCCCGGGCTGCCAGGGATAGGACGCGGCCACCGGCGTCCCCGCGCCTTGCCGGACCTGCGGTCAATGGGCGCGCTTTCACGCGCGTCTGTTTGACAAGTCACACAGTTGCTTTGTAAGTCCGTTGGACCCCGGTCATCCCAGCCAGCCCGACCGGACCCACCGATGTCGCACGCGGAACCTCTTGCATGAACCGATCTGCCTTTGCTGCCCTGTTTTCAAGGAAATCGTCGGGAAAGGCAGGCTCGGATGATGGCAGTGACGACAGCGTGTCCGACGTTGACCTGATCGCACAGGAATTCGACACCATTTACTACGCCGCCCAGTTGCAGGACGCGCTGTCGCCGGAGCAGAGCGCGCCCGAACACTATCTGGCGGTCGGCTGGCAAGAGGGGCTGGACCCGACTCCGAAGTTTTCCACCCGGTTCTACCTCGACGTCAATGACGACGTGCGCGAAAACGGCATCAACCCGTACCTGCACTATCTGCGCTACGGACGCGCCGAAGGCCGCCTGTCGCAAGCCCCGGAAGCCGATCCGGATCTGCCGACGGCGGAAACCACGTCAGAAGCCGTGGAAGATGCGCCGCAGGACCGCGCGCCGGACCTGCACAAGCTTAAGCACATCGCGCCGCATTTCGACGAGACCTACTATCGCGCAAACAACCGGGACGTGGATTTCACCGACATCTCGCCGGTGCAGCACTACGCCTCCGTTGGCTGGCGCGAGGGGCGCAACCCGACGGCCAAATTCTCGATCAGCTACTACCTGATGACCAATCCGGATGTGGCTGCACATGACATCGATCCGTTCTGGCACTACATCGTGGCCGGTCGCAAGGAAGGCCGTGCGGCGACTCATCCAGCGGGCTTCAAGCATGAGGTTCTGCGCTGGCTGCGCCCACTGGACGAACAGCGCGCGGCATGGCGGGTGGCGCACACCGAAACCCCGCCCGATGCGGGCGATACCGACGCTCTGGACGCGGCCCTGCGCAGCGCCCTGATCGACACCGGCACGCTGGTTCTGAGCATCGGGCACGATGACTTTCAGGCCAACGTGGGCGGCGTACAGTTCTGCATCCAGCACGAACGCGACCAGTGCCGGGACCAGGGCATCACCCATCTGAACCTGCGCCCCGCCGTCCCGCTGCCCACCTTTGCCGATCCGGGCACCGACACGACTTTCGTTGCAACGCTGGACGGCCGGGCTCTGGGCGCGTTCGAACCGGCGACCCTGATGGACAGATTGTCCGCGCGGACCGAAGATATGGCCGTGACGATGGTGATCCATTCGCTGATGGGCCACGCACCCGAGACCATCATCGCGCTGGCCCAACGGGTTCATCCGGCCTCGGTCCTGCTGTGGGTGCATGATTATTTCACGCTGTGCCCCTCCTACGCGCTGCAACGCAACAACGTGGCCTTCTGCAACGCGCCCGATCTGGCCTCGACCGCCTGCACGATCTGCGTCTACGGGTCCGAGCGGCAGAACCATCTGGACCGCATGGGAAAGCTCTTCGCGGCGCTGACACCGCATGTTCTGGCGCCGTCGCGCGCGGCGGCGGATGTCTGGACCCGACACAACAGCTATGCCCCGGCGCCGGTCTCGATCCTGCCGCATCTGACCCTGACCCATGGCCCAGCCACGCAAGCCGAGCCCGCCGAAGACGGGCCCATTCACATCGGCTTTGCCGGCAGCCCGGCCCCGCACAAGGGCTGGAGCGTCTTTCTGGAAATGGCCGAGCGTTTCGCGCTGCGCGACGACATGAGTTTTCACTATCTCGGCAGCGAGAATCCGGGCATCGGCGCGATCCGGTTCCACCCGGCGTCTGTCTCGACCGATGACCCCCGTGCCATGATCGACGCAATCCGAGAGGCCCGCATCGATCTGGTCCTGAACTGGGCCAGCTGGCCGGAAACCTTCTGCCTGGCGGCCTATGAAGCCGTGACCGGCGGCGCGCGGCTGGTCTCCCGCGCCGGGGCAGGCAATGTGGCCGACCTGATCGCGGCAGAGGACTGCGGTATCGTGCTGCCCTCAAAAGCCGCGCTGATCGCGTTTCTCGAAACCGACGACGTGGTCGAGGAAGCCCGGAAGGCCCGCGCCGACCGCGCCACCAGAAGTCTGGACATGGACCTGTCAGACATGGGGCTTGGCCATGTCAGGATGGGGGAATTCGCATGACCATCGCCGCCTTCACCAGCTTCTCGCTGAACTACTTCGGACGCGCGAAGACATGGGCCGACAGCGTGCGGCGCGTGCATCCGGACTGGAAACTGGTGGCGGTGCTTGTGGACGAGGCGCCGGAGGGCTTCGACATGGCCCCGATCGCGGCGGCTTTCGACGAGGTGCTGACCCCCGACCGCTTCATGGGCGAGGATCATCGCCCGTGGCTGTTCGGCCATGACATCGTCGAGGCCTGCACGGCGGTCAAGGGCGCCGCCCTGCGTTATCTGCTGGACGACCCCGCGCACGCGAAAGTGCTGTATTTCGATCCCGACACAGCGGTGTTTTCGCCGCTGGATCCGCTGATCGACCAGTTGGATCATTGCAACATCATCCTGACGCCGCATCAGGTCGAGCCGGATGAAACGCCGCTCGGGATCTCGGACAACGAGATCACCTCGCTGCACTATGGCACCTACAACCTTGGCTTCATCGCCGTGGCGAACACCGAAGAAAGCCGCCGCTTTGCCGCCTGGTGGGAAGCCCGGCTGCACGACTGGTGCCATGATCGTCTGGATGTGGGCCTGTTCGTGGATCAGAAGTGGTGCAACCTGGTGCCGTGCTTTTTCGATGGCGTGATGACCTGGCGCGATCCGGGCTACAATGTAGCCAGCTGGAACATCAGCCGCCGCGACATTCGGTTTGACGACGCCGGTGACTTGCTGGCCAATGACCGCCCGCTGACCTTCTTCCATTTCACCAAGCTGGGGCCGGTCGGGGACATCATGACCCAACGCTACGCCGGCAGCGATTCGGACGTCTACGAGCTTTGGGCCTGGTACAAGATGGCGGTCGAGGCGAATGAACCCGACGGCCTGCCCGAGAAATGGTGGAAATACGACCGGTTCTCGGATGGCGAGAAAATCCCCAAACCGGCGCGGGTTCTGTACCGCGACCGCCCCGACCTGCGCGACACCTTTCCCGACCCCTTCGACAGCGACGGGGACAGCTACAGCGCCTGGCTGCGGCAGAACACGGACCTGATGAATGCCTGAAATCAAGCCGCTTGCGGACAAACCCACCTATGCCGTCGTCTACCAGTTCGGAAAGGTGGCCAGCACCTCGATCGTGGCGGCGCTGAACCTGCTTCCGGACGTCGAGGCCGTGCAATCCCATTTCATGGGCAAGCAGGCCCTGGGCCAGATTCTGGACAGCCTGTTTGCGCCCGGCATGTCAGAGTATTTCTACTTTCACCAACGCGGACAGCTTGTTGAAAACATTGACATCACGCGCAAGGTGACGCAGCTGCGCGCGGGGTTGGACACCGATCAGAACCTGCTGATCTTGTCCATGTGCCGCGATCCGATGGACTGGTTCCGCTCGGCCCTGACACAGGATGCAAAGGCGCATCTTGAGACCATGAAGACCTATCTGGCCCAGATCGGCCAGACCGTGCCCGAGGATGGCGATGCGGTGATCCGGGCCGCACTTCCGGCCATGCTCGACGAGATCTCGACGCTGTTTTCCACATCGGACACTTTCTGGGACATCTCGGTGCAATCGCGGGCCTCGGCGGCCGAGATCAAGGAGGGGCTGACCCCGGCGCTGGTGCTCTTCACCTATCTCGTCCTGCGCCCGTTCAACTGGTACCGCACCCATTTCCAAAGCGCCCTTGGCGTCGGGATCGGAGAGTTGAGCGCGCGGGATGGCCTGTGGCTGCGCCAAGACGAAGGCGAAACCATTGCCGTGCTGCGGTATGAGGATATGGCCCAACAGCTTCCGGGTCTGATCGCAGGTCTGGGATTGGGTGACATCGACTTGGGCGTGTCGGAAAACCGCAGCACCGGCAAGCTGCACGCGGACACCATCCGCGAGGTGCTGGACGCCTATGATGACAGCCGTCTGCGCGAGGTTTTCGCGCGGTCCTACTATTCCCGGTTCTTCGGCTATTGACCCCCGGGCCGGAGGGGGTTTTCGCCCCCCCGGCCCCGACATTCAAGGCTTGCGGCGACCGCGATTATCCATGCGCTTGCTCGTGTCCATGGCGCTGACCGGCTCGCCGGTGCTGGCGCGGGCCTTGTTCTTCTTGCTGGTCGGCTTGCCCACCGGTGGCTTGGGGCCTTTCCGGGCATAGCTGTCCTTGCCCGCATCCTTGTCCTTGCGGTACGGGCCGTCCTTCTTTGCCGCGCCGTCCTTCTTGAAAGGCTTGTCCTTCTTGTAGGGGGACGCGGGTGTGTCGCCATCCTTCTTGAAGGGCTTGGCCTTCTTGTAGGGCTTGTCAGCCCGTTCAGGGTCGAACTTGGCCTTGGGGCGGTCACCCGCAGGCCTGGACCCGGCATCATCGCGCGGTCGGTCAAAGCGCTTGTCGCCATCCTTGCCGCCCTTCGCGTAATGGGGCTTGTCCGCCCCCCGATGCGGTTTGCGCGGCCGGTCTTCATAAGGCGTGCGCGTCATCGGGGCCAGCGTCGGGGCGCTGTCCAGACGTTCCAGCGTGATCCCGTCTTCCAGCACACGCTCGGGCCCGATGGCGGCCAGGAAAGCCTCGGCATTGGGTTCGCGGATCTCGAACACGGTGTGATCGTCCTGAATGCGGATCGCGCCGATTTCGTTCTTGGTGATGTCGCCGGCCTTGCACAGCATCGGCAACAGGCGGCGCGGTTCGGCCCGCTGGGTACGGCCCACCGACAGCGAGAACCAGACCGACGGCCCGAATTCGGCGCGCTTGGCGGGGCGTTCGTCGGTGGCCGCCGACAATTCCTCGGGCGCCGTATGCTGCGCCCGGTACAGCGTCAGATAGGCGCGTGCCAGTTGTTCGGAGGTGAATTTCTCGGCCAGACGGGCGACGGTCTCGGGATCGGCATCGCCGGTTTCGGTCCAGATCGGGTCGGCCAGCATCCGCTCTTCATCGCGGGCCAGCACGTCCTCGGCCGAGGGCGCATCGCCCCAGTCCGCCGTCAGTTGCGCCATGCTGAGAATGCGGTTGGCCTTGCGGCGGTTCTTGAAGGTCACCACCATCGCGCTGACGCCCTTGCGCCCGGCGCGCCCGGTGCGGCCCGAGCGGTGCAGCAGGGTCTCAAAGCTGTTGGGCAGTTCCGCGTGGATCACCAGATCGAGGTTCGGCAGGTCGATGCCGCGTGCCGCCACATCGGTGGCCACGCAGACCCGCGCCCGCCCGTCGCGCATCGCCTGCAAGGCATGCGAGCGTTCGGCCTGAGACAGCTCTCCGGACAGGGCCACCACCTGAAAGCCGCGGTTCGACAGGCGGGTGGTCAGCCGGTTCACCATCTCGCGGGTGTTGCAGAACACGATGGCATTGGGCGCCTCGTAGAAACGCAGCGTGTTGATGACCGCGTTCTCGCCATCGCGATCCGACACCGACATCGCGCGATAGTCGATATCGGCGTGCTGGGTCGTTTCCGACTTGGTAACGATGCGCTCGGCGTTCTTCTGGTAGCTTTTGGCCAGTTCCGCGATCGAACGCGGCACGGTGGCGGAAAACAGCAGGGTCTGACGCTCGTCCGGCGCTTCGCCAAGGATGAATTCCAGATCCTCGCGGAAGCCCAGGTCCAGCATCTCGTCGGCTTCGTCCAGCACGATGGCGCGGATGCCGCTCAGGTCGATGGAGCCGCGGGTGATGTGGTCGCGCAGGCGGCCCGGCGTGGCGACGACGACATGCGCGCCCCGCTCCAGCGTCCGCCGTTCGGTGCGCATGTCCATGCCGCCCACGCAAGACGCCATGACCGCCCCGGCCTTTTCGTACAGCCAGCCCAGCTCGCGCTTGACCTGCAAGGCCAGTTCCCGCGTCGGCGCGATGATCAGCGCCAGCGGTGTGTCCGCCCGCCCGAAGGTCTCCGCGTCGCCCAGCAGGGTCGGCGCGATGGCCAGCCCGAATCCCAGGGTCTTGCCCGACCCGGTCTGGGCCGATACCAGAAGGTCCACGCCCACCAGTTCGGGCCGCGAGACGGCCTCTTGCACCGGGGTGAGCGTTGTGTAGCCGCGCTGCTGAAGCGCATCTGCGAGAGCTTGTTTCACGAAGTGGTCGTCTTTTCTGGCAAAGCCGGAGCGGCTGCTGTTGCAAACAGCCGCGCGGTCCGGGGACCCGCGGCGGCGCGAGTCAAAATTGGGTGATCGATGGCACCTAACGGGTTCTGCGCCCGTTGTATAGGTTCAAACGTTGCGGCACGCCGTGACGGGACTTGAACGCCGGGGGACGCGGTGGCAGTTGAAAAGCTGGACCCGACCCGTGGCACGCCTGAGAAAGGGCCCAAACCGTGACAATGCACCCTTTTCCCGACCGCGCCGGGCCGTTCCTGTATTTCCGCGGGTGGCGGGATGGGCGGCTGGCCCTGGCCGCGCTGAGCCTTCTGCCGCCGGGCGAAACCCCGCCCCCGGTTCAGGCCGGCGGGCACAAGATCGCGGCGGTCAAGCTGCGCGAGTTGGGCGAGGTCACCGCCTGGCGGCACGACTTCGACCTTGGCGCGACAGATGACGGCTATGATTTGGGCGACAGTCACTATCCGGTGCAGACCGATCTGACCGGCGATCTGCGCATCGCCTTCGCCTCGTGCAATGGCGAGGAAAACGGCGACATGGATCGTGCGCCCGAAGAACGCAATGCCATGTGGGAACGGCTTGGCCGGAACCACGACCGCGCGCCCTTCGCCCTGTTGCTGCAGGGGGGCGACCAGATCTATGCCGATGAAGCCACCCACGGCCATCCGCTGACAGACGGATGGCCCGGCGACACCCCACCCGATCTGGACGACGCCCAGCAGGCCGAAATCACCGAACACCTGCGCGCGGCCTTTGTGCAGCGCTATCTGGGCGCCATGGGCAACGAGGCCTACGGCTGGCTTGCGGCGCGCGTGCCCAGCCTGTGTGTCTGGGACGACCACGACATCTGCGACGGCTGGGGTTCGCTGCCCCGCGACCGCACGTCCTCGACCCTTGGGCAAACCCTGTTTCGGGTGGCCCGCGAGATGTACCTGATGTTCCAGCATGCCGCCACCGAGGACGACGTGGCCACCCTGTTCCTGGACCCGCAGGGCCGCAGTCTGGGCTGGGCGCATGAATTGCCCGGCCTGACCCTGTTCGCCCCCGACCTGCGGTCGGAGCGGAGCCGCCGCCATGTGATGCGCGAAGCCGGCTGGCAGACGGTCGAGGGTCTGGAACCGCAGGGCGATCATGTGATGATGGTGTCCTCGGTGCCGCTGCTCGGGCCGCGCCTGTCGCTGCTGGAAGGGGTCATGCTGATGATCCCGAAGATCCAGCAGTACGAGGACGATCTGCGCGACCAATGGCAAAGCCGTGCCCACCGCGCCGAATGGGTGCGGATGCTGAAACAGATGCTGCGCCTGCGCAAGAAAGCCCCCGTGACGGTTCTGTCGGGCGAGATCCATCTGGCCACCCGCGCCGAGATGGGGCGCGGTCCGACCCTGATCCATCAGCTTGTCGCCTCGGGCATCGCGCACCGGGCGCCGCCACAGGCCTTTGCGCGGTCGCTGGGTACGCTGGCCGGGCTGGGGTCCTCGCCGATCCCGGAGCAGAAAATCCGCATCCATCCGCTGCCGGGGCGAAAGCAGCGCTATATGGCCGAGCGGAATTTCCTGGTGCTGGAGCGGACGGGACGCGACTGGCAGGCGGTCTGGCATCTGGAAGACAGCGGCGCCACGCCGGCCCTGGCGCTGACCTGAGACACCTCCGGGCCGGGGAAGATCCCTCCCCCGGCCCGGAATGTTTCGTCAGATCAGCCCAAAACCTCGGTCAAGGCGGCGGTCAGCTTGGTGACCAGTTCGTCGATCTGGTCGTCCTCGATGATGAAGGGCGGGGCCAGCAGGATGTGATCGCCCTGCTTACCGTCACGGGTGCCCGACATCGGATAGCAGATCAGCCCTTGTGCCAGGGCCGCTTTTTTCACCTTGGCCGCTGTCCCCAGCGCCGGATCCAGTGGGGTCTTGCTGTCGCGATCGGCCACCAGTTCGATCCCCCGGAACAGCCCGCGCCCACGAATGTCGCCAACGTTGGGATGCTGACCAAGCGCGGCTTCCAGCGCCGATTGCAGCTTTTCGCCCATCTGTGCCGCACGCGCCGGCAGGTCGCGCGTGGTCAGTTCCGTCACCACCGCAAGGGCCGCCGCCGTCGCCACCGGGTGACCCACATAGGTGTGCCCGTGCTGGAAGAAGCCCGACCCGTCGCGGATCGCCGCATAAATGCGAGCACTGCACAGCATGGCGCCGATGGGCTGATAGCCAGCGCCCAGCCCCTTGGCGATGCACAGGATGTCGGGCACCACGCCGTCGTGATCGCAGGCAAACAGATGGCCGGTCCGGCCCATGCCGCACATGACCTCGTCCAGGATCAGCAACACGCCGTATTGGTCGCAAATCTCGCGGATGCGCTTGTAATAGCCGTCCACCGAGGGCACCGCCCCCAGCGTCGCGCCGACCACCGGCTCGGCCATGAAGGCCATGACCTTTTCTGGGCCGACACGCAGGATCTCGGTCTCCAACTCGTTGGCGACGCGCTGGCCGTAGTCGAAGCTGCACTCGCCCTCGGCTTTCTCGGCATATTCATAGCAGGGCGCGATATGGGTCATGTCCACCAGCAGCGGCGCGAATTGCGCCCGGCGCCATGCGTTGCCCCCGGCCGACAGCGCGCCCAGCGTGTTGCCGTGATAGCTTTGGCGGCGGGCGATGACGTGGCAGCGCTCGGGCTGGCCGATCTCCATGTAATACTGGCGGGCCAGCTTGATCGCGGCCTCGGTGGCTTCGGAGCCGCCAGAGACGAAATAGACCCGGTCCAGATCGCCCGGCGCGTGTTCGATCAGCAGATCGGCCAGCGCCTCGGCGGGTTGCGAGGTCATGAACCCGGTGTGGGCAAAGGCGATCTTTTCCACCTGTGCCTGCACGGCGGCGATGACGGCAGGGTTGGAATGGCCCAGGCAGGACACGGCCGCATCGCCGCAATCCAGATAGCGCTTGCCCTGATCGTCGATCAGGTAGGCACCATCGCCGCTGGCGGCGACGGGCAGGACGGATTTGGTGTGGCGGGGGAAAACATGGCTCATGTCCGGGCTCCTTCCAGACGGGTGACAAGGGCCGCGACCGAGGCCGCGTTATCTTTCCAGGCGCTGCCGTTTTCATCGGTCAGGCTGTTTTCGAAACCGACCCGCACCTGTCCGCCCATGGCGGCGGCGGCAGCAAGACAGGCGTGTTCCTGCGACCCGAAGGCGCAGACCATCCACGGTGAATTGGGCAAGCCCGACGCGGTGAAAACGTCCAGATCAGCGGGTGTGGACACCTGGCCCGTCGTATAGCGGCCCAGCACGAAGATGCGCTCGACCTGTTCGGGGCGCACGACGCCTTCGGCCTTCCAACGCGCCAGCAGGCTTGCGTCCTCGGCACCATACAGGATGTGCTGCACCCGCGTGCCCTGCGCCGCGCAGGTTCCGTACAGCGTATCGGCCAGATCCGGCGCCCGCGCAACCTCGCGCACCGAGATCGATGCCCAGCCCGGTTGCACCGCGCGCAGGCAGGCCAGTTGGTCCGGCACGTCGAATTTGCCTGCGGATTCGGTGGTGATTTGCAGGTCCATCTTCGGTACGGCTCGGGACAGCTCGGCCAGTGCTTCGGTATAGCGTCCGGCGTCCAGCGAATGCTGACCGTCGTCATCGCGCACATGCAGGTGCAGCCCCTGTGCGCCAGCAGCGAAACAGGCCCCAGCCGTGGCGGTGATCTCGTCCAGCGTCACCGGCAGCGCGGCATGGTCGGCGTGACCACGGCGCGCGCCGTTCGGCGCGGCAAGGATATAGGTCTGGGACATGGGCGGACGCCTTTCTGCAATTAGCCCCACAGATCGCCTGCCCCGCGTTCGTTTTCAATTTGCCATTTTCAGAACATTTGTTCTTTATGGGGCATGGATCCGCAATCCGACCTGACTCGCCGCCTGAAAGCACAGATCGACGAGCTGCCGCCGCGCCTGAAACATGTCGCCAAGTACATCATCGATCACCCCGGCGATTTCGGGCTGGACCCGATCCGCGTCACCGCCCGGAAAACCGGGGTCAGCGCCAATTCCCTGGTGCGGCTGGCCGAGAAGATGGGATTTCCCGGCTTCGAGGCTTTCCGCGCGCCCTTCCGGCAGGCGCTGGCCTCGGACCCCGGCACGCAAAGCGGCGATTGGCTGCAGCGGTTGGAGCAGGACACCCAGACCAGCCAGACACAGGCCGCCATGGCCCGCAACGAGATCGACATCGTGACCCGCTCCCTACGCCTGCTGTCCCAGGATCGACTGAGCCGCACGGTCAATGCCCTGACCCGCGCCCGCACCGCCTATGTCACCGCGACGCGCGGCAGCTACGCGCTGGCCTATTACCTGCACTATGTGGGCCGCATGGCGCTGCCGGGATTGGAACTGATCCCCCGCCACATGGGCGCCGCCACCGACGAATTGCTCGACATCGGTCCTGAGGATTGCCTGCTGGCGATCACCTTCTCGCCCTATTCCACGGAAACGATCCAGTCGATGCGGCTGGCGCGGGAACGCGGCGCGACCCTGATCCTGCTGTCGGACAGCGAGGTCATCGCCCCAAGGATCGACCCCGACATCGTGCTGCACGTGGCCACCCGCAGTGCGCATGGCTTTGACTGCTATGCCGGGGCGATGGCGGTGCTGGACTGCCTTGTCGGGCATCTGTTCGAGGACGGCGGGGCTGCGGCGCAAGACCGGATGACCCGCTATCAGGCCCTGCGCGATACCACCGGGGCCTATTGGAAACCGCCCCGCGCGCCCAAGCTGCGCGGGTAGCGCCTGTCAAGGGCGGCGCAGGATCACGATATTGCCGTCGCCCAGGGTGCCGCGCAGCAAGGCCAGCTCCTGCAAGACGCCTTGTTGATCTGCCGCGAATTCCGGGATGGCGCGGCGCACGCGCTGTGGGAACGGCACCACCAGCAGCACCGGCGCAGGGTCAGCCATCATCGCCATGTATTCCGGCGAGGTCCGCACCTCGCCCCAATCCGCCCCGAAGAAACTGCGGTACAGAACGCCGCCCGGCCCCAGCGAATACACCCGCTCTCCCGGCTGGCGCTGGCTTTCCGCATAGGCCAGCGCGCCCGCAAGATCCTGCTTCGGGGCCAGATAATTGCGGCTGAGCAGCCCCGCCGAGATCAGCACCATGGCTACAACACCGCCCCGCCACAGCAAGGGACCCAGACGGTCACGCCCCAGTGCCGCGGCAATCCAGTCGGAAAACTGTGCTACCCCGGCCACGATCAGGATCATCATCAGCCCGATGTCGACGAAGAAGAACCGTGGCCAGATGCGCATGTTCACCGCCATCAGCAGGCCGATGGTGACCACGATGTGCAGCACCACGGCTGGCGCAAACAGCGGCGCGCGGGGATGCGCCCGCCACGCCCCGGCAGCGCAAACCACCAGCACCGCCAGGGCCACCAGCGCGGTCAGCCCGCCACCGCTGCCCAGGGCCGTGCGCACGCCCTCCAGCACCGTCCACAGCGGGTTCTGGTATTCCTTCATCGGATCGACCGCCGAGGTGCCGCTGACCCCGCCCACGGTGTCGAGCATGCTGGGCACCATCGGCAGATACACCGCCGCCAGAGCCACAAGCCCCAGCCCGGCCCCGATCAGCGGCTGCACCAGCGTTTCGCGCGCCATCCGGCCGCGCAGGGCCCGGACCGCCACCGTGGCCAGCCACAGCACGCCAAGCGCCAGAAAGAAGGTGGTGCCGGTCAGATGGGTAAATCCCGCCGCCGCCAGCGCGCCGCCGAACCACAGCCACGGCGCAAGGCGCATGCCCGTCATCCCGCGCAGGAAGGCGATCAGCCCCAGCGTGCACCAGAACGCCAGTTCCGCGTAGCCGCGCGCGTTTTGGGAAAACCAGACCTCGTGATAGGACAGCGCCACCAAAAGCCCCGAGGCATGCGCGATCCGCACCCCCAGCACATCGCGCGCCAGCACCCAAACCGCGGCCACCGTCGCGGTGCCGAACAGGATCGAGGGCAGGCGCAGCACCCAGGGTGCCTCGCCCCAGACCGCCATCGCCGCCTTGGCCTGCAGGCTGAACAGGTAGTGATGGTTCATCTCGAAGTCATGCATCATCTGCGACCAGGGCAGGCGCAGATGCGTGTGCAGGGTCGTCAGCTCGTCAAACCACAGCGGCGCATTGGCCCCGAAAAGGCGCAGCCCCAGGGCCAGCACAAGGATCCCCGCAAGGATCGCGTATTCAGATTTGGTCCCGCTCTGCCCAGACACTGTCGATCACCTACACACACGTCGGCCCGGGAAATCCGGCAGGTTCCGGGGCCGCTGTTTACCAGTCCGTCATGACCCGCGTGGGGCACTGCCGCATTCATGGCATGACAGGCAGATCTATGGCATGGTTCGGCGACTCAATCGAGTGTCTCTTGCATCGCACTTAACTTTGCGTCATCGCGACGCGCCATATTGTGCGGTTGCCGTTTTTCAGGCCGTTGCGTGCCGCGTGTGTCTTGCCTTCAGGGGTCGTGTATTATGGCGATGTCGAAAACCACCAAATCCTGGCTCGTGCGGATTGCCGGCTCGGCCGTTGCCCTGACCCTCCTGTTCTGGCTGCTGCCTGACGACGCCATCTTCGATGCGCTGAAGGCACTGCCCGCCGGGGTGTTCGTGCAAGTGCTGATCCTGTTCCTGCTGGCCCATGTGGGCGCGGCCCTGAAATGGTGGTGCCTGCTGGGCCGGATCATCCCGGCGACCGTGGCCATTCGCGCCCATTTCTCGGGGCTTGCAGCCAACCTTTGCCTGCCCGGCGCCATTGGCGGCGACGCGGTGCGCGCGGCCATCGCGCAATCATCGGCGCGCGACGGCGCGCGGGTGGTGGCGGTGGCGGCGGCGGATCGCCTGATCGACATGGTGTCACTGCTGACCATTTCCGTCGTCGGCCTGATGATGGCAGCGGAGGGCGGCGGCGATGCCGGCCTTTTGCTAGTGGCCGCGCTGTTCGTCGGCGCGGTGTTCGTCGGCCTGCTGCTGCTGCCCTGGCTGGTGGATCATCTGTGGCGTTTGGCACCGCGTCTGCCGGGACAGCGGTTTGCGCGCAAGACCGTGGCGTCGCTAGGCGATCTGCTGCGCCAGCCCGGACTTCTGGCGCTGGTGTTCTCAGCCTCGCTGGCGGTGCAGACCGGGCTTGTGTTGCTGGCCTTCTGGCTGGCCACCGCCGCAGGGGCCGACGTGGGTGCGGGTCCCTGGTTGTTTGCCTGGCCGCTGGCCAAGATCATCGCCGTGCTGCCGGTGGCCCTGAACGGCTTGGGCCTGCGCGAGGGCGTGCTGGCCGCGATCCTTGCCCCCTTCGGCGCCGATCCCGCGGGCATCGTGGCGGCGGGGCTGGTCTGGCAGGCAATCATGTTTGCGGCCGGCGGATTGGGCGCCTTGCTGCTGTTTCTGGCCCGGACGCAAAAAAAATCGACAGCGCCCGGCGCGTGACCGCGCACGCATTCGGCACCACTGCCCCCGGGGCAAGACCATGACATCCGGTGGTGCGGCGCGTCGGACCTGCGCGCGCGTAATCCAATTCTAAGTTAATGTATATTATCTATATATTACAACATACTATAGCATGTTGCGAAGTCATCTCACATGCCGAAACGACCAGATACCACGCTCCGATGTCAGGAGCTTCTTCGGCATCGGCGCGGAGTGCTGCAATCGTTTCCCGGCAGTTCGTCATGCATCAGGTTTCCTGAATGCTCATATTTTGATCGCTCTCCCCCCTATACGCCGCTCGATGGATAGTGAAACTATTGTGTCAATGGTTGACCCTTATCGGCGTGTAACAAATGACAACAACACCGCCCTGCTTCGACGAAATGCTGATCTCGCAGGATCAGGTCCGGGATCCCTACAGTGTCTATTACGACTGGTTCAGCAAAGAAGACCTGAAGCGTCTGCGGCTGAAGTCGACGGAGGCCGAAGCCTTCTTCCGAAAGATTGGCATCACCTTCAATGTCTACGGTCAGGATGAAGCCGACGAGCGGCTGATCCCTTTCGACATCGTGCCGCGCATCATCTCGTCCCGCGAATGGGCGCGGCTGGAGCGCGGCATCGACCAGCGCGTCCGCGCCATCAACGCCTTTTTGCACGACATCTATCACCGCCAGGAAATCCTGCGTGCCGGGCGCATCCCCGCCGAACTGATCGCCAAGAACGAGGCCTTCCTGCCCGAGATGATCGGGGTGAACCCGCCCGGCGGTGTCTATTCCCACATCGCCGGTGTCGATCTGGTGCGCACCGGCGAAGATGATTTCTTCGTGCTGGAGGACAACGTCCGCACCCCGTCCGGCGTCTCCTACATGCTGGAAAACCGGGAAACCATGCTGCAGATGTTCCCCGAGCTGTTCACGCGGATGAAGGTGCGCCCGGTCAGCGCCTATCCCCGCCTGCTGCGCCGGTCACTGTCCAACTGCGCGCCCGAGAACTCCCCCAACCGCAAGCCGGTGGTGGCGGTGCTGACGCCGGGCATCCACAACTCCGCCTATTTCGAGCATGCCTTCCTGGCCGACCAGATGGGCGCTGAACTGGTGGAAAGTAATGACCTGAGCGTCGTGGATGGGCGGATCGCGATGCGCACCACGCAGGGGTTCCAGCCGGTGGACGTGATCTATCGCCGGGTCGACGACGCCTATCTGGATCCGCTGAACTTCAATCCCGAAAGCCTGCTGGGGGTGCCGGGGATCATGGATGTCTATCGCGCCGGAAACATCACGCTTGCCAATGCGCCGGGCACCGGGATTGCCGACGACAAGGCGCTGTATTCCTACATGCCCGACATCATCGAGTTCTATACCGGCGAGCAGGCGATCCTGAAGAACGTGCCCACCTGGCGCTGTTCCGAAGAGGACAGCCTTGCCTATGTGCTGGAGCATCTCAGCGAGTTGGTGGTCAAGGAAGTGCACGGCTCGGGAGGCTACGGGATGCTGGTTGGCCCGGCGGCCAACAAGAAGGAACTGTCGGACTTCGAGGCCAAGCTGCGCGCCAAGCCGGCCAATTACATCGCCCAGCCGACGCTGGCCCTGTCCACGGTGCCGATCCTGGCGAAATCCGGGCTGGCACCACGACACGTGGATTTGCGACCTTTCGTTCTGGTCTCTCCCAACTCGATCGACATCACGCCGGGCGGGCTGACGCGCGTGGCGCTGAAGCAAGGATCGCTTGTGGTGAATTCCTCCCAAGGGGGCGGAACCAAGGACACCTGGGTGTTGGGGGACTGAGCGATGATGCTGGGAAAAACCGCAGGCGGCCTGTTCTGGATGTTCCGTTACCTTGAGCGCGCCGAAAACACCGCCCGACTTCTCGAGGCCGGCTGGCACATGGCCCTGAACCGGTCGTCCACCGCGTCAAACGAATGGCAATCCATCGTCACCACGGCGGGGGTGCTGAATGCCTACAACCAGAAGTACGATGAATTCAGCGCCAGCCATGTCATCAACTTCCTGCTGCGCGACAAGGACAACCCGTCCAGCGTCATGAACTCCATCGACCTTGCACGGTCGAACGCCAGGCAGGTGCGCACGGCCCTGTCCAGCGAGGTCTGGGAAGCCGTCAACGAATGCTGGATGATCCTGAAGCAGGAACTGGCGCGCCCGGTGGTCGAGCGCAACCTGCACGATATGCTGAGCATGATCCGATACCGCACCTCGGTGGTGCGCGGCGCGCTGTACGGCACCATGCTGCGCAACGACATCTTCGCGTTTTCGCGGCTGGGCACCTTTCTGGAGCGGGCCGACAACACGGCGCGCATCCTGGATGTGAAATATTACCTGCTGCTGCCCTCGGCCAGTTTCGTCGGCTCCAGCATGGACAACGTGCAATGGGAGGTGATCCTGCATTCGGTCTCGGCGCAGCGATCCTACCGCTGGTTGCACGGGGGCGATATCTCGGCGCAGGGGATCGTGGATTTCCTGGTCTTCGACCGCCGGATGCCCCGGTCGCTGGCCTTCTGCGTGGCTGAAACCGTGCAATACCTGGACCAGCTGGAGCAGGAATACGGCACCCGGCAAGACAGCCAGATCCTGGCGGAACGCATGGCGGACCGCATGTCGCAGAACACGATCGAGTCGGTCTTTCAGAACGGGTTGCACGAATTCCTTGCGGAATTCATCGCCGATACCACACAGTTGGCGAAACATATCGAACAGGATTTCAGCTTCTATGGGTGACACGCTGTCCTTCGCCATCACGCACACAACGACCTATTCCTTTGACCAGCCGGTGAAGTACGCGCTGCAGCAGTTGCGGATGTTCCCGCGCAACGGGCACGGCCAACGGGTGGTCGACTGGAAAACCACGGTCACCGGCGGGCAAAAGCAGGTCGCCTTCGACGACCAGTTCATGAACCGGACCGAGTTGGTGCGGCTGGACGCTGGCGCCATCCGGATCGAGATCATCAGCGAAGGCGTGGTCGAGGTCGAGGATCGCAACGGCGTCATCGGCAAGCATTCGGGCTATACCCCGCTTTGGCTGTATACCGAAGCGACGCCGATGACGGCGGCGGGCAACACCGTGCGCAAGATGGCCGGACAGATTCGCGCAGATTGCACCGAGATGGACGACATCGCCCGCATGCACGAATTGGCCACGCGTGTGTCTGAGGCCGTGAAATACGAAACCGGCCATACGGATGCGGAAACCACCGCCGAAATGGCCCTGACCGCCGGGCACGGGGTCTGTCAGGATCAGGCCCATGTCATGATCGCGGTGGCGCGGCAACTTGGCTACCCCGCCCGCTACGTCAGCGGATACCTGTTCATGGATGGCCAGGTCAATCAGGACGCCAGCCACGCCTGGTGCGAGGTCTGGACCGAATCCCTGGGCTGGATCGGCTTCGATGTGGCCAACCAGATCTGCCCCGATGCCCGCTATGTGCGGGTTGCCGCCGGGCGCGACTATGGCGATGCAGCCCCGATCCAGGGGGTGCGTCACGGCGCCGGAGGCGAGCAATTGCAAGTGAGCTTGCAGGTTCAGCAATAGCCTGCTTATAGGGTCGGGACCAAAGGAGCGTTCCATGACCTATTGCGTGGGCCTAATGCTGAACAAGGGGCTGGTGTTCATGTCGGACACCCGCACCAATTCCGGCATCGACAACATTTCGACCTTCCGGAAAATGCACACTTGGGAGGTGCCCGGAGAGCGGTCCATCACCCTGATGACGGCGGGCAACCTGGCCACCACACAAGCCGTGGTCAGCCTTCTGGACGAGCGCAGCAAGCAGCCCGGCGACCGCCATCCCGGAATTCTGGAAGCGGCGTCGATGTTCCAGGTGGCCACGCTGGTGGGCAACGTGTTGAAAGAAGTCATCTCTACCCATGCCCAGACCGGGCAGCAGGCCAATTCGGCTTTCAACGCGACGATGATCCTGGGTGGACAAGTGGGCGACGGCGAACCGCGGCTGTTCCTGATCTATCCCGAGGGCAATTTCATCGAGGCCAGCTTCGACACCCCTTTCTTCCAGGTCGGAGAAACCAAATACGGCCGCCCGATCCTGGTGCGGGCCTATGATCCGGACATGAGCTTCGAGGACGCCATCAAGCTGCTGCTGCTGTCCTTCGATTCGACGATCAAGGCCAATCTCTCGGTCAGCCTGCCGCTGGATGTGCATGTCTACCACGCGGGCAGCCTGCAAAGCGGCGAGATCTTCCGCATCGAGGCCGACGATCCCTATTACGAGACGATCTCGTCAGGTTGGGGCAGCGCGCTGCGCGATGCGTTCCACGGCTTGCCCGATTTCACCTTTCCGGCGGAGACCGTCCAGCGCGCGACCGGGTCCTGAGCGACTGCCGCGATCGGCGAGTTGACGCCGCCGCCGGTTCGGGCCATCCCTTCCCCCAACGATCGCGGCCCTTACCGGGGCCGTGGACGCGGGCCATCGCCGACCCCGGCACGGCCTGGATGCGAAGGAGCCGAGAATGACCGATCAACCGCCCTCCCTGCCCGATGGATGCCTGCTGGGCCGGATCTGGCGGCCCGATGCCAAAGGACCTTCGGTGGTGACGCTGCGCGGGGACCGGCTGATCGACATCACGTCCGCCGCGGCGCCGCTGGTGCGCGACATCTGCGAGATGGACGATCCCGCCGCCTATGTGCGCAGCGCCGAGGGCGAGGATCTGGGCGAAGCCGCCGCGATCCTGTCCGCCGACCCGGAAGATCCGGCGACGCCGCATCTGCTGGCCCCTTGCGACCTGCAGGCGATCAAGGCCTGCGGCGTGACCTTCGCCAGTTCGATGGTCGAGCGGGTGATCGAGGAACAGGCCGCCGGCGACCCCGCCCGCGCCGAGGACATCCGCGCCCGCGTCGGTACCGCCATCGGCAAAAGCCTGCGCGACATCAGGGCCGGGTCCGAGGAGGCCGCGCAGGTCAAATCCGCGCTGATCGCCGAAGGGCTGTGGTCGCAGTATCTTGAGGTCGGCATCGGTCCCGACGCCGAGGTCTTCACCAAGGCGCCGGTCCTGTCCTCGGTGGGCAGCGGTGCGCGGGTCGGCCTGCATCCGATCTCGAAGTGGAACAACCCGGAGCCAGAAGTGGTGCTGACTGTGGCCTCCTCGGGCCGGATCGTCGGCGCGACACTGGGCAACGATGTGAACCTGCGCGATGTGGAAGGGCGCTCGGCCCTGCTTCTGGGCAAGGCCAAGGACAACAACGCCTCTTGCGCCATCGGCCCGATGATCCGCCTGTTCGACGAGGGGTTCTCGCTGGACGATGTGCGCACGGCCGAACTGACCCTGACGGTGCACGGCCCCGAGGGCTATGTGCTGAACGGCACGTCGCGCATGTCGGAAATCAGCCGCGACCCCGCCGATCTGGTGGCCCAGACGCTGGGACGCCACCATCAGTATCCCGACGGGATCATGCTGTTCCTTGGCACGCTGTTTGCGCCTACCGACGATCGGGACGTGCCGGGCGAAGGGTTCACCCACAAGATCGGCGATGTGGTCACGATCTCGGCCCCCGGACTGGGCGCGCTGCGCAACCGTGTCGATCTGGCCACCGACTGCCCGGAGTGGACCTTTGGCCTGCGGGCGCTGATGGGCAACCTTGCGGCCCGCGGGCTTCTCTGACCGTTGAGCGGTCACAATCAGGGCCGGGGAAATACCCGGCCCTGATCGTTTCGCGACCCAGAGCCGCGCGCTGGCGTTCGCCTGTCAGCGCAGATCGCCGATAACCTCCCCAAGCATCTCGCGCTCTGCATCGGTCAGATCGGTCAGCGGCGACCGCACCGGCCCGGTGTCAAAGCCACGCAGCGCCACGCCGGCCTTGATCGCCGAAACCGCATAGCCGGTCTTGCGATCCCGCACCTTGGCGAACGGGTAGTAGACCGCGCGCAGCAGTTCTTCACAGGTGGTGTCATCCCCGGCCACAAAGGCCGCGTGGAACTTCAGCGCGGTTTCCGGAATGAAATTGAACACCGCCGAGGAATAGGTATCGACCCCTGCCCCGCGATAGGCCTGCGCGAACAGCTCATGCGTTGGCATGCCGCCGACATAGGCCAGACGGTCGCCCAGCCCGACGGTGATGCGCTTCACGGTGTCGATGTCGCCGGTTCCGTCCTTGAACCCGATCAGGTTGTCACACGCATCGGCCAGCCGTGCCAGCGTTTCCGCAGCGACAACCGAACTTCCGCGATTGTAGACGATCACCCCCATGTTGGTGGAATTGCACACCGCACGGATGTGCGCCTCGATCCCGTCCTGCGGCGCGCCGATCAGGTAGTGCGGCAGCAGCAGGATGCCATCCCCGCCGGCGGCTTCGATCTCGCGCGCCAGATCGCAGGCCATTCTGGTGCCATATCCGCATCCCGCGATCACCGGCTGGCCGGGCTGGGCGGCGCGGGCCGTGCGCACCACGTCGACCACTTCCGCCGGGGCGAGCGAGAAGAACTCTCCGGTGCCGCCTGCCACGATCAGCCCGGCGATCTTGTGGGGCGACAGCCACTCCAGATGCGCGGCGAAGGCGCGGTCGTTGAAACGGTCGTTGTCCTCGAAGGGGGTGACCGGAAAGGACAGCAGCCCCGACCGGATGATGTCGCGCAATTCGGTTGGAGTGATCATGCCGCGTTTCCTTGCAACTTAGTCTTCATGAATGTCGTGGCCGCAGAAGGCGCCACCGTGATAGAGCGCGAGCACATCGTCCCCCGACGGACGCGGGACCGAGGCCTCGATCTTCTCGCGAAATGCCTCTGCATTGTCGCGCGGTTGCCAGCCGATATAGCCGACCTCGCGATTGTCCCACAGTCCGGCGTCGTTGTTCGAGGCCCCGTAGATGATCGGGCAGCCCAGGCGCGGCACGTTGAAGATGCAAACGATCAGCCGGATCAGGTCGTCATAGCTCAGCCAGGTCGACAAAGCCCGGTGGTTGTCAGGCTCGGGCGTACACGAGCCGATGCGCACGCTGGCGGTCTCGATCCCGAACTTGTCGTGATACATCGAGGCCAGCCCCTCTCCGAACACCTTCGATACCCCGTAAAGCCCGTCGGGCCGGGTCGGGGACTTGGCATCCAGCCGTTCGGTCTGGCGATGAAAGCCGATGGCATGGTTGGAACTGGCAAAGACGATGCGCGGCTTGACCGAGGATTTCCGCGCGCCTTCGTAGAGGTTGAACAAACCGTCGATATTGGCATTGCGGATGGTGTCCCACGGCGCCTCGATGGCCTGTCCGCCCATGTGGACGATGCCGTCACAACCCTCCACCATGGCTTCGACCGCCACCTTGTCGCCAAGATCGCAATAGACGATTTCTTCGTGCGGCGCGGCCTCGCCCAGCCCGTGGCGGGCGCCCAGGCGGATTGTTTCGGCAAGCGGCTTCAGCTTCGCCCGGCATTCCGCGCCAAGCTGGCCGTTGGCGCCGGTAATCAGGAGTTTCTTCAACATTCTGGTCTCGATTGATTGTTTGGGGGTGTGGGAAGGTTGGGCGGTATCAGGTGTACCCGGTCTCGCCATCGGGGCGGCGGGGCAGCTTGCGCTCCCCATGAATGCAGCGGTCTGTTTTCAAGTCGTTCTCATCGATCTCGCCCCCCAGCCGGGCCGTTCCGGGCGCAATTCAAGATAGCCGTCCACGGGCATGTAGGGATCCTTGACATGGCCCGGCCTGGGCGCGTCCGGCCCTTGCCCAGGCAAGCTGCGGTGCCGGGCAGGCGGCATTCGTCCCAGCCGGTGATGCCTTCTTCCGTGTCGTTGCCCACAAGGACGAACGGGCGGTTACCGTCGCGCCACATGACGCTTCGCAGGCCGGTGATCTTCATGACACGTTACCCTGCAAACCGTGTCTGCGGGATGCCGCGCACACCCAGACTGGTGATCGCGAACAAGCCGCCCGCATCCGGCTGGTGACTGCCTTCGGTCAAGCCGCCGTTCAGCGAGGTGACAAACAGGATATCCAGATCGGGACCGCCGAACATCGGTTTTGTCGGTTTTTCCACCGGCATGTCGATGGTCATCAGAACTTCGCCCTCGGACGACAGACGATACACCTGCCAACCGCTGACACCGGCCTGCCAGTAGCAGCCTTCGGCATCCACGGTGCCGCCATCGGGCCGCCCGGCGACCGCGTTTGTGTCGAAGAACACCTCGGGCGTGCCGGGTGTTCCAGTTTCAGTGTCATAGAGGCAGGCCCAGATCGTGCGCACCGCCGGGTGGCTGTCCGAGAAATACATCCGCGTTCCGTCGGGAGAGAACGCCAGCCCGTTGGTGGTATAGATGTTGTCCCGCCAGAAGGTCACGGTCAGGTCCGGATCGAGCCGATAGAAGGCCCCCTCGGGCGCATCGGAGCCGCCGTCGCGCATGGTGCCGGCCCAGAACCGCCCCTGGGCATCGGTGGCCCCGTCGTTGAACCGGTTCATCGGGCGGTCGGCCTCGGGATCGCTGATCTGCGACTTGTCGCCGGTGTCCGGGTCGTAGAACCAGAAGCCCGACCTTGTGGCCAACACCAGCCCGCCGCTTTCGCGCACCGCAAGGCAGCCCACAGGCTCGCCCACATCGTGGTGGGTTTCCTGTCCTGATACCGGGTCAAGAGTGTGGATATGGCCGCGCGGGATATCCACCCACCACAACACATTAGCGCGGTCGTCCCAGACCGCTCCCTCGCCCACCTGCGCGCGGACGTCGCTGACACATTCGATGACTGGCACCCTATCCCCCTTTGAACACGCGCCGCTCGGACCCGCGGATGTGTTTCACCATCGCGTCGCGGGCGCGGATGGGATCGCCAGCCTCGATCGCGTCGATGATGGCGTGATGTTCCCCGATCATGCGCTCGCCGGTGCGTGCGCCGGTAATGCCGAGGCTGGTGACGAAATTCCCGATGAACATCCAGTGCGGCCGCAGCATGTCTATGGTTTCGATTAGAAACCTGCTGTCTGACAACTCTGCAATTTTTGTATGGAACTTGATATCCGCCGCAATCCCGATGTCGCCCTTGTTTAGCAGATTCCGGGAATCTTCAACCGTTTCCCGCAGCATCGCGATGCCCGCGGCCGTGGCGTTTTCGGCAGCCAACTCGACCGAACTGGCTTCGATGGCCCGGCGAAACGCGAAAAAGCAGGCGATGTCGTCGATGCTGTGCAGCGGCTCGAATCCCTGGGTGTCCGTCCCCACGCCGCTGTTGACAAAGGATCCCGCGCCGCGACGCGACACGATCAGGCCAGAATCCCTCAGTTTTGAGAGGGCTGCGCGGACAACCGGGCGGGAAACCCCATATTCGCTGCACAGCTCTGCTTCGCTGGGAAGCCGTTCGCCCATGGCAAAATTGCCGAATCGGATCTTGTCGAGCAGTTGCCGATAGACCTGGTTTTCCAACCGGTCCTTCACGGGCGCCTGCCCGTCGAACAACTTCCCTGCCGCTGTGAGATCCATCGCTACCGCCTGCCTGCACCTGACAAACAACATTTAAAAATTTGTTTTACAAGTTGTCAATGCGGTGCGGGCGGTTGCTTGCTTAAAGCGCAAACTATGCGCACGAGAGAAAAGAGCCCCATGGGAAAGAACTGGCGAAAGACGACACTCGCCTCGACTGCGGTCGGGGTATTCATGATTCCATTTTCGGCCTTCGCTTTCCAGGAAGCGCCGATGTTGTCGGAGCGCGTGGCCGCAGGTGACCTGCCGCCCGTGGAGGAGCGTTTGCCGGCACAGCCCGAGGTCATCACGCCTCTGGACGAAGTCGGCCAGTAAGGCGGCACGATCCGGCGGTTCCTGTCCGGCTCGAACGATCACAACTCGGTCCTGCGCTTTGTCTCCCGCAGGGCCTGTCCCGCAGGAAGCCGGATTTCTCCGCCGTGGTCCCGAACGTTGCGGTAAGCTGGGAAACCAGCGAAGACGGTTCGGAATTCACCTTCAAGCTGCGCGAAGGGCTGAAGTGGTCGGACGGCGAACCGTTCACCATGGACGATATGATGTTCTTCGTCGAAGACCTGCTGAAAACGAAGAACTCTACCCAAACCCGCCGGCTCGCTTCGCCATCGGGGGCGAGGCCATGCAGGGCGAGAAGATCGACGACTATGCCGTCAAGCTGACCTTCGCCGCGCCCTACGGCGCCTTCCTGACGGAATTGGCCACGCCACTGGCGCAGGAACCGGTTCTCTTGGCCGAACACTACTGCAAGCAGTACCTTTCGAAGTACAACCCGGACGCGCAATCGCAGGTGGAGGCCACCGAAGCGGTCGAGGACTGGCCCAGCCTGTTCCGCCTGAACTGCGGCGAAGTCGAGGCCCCGAACCGCTGGGCCAATTCCGAGCGTCCGACGCAAGGCTCCTGGGTCATTACCGGCAACCGCCATTCGGTCGTCACGACCCCGGTGACAACGGCGCGCACCCCCTACTTCTGGCAGGTCAATACGGTCCGCTGTCTTTTGCGTTACGTCGATGAACTGCTGTGGGGTATCGTCCAGGATGCACAGGCGATCCTTCTGGAAGCCATCGCCGGCAACGTCGACATGCAATCGCGCCGCATCAACAACCCGGCCAACAAACCGGTCCCGTCGCAGAACATGGAAAGGGGCGGCTACAAGATCCATGATGGCCTGCCCGCAAACTCCAACATCATGGCGATCCACTTCAAACACACCCTCAAGGGTCCGGCGATGCGCGACGTCCTGCGCAACAAGGATGTGCGGAGTGCCCCCTCGCTGGGCATCGACCGGGACTAGGCGCTCGACATCTTCCGCGAAATTCACCAGATCGCCGCGGACGAATTCGGGATCATCGGCTTTTCCACGGCCTGCAATCAGGTGGGCGTCGTGAACGCCAAGCTGCGCAACGTCCCAATGGCGATGCCGGGTGCGTAGATGTTCCCCGGCCCCAGCCCGCCCCTTCCGCAAATCTCCTTCTACACCGAGCAAGCCACAGGCTTGCGACAATGCACTGCCGGCCCCCGTTGCGCGGGGCCGGGACCGCCCCCAAACTCCGGAAATCAAACCAATCCAGCGCTTCATCCTCAAGCGGATCCACTGGATGATCCCTTTCATGTTTACCGTCTAGTTGGTCGCATTCTTGCTGATCCAGGTCCCACCGGGCGACAATCTGACGACCCATTTTGCCAAGCTTGGCAAAACCAACGAGATCATGGACAAGGCCTCGGTTGACAACCTGCGCGCCCGCTTCGGTCTCGATCAGCCACTGCACGTGCAGTAATTCAAGTGGGTGTCCATCCTTCTGGTCGGCGATTTCGGCATGTCTTTTGAATGGCGTCAGCCGGTGTCGGATCTGATCTGGAAACGCATGAGCTGACCTTCTGCCTCGCCTTTTCGACGCTGCTGTTCACCCGGGCAGTTGCCTTTCCCATCCCTGGTTATTGGGCCGTGCGCAAGTATTCCATCGGCGACTACATCGCCACCACCATCGGCCCCATCGTGCTGGCCACGCCGAACTTCCTGCTTGCGCTGATCCTTATGTACATCGGCGTGGTACACTTCGGATCCGACGTTGGCGGCCTGTTTCCCTCGAGTACAAGAACGCGCCGTGGAGCTTGGCCAAGGTCGTCTACCCGCGGCGGGCATGTTCGATGTCCTGCACTGTGTCAACTTCGACCGGTTCCGCAGCAAGACCACCTGCATCGTCGGCGAAAGCGGATTGGGCAAGTCGGTGACGGCGCGCGCGATCCTGAACATGATGCCGCGTCCCGGCGTCATCAACGGCGGGCGGATCCTGTTCACGCCGGACCAGACCGGCACCGTCGAGCTGACGGCGCTGGAACTGCGCGGCAAGGCGATTCGCCTGCATCGCGACGTGGACAAGGCCGAAGCCCGCCGAGGCCCTTGCGCAGGACAAGAATCCCAACCCGAAAAGGGCGCTGGATCGCCTTTCGTTCGAATTCTTGGGCGGCATGCGCCAGCAGGCGATGATCGCCATGGCGCTGGCCTGCCGTCCCGACATCCCGATCGCGGACGAACCGACCCCGGCGCTGGATCTCTCGATCCGCACCCGCGTTCTGGACCTTCTGTTGCGATTGCAGGCGGAAATGGGGCGGAGCTTCATTTTCATCAGCCACGACATGGCGGTGATCCGCTATTTCTGCGACCGCGTGGCGGTGATGTACCGGGGCAAGATCGTCGAGATCGGCGAGACCGAACAGATCATCGATAACCCGCAGCACCCTGCACCAAGGCGCTGCTCGGCTCGGTGCCAATCTCCGATCCCAAGCCTGCGAGGCACCCGCCAGCGCCACCACTACCAACCCGCCGGGGCGCAAGACCACCCTGTGCCGTTTGCCTGCGGATGCGGGCGATATTGCGCCCCGATCCTGCGGGCGCACAGACCAGCCTGTTGAAGGACTCAAGATGAAGATCACATCTGTCACCCCCAAGACCTTTCGCCACACCACCCAAACGGTGCGCGACAGCGACGGACAAGGCCATCCAGACCCGGTCAGCGACACTACAAGCACGCTGTTGACCACTACGACAGATACCGGCCCTGAGGGGCACATCATCGTCGGTACGGCGCAGGTCAGCTCGGCACTGCTGGACCGCTTCGTGCGCCCCAACCTGATTGGCGAGGATCCCCTGAACACCGAACGGCTGTGTACAAGATCTACAAATGGCAGCGCCTGTCGGGGGGGGGGGGGGGGGGGGGGGGGGAGCGGGGGCGCGGTGCCGGGGACCTGGCGGGGTGGGATCTGAAACGGAACGCCGCCCGCCCGGCGGCTGCCG
>NZ_JBFBVU010000150.1:0-235 GCF_040689105.1 Meridianimarinicoccus marinus
TCCCTTTTCCCTGAGGAAAAGTGCCGAGAAAGACAATAGCAAAGGGTTACCGGAAGTCCACAAACGTGCAGTTCAGAGGCCTATTTCGCAGCGATCTCACGAGCCGCGGCCAGACGGGCGAGGGTCTTGTCGCGACCGAGGATCTCCATCGACTCGAAGAGCGGCGGACTCACCTGCGAACCGGTGACGGCGACGCGCACCGGACCGAACGCCTTACGTGGCTTGAGCTCCATAC
>NZ_JBFBVU010000151.1:0-235 GCF_040689105.1 Meridianimarinicoccus marinus
TTTGACGGCCCCTTTGTTTTTTTTTTTTTTGGGTGTTTTTTTTTGGGTTTTGTGGCGGGGGTTTTTTTTTACGTGTGTGGGGGTTTGGGGGGGGGGGGGGGGGGGGGGGGGTGGGGGGGGGGGGGGGGGGGGGGGGTGGGGGGGTGGTGGTTGGGGGGGGGTGGTGGGTGTGTTGGGTGTTTGTTTTTTTTGTGTGTTGTTTTTTTATTGTTTCACTTACGCTCTCCCCCCCCCC
>NZ_JBFBVU010000152.1:0-234 GCF_040689105.1 Meridianimarinicoccus marinus
CAGGCGGGCCAGAGGCTGCAGGCCACGGGCTTTGGCGGTGGCTGCGTCCATCAGCACCACGGCAGCAGCGGCGTCGTTGATGCCGGAGGCATTACCGGCTGTCACGGTGCCGTTTTCCTTCAGGAAGGCGGGCTTGAGCTTGGCCATGTCGGCCAGGCTGGCGTTGGCGCGGAAATGCTCGTCGGTGGCGTAGGCCACATCGCCCTTCTTGCTCTTGAGCATGACGGGCAGGAT
>NZ_JBFBVU010000153.1:0-233 GCF_040689105.1 Meridianimarinicoccus marinus
GAACCGCATCGTCGGGCGCATGGCTGCCTCCGCGATGGCTTCAGCATCCGCGCGGTCGTTCTTCTGACGCTTCACGAACGGTTTTACACAGGCTGCCGGGACGAGCCGAACCTCATGGCCGTGCTCCTGCGCCACGCGGCCCCAGTGATGTGACGGGGCGCAGGCGTCCATCGCGACCACGCAAGCCGGGTGCCCGGCCAGAAGCGTCGTCAGACGTGTCCGTGACAAAACCC
>NZ_JBFBVU010000022.1:0-67749 GCF_040689105.1 Meridianimarinicoccus marinus
GCTCGCGCCTGTGCCTGCTGGAGGGCTTCGTCGGCCATGCCGAACAGTGCAACCTGCGCGTCCGCCGCTATGGCGGCCTCAACGTCCCCTACGGCGAACCCGCGCCCTACAGGGACGCGGCCGAGTAGCCCGCCGACCCGAAACCGTCGTGGCGGACCCCGGCCCGCCCGACTCCCGATTGTTCCCACGCACCAGTTGACAAGGATACCCCGATGACCCTGCCCCAGACCCCTTCCTTCCGCCTTGACGGCAAATCCGCGCTTGTCGCCGGGGCGTCCTCCGGCATCGGGCTGGGCTGCGCGGTGGCCCTTGGCCAGGCCGGGGCGGCCGTGACACTGGCCGCGCGGTCGGCGGACAAGCTGGCCGATGCGGTCGCACAGATGCAGGCCGCCGGCATGACCGCACAGGCACTGGCGCTGGATGTGGCGGATGTGGAGGCCACCACGCGTGCTGTGGCCGAAGCCGGCCCGTTCGACGTGCTGGTGAACTCGGCCGGTCTGGCGCGGCACGGCCCGGCGCTGGACACCACCGAAGCGGATTTCGATGCCGTTGCCGGTCTGAATATCAAGGGCGCCTATTTCCTGACCCGCGCCGTTGCCAAGGGGTTGATCGAGGCAGGGCGCCCCGGCAGCCTGATCAACATCTCCAGCCAGATGGCCTTCGTGGGCGGCATCGACCGGGCGGTCTATTGCGCCAGCAAACACGCGGTCGAGGGCTTCACCAAGGCCATGGCGCTGGAATGGGGCAAGCAGGGCATCCGGGTGAACACCATCTGCCCCACCTTCGTGCGCACAGCCTTGTCGCAAGCCACCTTCGACGATCCCGACCGTCTGGCCTGGGTCATGGAGAAGATTAAGCTGGACAGGGTCGGCGAGGTTTCCGACATGATGGGCGCGGTGGTCTACCTGGCCTCGGACGCCTCGGGTCTGATGACCGGCACGCATCTGTTGCTCGACGGCGGATGGACGGCAGATTGATGCACAATCCGCGGATCACATCGCTTGAAGTCGCGGAAAAGGCCGGGGTCAGCCAATCGGCTGTCAGCCGCGTCTTCACGCCGGGCGCCAGCGCCTCGAAAGAGATGCGGGACAAGGTGATGCGCGCGGCGGAGGAACTGGGGTATCGCCCCAACCGCGTGGCCCGCGCGATGATCACCGGGCGCAGCCGGATCATTGGCCTTGTGGTGGCCTATCTGGACAACCAGTTCTACCCCGAGGCGATCCAGAAACTGTCGGTCGCCCTGCAACAGCAGAACTATCACGCGCTGGTCTTCATGGCCGCCCCGACGGTTGGCGATGTGCAGCATGTGATGAAGGAAATCCTCGACTACCAGGTCGACGGGATCATCCTGGCCTCGGTATCCATGTCGTCGGACCTGGCGCAGCGCTGCACCGATCACGGCATCCCGGTGGTGCTGTTCAACCGCGATCAGGAAGACCCGCGCCTGTGTTCCGTGACCACCGACAACCACCTGGGCGGCAAGGTGCTGGCACATCATATGGTCGAGTGCGGCTATCGCCGGATCGGCTATCTGGCGGGCTTCGAGGGCGCCTCGACCCAGCAGCACCGCGAGACGGGCTTTCGCGAGGGGCTGGCCGAGGCCGGGCTGAAGATCTGCGCCCGCGAGGATGGCGGTTTCGTCTACGCCAAGGCCCGCGCCGCAGCACTTGAGATGTTTGCCGGCAGCGACCGTCCCGAGGCAGCTTTTGTCGCCAATGACCACATGGCCTTCGCGGTCATGGATGCGCTGCGGTTCAAGCTGGACCTGAAGATCCCCCAGGACGTGGGGATCGTGGGTTTCGACGATGTGCCCATGGCCGCCTGGCCCGCCTATGACCTCACCAGTTATCGCCAGCCCATCAACAAGATGGTCGCCCGCACCGTCGAGGCGATGATGACCCGCATCGAGGACGCCGAGATCGCGCCCGAGCGGATCACCATCGAAGGCGAACTCGTGGTGCGTTGCAGCACCCGAAAGACGACAGGATCCTAGCCCCCATGCATGGCTTCAACCCAAAGTGGCGCGACGTGCCGCATTTCATCAACGGTATCACCTACGAGATCTGGGAAGCCCGTCAGATCGGCAGCCTGCACAGCCGCTATGCGCCGGGGCTGATCGTGCGCTCGCCCGCCTCGGTGCTGACCGACAACACCAATGTCATTGCCGCGACCATGGCCACGCTGGCCGAATTTCCCGACCGGGAACTGCTGGGCGAGGATGTGATCTGGTGCGAGGATCCCGAGGGCCGAACCGAGACGTCGGAGGCCTTCCTGTCTTCGCACCGGCTGATCTGCACGGCCACCCACAGCCGCCCCGGCGCCTATGGGGCGCCGACAGGCAAGCGGCTGGCCTATCGCATTCTGGCCGATTGCGCGATCCGCGACGACGCGGTCTATGACGAATGGCTGGTGCGTGACCAGTCGGCCATTGTCCAGCAAATGGGCTTTGACCTGGTGGACTGGACCCGCGATCTGATCGCGCGCGAGGGCGGGCCCGAGAACTGCGTGGAACCCATGACCCCGGCCATTGACGTGCCCGGCCCCTACGACCGGCACGGCAATGACAACCCCTGGGGCCAGAAGCACGCCGATCTGCTGTCCGCGATCATGGCGGGCCACATGGACCGGATCCCTGCGGTTTATGACCGGGGCGCCGCGCTGCACTATCCCGGCCATGTCACCACGCAGGGCCGCAGCGAGGCCGACCAGTTCTGGATGGGTCTGCGCGCCGCCTTCCCGGATGCCGCCTTTTCCATCGACCATGTCATCGGGCGCGACGACCCGCTGATGCCGCCGCGCTCGGCGGTGCGCTGGTCGCTGCACGGCAAGCACTCCGGCTGGGGCCGTTTCGGGCGGCCAACCGGGGCCGAGGTCTATGTGATGGGCATCAGCCACGCCGAATGGGGGCCCTTCGGCGACGGCACCCCCAGCCTGCGCCGCGAATGGACCCTGATTGATGAAACCGCGATCTGGAAACAGATCCTGCTCAAGACCGGACAACACGCATGAAAGACTTTTCGAACCAGTTCAAGGACCTGCCCGACTACATCCTGAAGATCACCAAGGAGATCTGGGAAGATCGTGGCCTGTCGACCCTGCATCACTACTATGGCAAGGACATCCCGATGCGGTTTCCCTCGGGGCTGGTGCGCGGCAACGCGGGGGTGATCGACGGCACACTGGCCACCTTATGTGAATTCCCCGACCGGCAATTGTTGGGCGAGGACGTGATCTGGTCGCAGGACACGCAGGACACGGGCCGCTACCTGTCCTCGCACCGGCTGGTGACCATGGGCACGCACACCGGACACGGCGCCTTCGGGCCGCCCACCGGCAAGCGCTTCGAGATCCGCGTGATTGCCGATTGCGCCGCCAAGGCCGATGTCATCGACGACGAATGGCTGATCCGCGACGTGGGCGGGATTGCCCGGCAACTGGGCTGGGATCCGGTCGAATACGCCCGCTACCAGATCCAGACCGAGGGTGGCCCTGACAAATGCCAGCGCCCGTTCCATCCCGATCACGACGTGGACGGTCCCTACATGGGCCGGGGCAATGACAATGAATGGGGCCAGCGGCTGGCCAGCATCCTGACGCAGATGATGGACAAGGATTTCACCGTGATCCGCCGCGAATACGACCGTGCTGCGCGCACCGAACACTGGGGCGCGCGGGGCGGCTGGTCCTTTGACTTCGCCGAAACCGACTGGATGCGGCTGCGGTCGTCCTTCCCGACAGCCGCGTTCAAGATCCACCATGTCATCGGCCGCGAGGATCCCGGCACCCCCTATCGCGCCGCGGTGCGCTGGTCGCTGACCGGCAAGCACAGCGGTCACGGCTTCTTCGGCGCCCCCACCGGGGCCGAGGTGCATGTCATGGGCGCAACCCATGCGGAATGGGGCGAATGGGGCCTGCGCCGCGAGTTCACGATCCTCGACGAGGTCGCGATCTGGAAACAGATCCACCTGCACACCGGGAACGTGGAATGAGCCGTTTCGCCACGCTTCCGGACTATATTCAGGGCGTGACCTTCGAGATCTGGGAGGGGCGCCAGATCGCCTCTCTGCGCGAAAGCTACGGCACCGACATGGTGATGCGCTCGACCCAGGCGCTGATCCTCGGAACCGAGGGCGTCATCAAGGACACGCTGGCCGCGCAAGCGGCCTTTCCCGACCGGGAAATCCTTGGGGACGATGTGATCTGGTGCGGGAGCGAGGCAGAGGGCTATCTGTCCTCGCACCGCTCGGTCATCACCGGCACCCACACCGGCCACGGCGTTTTCGGCGCCCCCACGGGCAAGCGCGTCACCACCCGCTGCATCGCCGATTGCTTCGTTCAGGATGACGTCATCACCGACGAATGGCTGTGCTATGATGTCTCGTCGATGGTGCAACAGCTGGGCCACAGTCCCCGCGACTGGGCGGCGGAGCAAATCGCGCGTGAAGGTGGCCCCGACCAAGCCACGCGGCCCTTCACCCCGGATCAGGATCGCCCCGGCCCCTATGCGGGCACCGGCAACGGTCACGAACTGGGCGACCGTCTGGCCGACATCCTGAGCCGCATCATGGACTATGACGTCGCCACCGTCGGGCGGGACTACGACCGGGCGGTCAGCTTCTACCACGCCGGCGGCGTCACCGGCTGGGGCCGCCCCGCTGTTGAAGCCGAATGGATGCAACTGCGCGCGGCCTTTCCTGACGCCCGTTTCACCATCCATCACAAGACCGGCCGCAACGATCCCGGCGAACCCGACCGCGCCGCCATCCGTTGGAGCCTGGACGGCGCACACAGCGGTCATGGCCGCTTTGGCGCCCCGACCGGGGCGCAGGTGCACACCATGGGCTTTACCCATGCCGAATTCGGCCCCTGGGGACTGCGCCGGGAATGGAGCCTTTGGGATGAAACCGCGATCTGGAAACAGATCCTGCTGGCCGGAGCCTGACGCCATGCCCCGCCCCGCCCGCACGCTTTGTGCCCTGCACGGCTATCTGGCCAGCCGCCGTGCGCGACGGCTGAACAATCATCCGCCCGGCGCGGTGAACGTGTTCGCGGAATATTGTTCGACACGCCGGCGCTCGGACGATCCGGCACCCCAAGGAAACCCGACATGACATCTCAAGACATGACCTCGCGCATTGTTCGCTATGGCGAACTGCAACCCTGCAAGACCGCCTTCATCGATGCCCATACACCGGGCAGCGACCAGAAGGAGAACTTCACCATCATCGGCGGCGGCGTCTCGGAAAGCCCCGACCAGCATGTGCACATCAGCCTGCCGCACGGGTTCAATATCGGAGCGGCGGGTCAGCCGCCGCGCTGCCGCAACTCACTGCACGACCACCACACCGCCGAGGCGTTCTTCGTGCTGAAAGGCCGCTGGCGCTTTTTCTGGGGCCGCTGGGGCACTGCCGGTGAGGTGGTGCTGGAAGAAGGCGACATCTTCAACATTCCCACCGGCATCTTTCGCGGCTTCGAAAACATCGGCACCGACTATGGAATGATCATGGCGATCCTTGGCGGCGACGATGCCGGGGGCGGTGTCATGTGGGCGCCGCAGGTGATCGAGGATGCCGCCGACCACGGCCTTGTGCTGGGCGAGAACGGCAAGCTCTATGACACCAAGAAGGGCCAGCAACTGCCCGACGGCGTGAACCCGATGCCGCTGATGAGCGACGCGGAACTGACCAAGCGGCCCGAGCCCACCACCGCCGAGGTGCTGCCCAACCATGTCGCCCGCTACTGGGACCTGATGGCGCTGGCCGACAAGACCCCGGCGGTGGTGATCGGCGAAAACGGCGTTCTGCGCGACAAGCCCGGCTTCGAAGTGGGATTCATGACCCGCGACAGCGCCAGTGACGAGATGCACGCCCATGACAAGCCTTCGGTCCTGATGCCGATGCGCGGCCACTGGCGTGTGCGCTGGGACGGCAATGGCGATCACGCGGCGGGCGAAGCGGTTCTGGCACCCGGCGACACCATGTCGGTGCCCGAGAACCTGCGTCACAACGCGGTGCCCTCGATGACCGGCGAGGCCAGCCTGTACCATGTGGTCGCCACCGATGATCCGGCGGGCCACACCTGGCAAGGCTGACGTTTTGACAGACCTCGGGCGCGGATCATTCGCCGCGCCCGTTTCTTCTTCCAATCCTTTCGAAAGAGGCTCCCGATGGGCAAAATCCTCACCACTCATGTCGGCTCTTTGCCGCGCACGCAAACCGTCGTGGACTTCATCTTTGCCCGCGAACGCGGCACCCCCTACGACGCCGCCGAATTCGACGCGGCCATGACCCAGGCCGTGGATGACACGGTTGCCAAACAGGTCGCCGCCGGGATCGACATTGTCAGTGACGGCGAAACCTCGAAGATCAGCTATGCCACCTATGTCAAGGATCGCTACACCGGTTTTGACGGCGACAGCCCTCGCAATGCGCCCGCCGATCTGAAGAAATTTCCCAGCTTTCTGAAGCGTCTGGCCGACGACGGCGGAACTCCGCAATACGCCCGCCCGATGTGCGTGGGCGAGGTGAAGTCGAAGGGCCAGGGCGAGCTGGAAAAGGACATCGCCAACCTGAAGGCCGCGATGAACACGCACGGGGTGGATCGCGGTTTCATGAATGCCGCCTCTCCCGGCGTGATCTCGCTGTTCCTGCAGAACGATTTCTACAAGACGCGCGAGGCCTATCTGGCCGCACTCGCCGACGCGATGAAAGCGGAATACGAAACCATCGTCGCCAGCGGTCTGGACCTGCAACTGGATTGCCCCGACCTGGCGCTGTCGCGGCACATGCTGTTCAACGATCTGTCCGACGAGGAGTTCATCCGGATCGCCGCCAGCCATGTGGAGGCCCTGAACCACGCGCTGTCAGACATTCCCGCCGACAAGATCCGCATCCACATCTGCTGGGGCAACTACGAAGGCCCGCATGTCTGCGATATTCCGATGGCCAAGATGTTCGACACGCTGATGTCGGCCAAGGCGGATTACGTGCTGTTCGAAACCTCGAACCCGCGCCACGGACATGAATGGACTACCTTCCGCGATCGCAAGGCCGATATCCCCGACAGGAAGATCCTGGTGCCGGGCGTGGTGGATACGACCACCAATTTCGTCGAGCACCCCGAGCTTGTGGCCCAGCGGATCGCGCGGTTCACCGATATCGTCGGCGCGGACCGGGTGATTGCCGGATCTGATTGCGGCTTTGGCACTTTCGCGGGCTTCGGCGCGGTCGATCCCGAGATCGCCTATGCCAAGCTGGGCGCGCTGGCCGAAGGCGCGAGGCTGGCGAAATGATCGGCACGTTGACCCCTGACGGCGAAGGGGAAGCCCCGTGACCCCGCTTGTGCTGCTGCCCGGCATGATGTGCGACGCCCGCCTGTTCGGCCCGCAGATCGCGGCCTTTCAGGACGCGCGCCCGGTACATGTCCTGTCGATCACCGAAGCCGACACAATGCAGGAACTGGCCCGGCTGGTGCTGGACAACGCGCCAGACCGCTTTGCTCTGGGCGGGCTGTCCATGGGCGGCATCGTGGCGATGGAGGTGATCCGGCAGGCCCCCGAGCGGATTGCCGGGGCGGCGTTTCTGGACACCAATCCCAAGGCCGAGGTGCCCGAGGTGGCCGCGATGCGCGCACCGCAAATCGCCAAGGCACGGGCCGGGGAACTGCGCAGCGTCATGCGCGACGAGATGAAGCCGCGCTATCTGGCCGACGGGCCGGACAAGCAGGACATCCTGAACCTGTGCATGAAGATGGCAGAGGACCTGGGCCCCGAGGTGTTCATCCGCCAGTCCCGCGCCCTGGCCAGCCGCCCCGACCAGCAAGACACCCTGCGCGCCCTGAAGGTGCCGACCCTTGCCCTGTGCGGCACAGAGGACGCGCTCTGCCCGATCCACCGGCACGAGTTGATCCGCGACCTCGTCCCCGGCGCACGGCTGGAAATCATCCCGAACGCCGGGCATCTGCCCACCCTGGAACAACCCGACGCAACCAACGCGGCCCTGCGCCGCTGGCTGGAGGCCGTATGACACCTTCCCTTCTGACCCTTCTGAACTCTGTGGACACGCCCACGGTCTGCAACGCCATCGAGGTGGCGCAAGGCCAGCGCGGCTTCAACGCCTTCACACGGGGCACTGTTCTGGCCAGCGACCCGAACCGGGTCATGGTCGGATATGCGGTCACGGCGAAAATACGCGGGCTGACCCCTCCCACCGAAGCCCCGGAGGCAACCCGCGCCCGGCGGATGCAATACTACAGGAACATGGCCGAAGCGCCCAAACCCTCGGTCTGTGTGGTCGAGGACGAGGACGTCCCCAACGCCATCGGGGCCTTCTGGGGCGAAGTGAACACGGTGGTTCACAAGGGGTTCGGGATGGCCGGGGCACTGACCAACGGGGTAATGCGCGATCTGGGCGATATGGCCCCGGATTTCCCGGTGGTCGCAGGCTCGATCGGGCCAAGCCATGGATTCGTGCATGTGACCGCGCTGGATGTGCCGGTCACGGTCTTCGAGATGGTGGTGCGGCCGGGCGATCTGATCCACGCCGACCGCCACGGCGCCGTGGTGATCCCGCCCGAGGTGGTGGATCAACTGGAAGCAGCCATTGCCAGGATGCAGTCGAACGAACGGCTGGTTCTGGACCCGGCGCGCAGCGAGAACTTCGATTTCGCCGCTTTCGAGGCCGCCTGGACCGCCTTCGAAAAGGCCCGCACCTGATCGCGGTCAACTGCCCGCCGGCATATTTCCGAAACGGGATACCGGGAGCCTTATGCAGGGGCGCCCTTTCCGTTTAACCGGCCTGAAGCCGATCCAAGCGCAGTTGCGCGGCGCGGCGATGGCCGTCCAGACCTTCGCTGCGGCTTTGGCGCACGGCGGGCGGGGCCACGGCGCGCACGCCTTCCGGCTCCATCCACTGATGGGTGGCCACCTTCACATAGGCACCGACCCAAAGCCCGCCGGTATAGCGCCCGGCCGCCATGGTCGGCAGGGTGTGGTTGGTGCCGCAGCATTTGTCGGAATAGACCACGCTGGCCAGTTCGCCGATGAACAGCGAGCCGTAGTGGCGCAGCTTGCGTGCTGTGGCCTGCGGGTCGGCGGTGTGCACCTGCAGATGTTCTGCCGCGATGTGGTCGGAATAGGCCAGCATCGCCGCCTCATCCGCAGCCACGGCAATCTCGCCATAGTCCTGCCACGCGACGCTGGCAGTCGCCGCCGTTGCCAATTCGCCCAACTGACGGGTGACCTCGGCAATGACCCGGTCGGCCAAAGCGCCATCGGTGGTGATCAGCCCGACCCGCGTGCGCACGTCATGCTCGGCCTGCGCCAGCAGATCGGTGGCGATGGTCTCGGCATCGCCGGTGCTGTCGGCAAGGGTGTAGATCTCGGAAGGGCCGGCCAGCTGATCGATCCCGACGGGGCCGAAGACCTGCCGCTTGGCCTCATTCACGAAGGCGTTGCCGGGGCCAACGATCTTGTCGACGCGCGGCACGGTTTGGGTGCCATAGGCCATGGCCGCAATCGCCTGCGCCCCGCCGATGCGGAAGATCCGGTCGGCACCTGACAGGTGACACCCCGCCACCATAGCCTCATGCGCATTGGGCGGCAGGCAGGCGATGATTTCCTCCACTCCCGCAACGCGAGCCGGCACGATGGTCATGATCGGCGCGGACAGCAGCGGATAGCGCCCGCCGGGTACATAGCAGCCCACCCGTTCCAGCGGAATTATCCGGTGACCCAGATGCACTCCGGGCCGGATTTCAACCTCCAGCGGCAACATCGTGTCCCGTTGCGCCTCGGCAAAGGCGCGCACATTGGCGATGGCAAACTCGGTGTCCGCGCGGGTCTGGGGGTCGAGCGTCGCAACAGCCGCCTCGCGCTGCGCCATGCTGACTTCGAAGGAGTCCAGGTCGGAGTTGTCGAACTTCCTGGCATAGGCGCGCACGGCCGCGTCGCCATCTGATCGGACCGCAGTCAATACCCCGGCCACGGTCGCCACGATATCCTGTGCATCGGTCGCGGCATTACGCACTGGGGCCTTTCGATGCTGGATTCCGGGAAAGGAGATGTCGGTATCGGCCACGATCAGGAGTCCTTCTTTTGGGTTCTGGAAAATCTAGACGGGGCGCGATGACTTTGCAAACGTATTTGTTAACGGCGGAATTGCAGCGCCATTGTCCTTATATACACTAATATTTAAATCACGATAAGCGTTTTGCATTCGCTTTCAATTTAGTCGAACTTGATCCTGCAGAACAACACACTTCCGTGCCCGACTCACCACGACCTGCACAAGAAGAGACGCCGAGATTCCGGTAGTGCATCATCGGGTCCAGCCGCGTGCCAGCCATCAAGACTGGGGATAGAAGGCGCGAACAACCGGTCTCCGCCCGGGCGTTTCTCCCTGCCAGACATGCTGACACTTTGGTTCCGAACACCGCCTTGCCCGTTTTGGTAGAACAAAAAACCCGCATCTCCGGGTTCCAACTCTTTCCCCCAGAGGCTAAGAACACCGAAGGCAGGCCGATCCATGGCCGCCGCAGGCCGGATGGACGGAACAACGATTTTCACGGGAGGGTGCCTGCCGCACGGCAAAACAGTGTCGCGTTCGGTATTGGCAGCAGGTGGTACTTGCGGATCTGTGCGGCAGACGCACCGGCCCACTTCCCCCAGCTTTGAGGAACGTGACACATGAACACCCTTGATCTGAACGGACGCCGGGCCGTCATTACCGGAGGCGCGCGCGGCATGGGCTTTGGCATCGCCGAGAAGATCCTTGCCAGCGGCGGCGCAGTGGATCTGTGGGACATCAATCCTGCGCTTCTGGAAACCGCCCGGCAATCGCTGTCCTCGTTCGGGCCGGTGTCTGCCCGCACGGTCGATGTCTCGGATTACGCCAGTGTCGAGGCCGGCGCAAAAGCCGCCAGCACGGCAATGGGTGGCATCGACATTCTTGTGAATGCCGCCGGGATCGCCGGGGTCAACACGCCGCTGGCGGACTATCCTTTGGACACATGGAACGCGGTCCTGAACGTGAACCTGAACGGCACCTTCCATACTTGCCGCGCCGTGGTGCCCTACATGGCGCAGAACGATTATGGCCGGATCGTCAACATCGCGTCGATGGCGGGCAAGGACGGCAACCCGAATGCCAGCGCCTATTCGGTGTCAAAGGCCGGTGTCATCGGCCTGACCAAGTCGCTGGGCAAAGAACTGGCCAGGACCGGGATCCGCGTCAATGTGGTCTGCCCCGCAGTGATCGAGACCGAGATGCTGGCCGATGTGACCGAGGAACAGATCGGCTATATGCTGGCCAAGATCCCGATGGGGCGCATGGGCAGCGTGGCCGAGATCGCGGCCATGGTCAGCTGGATGTGCAGCGCGGAATGCTCCTATTCGACCGGGGCCGTCTTCGACCTGTCCGGCGGGCGCGCCACCTATTGAGAAACATCTACTGTCCCGAGGCCCGGTGGCGCCTTGGGACAGTCCCCCCAATTTTTTGCGATGCGCCAATCTGACAGGTGCAGACGAATGGCCGTTGCATCGACTCGACGCCTTCCAGATGCTGCGCGCACATGTTCAGATTTATTCATTCCGCCGACCTCCACATCGATTCCCCGCTCAAGAGCCTTGCCCTGAAGGACGAGGAACTTGCCCTGCGTGTCGGATCGGCCACCCGTCAGGCCCTGCAAGTCATCGTGGACACGTGCATCACGCAGAAAGCCCACGCCCTGCTGATCAGCGGCGACCTGTTCGATGGCGATATCAAGAGCATGAAGACCGCAGCCTTCGTCACCGGCCAGTTCGAACGTCTGAACAGCGCCGGCATTCGCGTCTTCCTGATCCGCGGCAACCATGACGCCGAAAGCACGCCGTCGCGCGAGATCCAGATGCCGCCCAACGTGACCCTGTTCTCGGGCCACGGCGGCGTCGTCGAGATCCCCGAACACGGTGTGGCCATCCACGGCGTCAGCTTCAGCCAGCCCTCGGCCCCGGACAGCCTTCTGCCCCGGTTGAGGGCGCCGGTGGCGGGGCTGTTCAACATCGGGCTGCTGCACACCAGCCTCGCCGGGGCGGCGGGGCATGACACCTACGCGCCCTGCAGCCTGCGCGAGTTGACCGGGCATGGCTTCGACTACTGGGCCTTGGGTCATATTCATCGCCGCAAGATCTACGCAGAACACCCGTTCATCGTCATGCCCGGCATGCCGCAGGGCCGCGATATCGGCGAAGCCGGGCCCAAAAGCGCAACGCTGGTCACGGTCGAGGATGGCCATGCCACGCTGGAAGAGATCCCCACCTCGGTCGTGATCTTCGAGGCGGTGGCCTGTGATCTGGGCCAGATCGACGATTGGCGCGACGCACAGGGCGCGGTTCTGGACCGATTGCGCGACAGGGCCGGGCAGTGCGGCGCGGCTTTTCTGGTGGCGCGCGTGACCCTGACCGGCACCACCGACCTGGCATGGAAGATTCGCCGGGATCAGGATCAGTTTCAGTTTCAATTGTCCGAGGCCCTTGTCGGGATCGGAGGGATTGCCATCGAGAAGCTGGAAGTTGCGCTGTCCGCGCACCCCCGCTCCGCGCCGGATGGCATTGCCGGGGCCGAGCTGGCAGGCCTCATGCAGGAGTTGATCGCAACCCCGGCCTTCGAGGAACGCGCCGTGGAACTTGTGCGCGCCCTGGCCAGCGAATTGCCCCCCGACATCCGCGACGCCCTTGGTGCAATCGAGGATGAACTGACCGCCCTGGCCAAGACCCTGACCGCCGAGGGGGTCGAGGATATTGCCGCCCGCCTCGCAGCCCCGCAGGGCGGAGACACAACGTGATGCGGCTTCGGCGCCTCGATCTGACCCGCTTTGGCCGCTTCACGGATTTTTCCATCGACTTTGGCGTGCACAGCCCGGACCGGTCCGACCTGCATGTGATCTATGGCCCCAACGAGGCCGGCAAGACGACCGCCTTCGAAGGCTACCTGGATCTGCTCTACGGGATGCCGACGCGCAGCCCCTATAATTTCCACCACGATTATGACCGGATGCGGGTCGGGGGCGTGCTGGAGATCGACGGAAGCCCGGTCGGTCTGACCCGGATCAAGCGACAGAAAAACAGCCTTCTGGATGCAAACGACCAACCCGTGGGGGAAACCGTCCTCGCGGGCGCGCTGGCGGGCATCACCCGCGAACAATACCGCGCCATGTTCTCGCTGGACGACGACACCATCGAGGCAGGCGGCAATGACATCCTTGCCAGCGGCGGCAACCTTGGCGAGCTTCTGTTCTCGGCGGCGGCGGGTCTGTCGGACATGACCCGAACTCTGGAACGCCTGCGAACCGGGGCCGAGGCGTTTCACAAACCGAAAGGCCGCAAGACACAGCTGGCCCTCGGCAAGCACGTCCTTGCCGATCTGCAAAAGCAAATCCGGGACAACGACCTGACGGCCAGCCGCTATCACCGCCTGAAGAAAGACCTTGAGACCGCCCGGCAGAACGACGCCGACGCCCGCGCCGCCCGGAAGGCGATCCAGTCCGACCTGTCGCACGCCCGCGCCATCGCGGACGGCCTGCCGCTTCTGGTGCGCCTCCGGCAGGCCGAGGACGACCTGGCGCCTTTCGCCGCCTATCCGACCGTGCCGGACCAATGGGTGAAAGAGGCCAACAGCCTGAAGGAGGCCGAGGCCACGGCGCGCACCCGGCAATCCGAGGCGCGGCAGTCCATCGACCAGATGACACGGGATGCAGAGGCGGCAGAGCTTGATCCGCAGGTTCTGGCCCAACGCGACCGGATCGATCAGGTGATGGACAGACCCTGGGCGCGGGCCGTGGACGCCGAGGACGATCTGCCCAAACGGCGTGAAACACGCCTTGAGCTTGAGGCCGACATCCGCGCCCTGCACCGCGATCTGGATTGGCCGTCGGACACCGCCCCGCCGGGCGAGGCCGCGCTGGCTGCCAAGGAAGCCCTCGCCCGCGCCGTCGAGGCCGCACACCGCACGCTGGACGATCGCCGGCGGGAATGCGACGCGGCCGCCGAAACGCTCGCCCGCGTGGTGGAAGAGACACCGGCAGAGGACGACGCAGACCCGACCGATCTGCGGGCGACCCTGACCGCCTTGACCCCAGACCTTCTTGCCGAGCGCAAGGACCGGGCTGATGACGCGCTTGCCACCATCGAGACGGAGCTCGCGCACGACTGTGCCGGCCTTCTGCCCTGGCGCGGGACGCCCGAAACCCTGCCGGACCTTCTGGTGTCTGACGCGCAGCTTGCGCGGCGTCTGGAGACCTGGCGCCTGTGCCTGCAAACCCTTGAAAGGGCGCAGGACAAGCGCGCCAGCGCAAAGCTGGATCTGGAAAAATTGACGGCCCGGTTTGACGAACTTTCGCGGGCTTGCGGCGGCGTAACCGATGCCGAGGCAGATGCCGCGCGGCAGCAGCGTGATACCCTGTGGCAAACACATGAGACCACCCTGTCGCACGCCACGGCGCAGGCCTTCCATCGCCAGATGCTGGTACACGACACCCTGCAGGACGCACGTCTTGGCATGGCGCAGGACCGCGCCCGGATTCGTGACGCGAAGGTGGCCGTGTCCGAGGCAAGGGCGGTCTGGTCCGAGGCAGACACCACCTGTCAGACGGCCATCGCGGCCCGCGACGCCTTGTTGGCGGAGTTTCGGGCCCTGCTCGCAGGTTTCGGCTTGCCGGAAGACTTCAATCCGCTGGACCTGCAGGACTGGCACGCCCGGTTGCGCCGTGCGCACGACACATCCGAAAAGCGCGCGCGGGCGCAAGACGCGCTTGCGGCTAGCAAGGCGGTGGCCGCTGAAGCTGCGGGATGCTTGCGGGAGGTGCTCGGCCTGCCGCACAGAGACAGGACACCGCTGGCGCGGCTTGCGGACCTGGCCACGGACGAGGGGGATCGGCGGGCCAAAATTGCCGCGCAAAATGCCGCGTCGCGCAAGTCCCTGCAGGCCGCGCAACACGCCCATCAGAAGCGCGTCGCCGCGCTGAAAGAGGCCGAAGTCGCCTTTGATGCGGCGACCCTGGATTGGGAAGCTGCCGGCAAGGACTTGCCCGTCCCGCTGCGCAGGCCATCGGGTTTTCTCGACGCACTGCCCCGCTTGCGAAAGCTCCTGCAGACCGTTGCCAGTCGCGACGGGCTGCAGGAGCGTATTCTGGCCATGGAGCAGGACTTTGACGACTTTCGCCTTTCGGTCGACCGTCTGGCCCGCGATCTGGGCGAAACGGTACAGGACAATCCGCTCGCCACCGCATCGGCCCTGAAACGGCGTCTTGATACGGCCAAGGCTGCCGCGTCCGCGCAAGACGCTCGGTTGGAGCAGATCGCCCGGCACCAGCGGACGGAAGCTACAACCTCCGCGAAACTGCGCGACGTGGACGCTGCATTGCGAAAGATGGCGCAGGGCTTCCCCGACGCCGAAGCCCTCCAGACCGCCGCTGACCTTGTCGATGCCGTGTCGAAGGCGCGCGAGGCCGAGACCCTGCGCGGCAGGATCACGGCCCAGAAGAACGACATTGCCGCACGGCTGGGCTGCAAGGATTTCCCGGCCGCCGCCGCCCTGCTGGAGGCCCATGACCTGCCCGGGATCAGCACCCAATGCGCCACCCTTGAACGGGATCTGGCAGCGGCTGACCGGGAGGTGGATCTGGCCATCGGAAACCTGCGTATTGCGGAAAAAGAGTTGCAGGCCCTCGGCGGCGACGATGCGGTGGCCCGCCTGTCGGAACAGGCGACGACCCTGGCGCTCGACCTTGCCGAAAAGGCCCGCCGCTACCTTCGGGTGCAGATCGGCCTTGCAGCCGCGGAACTGGCGCTTGGCCAGTATCGCGACGCCCATCGCAGCGGCATGCTGGCGGCAACGGCCGAGGCTTTCAGAACCCTCACCTCGGGAAGTTACGAGGACCTGAAGACCCAGACCGATGGCGACAAGGAAATCCTGTTGGCCCTGCGCGCCGAGGACAAGCGGTCGGTGGCCGCCGCCGAGATGTCGAAGGGTACGCGGTTTCAACTTTACCTTGCGCTGCGACTGGCCGGGTATCGCGAATATGCCGCCAAGGGGATCGCGCTGCCGTTTCTGGCCGATGACATCATGGAAACCTTCGACAACACCCGCACCTCGGCAGCGATCAGCCTGCTGCGGGAAATGGGGCGTCACGGTCAGGCGCTTTATTTCACCCATCACGAACACGTGGTGGATCTGGCTCGTGACATCTGCGGCGACGATCTGAGGATCCATGACATCTCGCGCCAATGACGCGTCCGGTGCCACCCTGTGCCGAACCGCAGGGCTTCCGACGTAAACTCTTGCGGGGCCTGAAGAAACCATACCACCATCATTGCCTTGCCGACGTGCCCGGTGCTAGCCTCTGGCCAACGCAAACTGGCGGGGAGGCCAAACAGCACATGCCCGGACTTACAAAGTCACTGTGGGTGTCGATTGCTCTTCTGGGACTGGCAAGCGCCGTTGCGGCCGAAGGCGACAAGACGCGTCGCGCCGAACGGCTTGACCCGCTGGTTCTGGATGCCGCCACCGGGTTTTCCATCACCAGCTACGAGATCGAAACCGGGGTGTATTACCGCTGGCGCATTCAGGCTGACGGGCTGGAGGAATACAAACTGCTGGCCCCGGGCCTGTTCCGCGAAAGCTGGATCGACCAGGTGGTGATCGAGGACAAGGAGGTCAAACCCTTCGGACTTCACGCCGTTGAATTCGACGACGAGGGCGAGATCGACATCTGGTTCATCCCCCAGCGGCCGGGCGAATACCCGTTCTACGTCGAGGGTCTGGATACCCAGGGGTTCCGCGGAGTTTTCGTCGTCAGATGATCCGGCCTGTTTCGCTGTCGCTTGTCATTCTGGCCACCGCTGCGGCGGTTCAGGCGCAACCTGCCAAGCCGGTCTGCGCGGCGCTGGATGTTCGCATCGCGCAATCGCCCGCCCATCTGGAAGGCCGGATCCTGAACGAGGCGCTGTTCGAAGCCGCCGCCCTGAACTGCCCCGAGATTGCCTCGCGGCTGCTGGAGATGGGCGCCTCGGTCGAAGCCCGCAACCGCTTTGGCGGGACGCCCCTGAACGTGGCGGCGGCACGCGGCGCGCGCGAGATCGTGGCCAGCCTGCTGGATCATGGCGCGGTTCTGGACCATGCCAACCTTGGCGGCACTACCCCGCTGCTGGCCGCTGTGCAGGCCAGCCGCCGCCGCATGGTGACCGACCTGATCGCCGCCGGGGCAAATGTGAACGTGGCCAACCGCGAGGGCATCACCCCGGTCATGGCCGCCGCTTTCGAGGGCGACAGCCGGATGCTGGGCGCCCTGCTGGAGGCGGGCGGAGATCCCGATGTGCAGGATCGCCACGGCAAGGGCGCGCTGGTCTATGCTGCCGGGCGGGCCTTTCCCGCCATCGTCGGGCAGCTTCTGGCTGCAGGCGCTGATGCGGATCAGGTCTGGGGGTTCGATCTGACCGCGCTGATGTGGGCGGCGGGCCATGCCAATGACGCCCCGGCGGCGGACGGGATCGAGGTGGCGCGGCAGTTGCTGGACGCCGGCGCCCTGCTGTACCGTCAGGATGACCGGGGCCGCACGGCGCTGATGATCGCAGCCGAACGCGGGCATCTGATGATGGTGGACTACCTGTTGCAGGCGGGCGCCAATCCCGGCCTTCAGGACAAGACGGGCGCCCGCGCCGCGGATCTGGCCGCAAATGACCAGATCCGCGCGCTTCTACAACCCTGAGGCTACTGCACCGCGATGGTCGTGAAATAGCGGGCCAACGCATCGATCGTGGGATCGTCGAGCTGCTTCATGGTGCTGTTCAGATCGGGCGCGTTCATACGCACGTCGTTCTTGAAGTCATGCATGGTCTGCACAAGATAGGCCGGCTGCTGGCCCGCGATGCGGGGAATGCGGCTGTCACCCTGCCACTTGCCGTGACACGCGCTGCACTGACCGCCAGTGATGCCCTTTTCGGCCAGTTGATAGTCGCCGTCCTCGATCTGAGCGGGGATGGCGGGCCAGGGTTTCTCGGCGAAATAGGCCGCCAGTTCCTTGGCCTGATCCCGCGTGTATTCGGCGGCGATGCCGGTCATCAGGTCATGCTCGCGGCGTCCGGCGGCATAGTCGCGCAACTGGGTGTAGATGTAGAAATACTCCTGCCCCCAGATGATGGGGTACTCCGGTTCAATCGGAATGCCATCCTCGCCGTGACAACTGCTGCACAGCGCGACCTCGTCTTCCAGGACGAAGTCTTCCATCGCCACTGCGGCGGGGGGGGATGCCAGGACGGCAAGGGATATTGCCAACGTGGCAAAGGGCAATCTCATGTTTTGGTCTCCATGCAAACAAGGGGCGGACTGGTCAGCCCGCCCCTTTCGTCAGTTTTCTGCAGCCTCAGTCGGCCAGCGTGAAGGCGATGATGTTGTTGCCCCGCTTGAAGTTGAGCTGTGCGTTGCCGCCGGCGGCGACGACGATGTACTGCTGGCCTTCCACCGTATAGCTGGACGGAGGCGCGTTGACCCCGGCCCCGGCCTGGAAGCGCCACAGCTCGCCGCCGTTGGAACTGTCATAGGCCTTGAACAGACCGTTGCCCTCGCCGGTAAAGACCAGGCCGCCCGCGGTGGCAAGAATGCCGCCGATCATCGGTTCGGCGGTTCTGACCTGCCACGCGATGCCGCCGGTGTCATAGTCCACGGCGGTGACATTGCCCCACTGCTCTTCATCCGGGATCACGTCGAACGAACCGCCCAGCCACAGCTTGCCCTCGGGATAGGGGGTCGAGCGCACGGTGTAGGTCATCGGCTGATGCAGGTTGATCGCATAGCTCAGGCGCAGGTTCGGATCGATCGCCATCGGCGACCATTCCACGCCGCCATTGGCACCCGGCAGCATCCGCGCGCCTTCGGCCGTGGGCAGAGTCCACATGTCTTCCTGCGGAACCATCGCTTCCGAGAACCGGATCAACGAGCAGTCCTCGGCGTCGTGGACATAGACATGCCCGGTCTTGCCGGCGTGCAGGATCCCCTTCACGTCGTTGCCTTCGGCATCCGCGACGGTGGTGATGATCGGCGGGGACACCGCGTCCAGATCCCAGACGTCATGGGCGATGTACTGCAGGTGGCAGATGTATTCGCCGGTATCCAGATCCACCGCGACAAGGCTGTCGGTGTACAAGTTGTCGCCCGGACGCAGGCTGCCGTCGAGGTCGGGCGACGGGTTGCCGACCACGAAATAGATCCGACGTGTCTCAAGATCGACCGCCGGATTCTGCCAGACGCCACCACCAAGGGTTTCGTAGGGGTCGCCCATTTTCGCAAGCGCGGCCTTCTCGGCATCGATGTCGCGATGCATGTCGCGGCCGGTGGCGTCATGGGTGGCCCAGACGCCCACCGAGTCCTCGGGGATGGTGTGGAAGGTCCAGATCAACTCGCCGGTTTCGGTATCGAAGGCCTTGACGAAGCCACGGATGCCGTATTCGCCGCCGTTGGTGCCGATCAGCACCATGTTGTCGACAACGCTGGGTGCCATGGTTTCGGAATAGCCCAGTTCCGCCTCGGCGATCTGGGTTTCCCAAAGCTGTTTGCCGGTCTTGGCGTCAAGCGCCACCAGCTTGGCATCCAGTGTGCCCATGAACAGTTTGTCACCCGACACCGCCACGCCGCGGTTGTTGGGGCCGCAGCAATAGGTGGTGACCGGACCCATGGCATGCTTGTGATGCCAGATCTGTTTGCCGGTCCGCGCGTCCAGTGCATAGACATGGTTGAACGCCGTGGTGACATACATGATGCCGTTCACCACGATCGGCGAGGTTTCCATCGTGTCGACAATCTCGGTCTGGAAGATCCAGGCCGGGCGCAGGTTCTTGACATTGCCGGTGTTGATCTGGCTGGCCGGATAATATCGGGTCTGTGCATAGTTGCCGTTGGTGTGCAGGAAGTTGTTCCCGTCCCCCGCAGCGCGCGTCAGCATGTTTTGCGTGACCGACTGCAAGTCGCCATAAAGCGTACTTGACGAGGTCTCCTCCTGGGCGCTGGCCGCCCCTGTCAAACATGATGCCGCGACACAAAATGCGGCAGTTGTCATCCCTCTGATCATACTGTTTCCTCCCAGGTTATCATTGTGGATTTTTATTATTGTTTGCCCTAACGTACTCCAACCCCGGTAAAAAAAACAGTCCAGTGTCATGTGTCGAAGTTTCCCCTTATCTGTCATGTTAGTTAGCGCAATCATGGCCCTTTCGGTGACCCGAAACGCCACCGCCGAAACCGGGAATGCCATTGTGCCCAACGAACGGGGCGATTCGCTGTCCATCCTGTCCCCGGATCTCGAGGTCATTCAGACCATCGAAACCTGCGCCCGGCCGCGCGGCATCCATTTCAATGCGGATCGGAGTTCGTTTTTTGTGGGCTGCGCCGATGACGACATGATCGCCATCTACGACACCGCCACGCTGGAACTCGTCGGTCGCATTCGCGGCGTGTCGGCGCCCGAGACCTTCGATCTGCATCCCGACGGACGGCGGCTGATCGTGTCGAACGAGGAAGACGCCGCGGCTTCTGTCTATGACGTGGAAACCGGCGAGTTTCTGACCGATTATCTGACCGGCGAAGAGCCCGAAGGCGTGCAGGTGACCTCGGACGGGCGGCTTGTGTTCGTCGCCTCGGAAGCCGCCAACCTGGTGCATGTGATCGACCTTGAGGCCGACGCGGTGATCGCCGACATCCTGGTCGACACCCGCCCGCGCCGCTTTGCCCTGACCCCGGACGAGGCCGAGCTTTGGGTTTCGGCGGAACTGGCGGGCATCGTCAACATCATCGATGTCGGAACCCTGAAACTGGTCGGAGACATCCCCTTCCTGCCCACCGGGTTCCGGCCCGAGCAGGTGACCCCGGTCGATCTGGTCATCACCGCCGACGGGCAGCGCGCCTATGTGGCGCTTGGCCGGGCCAATCATGTGGCGGTTGTCGACGTCCCGACGCGCAAGGTCATCGACTATGTTCTGGTCGGCAGCCGTGCCTGGGGGCTGGCGCTGACCGTCGACGAAAAGCGGCTGTTCGTGGCCAACGGCCTGTCCGACGATGTCACCGTGATCGACACCGAAAGCCTGAAACCCATCGCCTCGATCCCGGTGGGCCGCGTGCCCTATGACATCCTGATCGATGATCGCTAGGGTTTTCGCCTGCCTGATGCTGCTGACCTGCCCCGCCGTGGCGCAGGATGTGGCGGCCATCGCCTATCTTGGGCTTGAGGACGATCCGTATTACGAACCGCAACCGGTCTATACCGGGCTGTCCCTGCGCGACCGCGAACGCCCGCTGGATGGCGCGCGGCTGGGCGTGCGGGACTCGCGGGTTCTGGGCCGGGCGCTTGGCGTGAAATTCGAGTTGATCGAGGTTCTGGCCACGCCGGAGGGCTTTACGGACGTACTGTCGGATCTCAAGGCAACCCAGCCGCTGGCCATCCTTATCGATCTGCCCGCCAAACTGATGGCACAGGCCGTGGCCGAAACCGGGTCCGATGACCTGCTGATCAACATCCGCGATGGATCTGACCGCTGGCGCGGGCCGGATTGCGCGCCGCATCTGCTGCACACCGCACCGTCGGATGCCATGCGCAGCGACGCGCTGGCCCAATACTTGCGGTCGCGCGGCTGGGACGACGTGCTGCTGGTTCATGGCCCGACCGAGGCCGACATCGCACAAGCCGCCACCGCCCGGACATCTGCTGCAAAGTTCGGCCTGAAGATCGTGGACCAGCGCGCCTTCGAACTGACCAACGATCCCCGCCGCCGCAACAAGAGCAACATCGCCCTGCTCACCGGCGGCGCCCGCTACGACACGGTCTGGCTGATCGACGACCAGGGCGATTTCGGCCGCTACCTGCCCTATGCCACCTACGCCCCGCGCCCGGTGATCGGGTCCGAGGGACTGGGCCCGCACGCCTGGCACTGGACCTTCGAACGCTACGGAGCCCCGCAGCTCAACCAGCGGTTCCGGCGGGTGGCGGATCGCGACATGAGCTCCGACGACTGGGCCGCCTGGGTGGCCACCAAGGTCATCGCGGAAGCGGTGGTCGGGGCCGGTACAGCCGATCGCGGCGCCGTCCATCGGGCGCTGCGGGCTCCGGAACTGTCGGTGGACCTTTACAAGGGCGTGCGCGGCAACTTCCGCGACTGGGACGGCCAATTGCGTCAGCCGATCCTGCTGGCAACCCAGAACGCGGTGATCGCGGTCGCCCCCATCGACGGCTTCGAACACCAGTTCGACACGCTGGACACGCTGGGGCCGGACAGGGATGACAGCACATGCAAGCGGTGACCGCCCTGCCGTCCCCTGACGGCACCGGCCCCAACTCCGCCACGGGCCTGGTCCGCATACGGCCATGGGCCGAGCAAACCGGCTGTCGCGCCTCAGACCGGGGGCGCTGTCGGTGAAATGGGCCGGGGATCGTTCCGGCGCCCTGCCGGTCACGGCCATCTCCATCGCGGCCATGGTGGCTGGCTGGTGGGTCCTGGCGCTGCTCAATGGCGATCCCTCCGTGCTGCCCGGACCCGGCGTCGTGCTGCCCCTGGCCTGGCACGAGCTGACCCAGGGCGACCTGATCTATCATCTGGCGGTCACCCTGCGCCGGGTGGCATTGGCGTTCCTGATCGCCATGTCGGTCGGCGGCGCCATCGGCCTGCTGATGGGCAGCAGCCGGGGCATCGACCGCTGGCTCGACCCCTGGCTGATTGCCTTTCTGAACCTGCCTGCTCTGGTCACCATCGTGCTGTGCTATCTCTGGATCGGGCTGAACGAGGCCGCGGCGGTCACCGCGGTGGCCATCAACAAGATCCCCACCGTGGTCATCACCATCCGCGAGGGCACCCGCGCGCTGGACCGCCAGTTGACCGATGTCGCCACCGTCTTCCGGATGAGCCGCCGGGCAAGGTTGCGCCATGTCATCGCGCCGCAACTGGGCCCCTATATCGCCTCGGCCGGGCGGTCTGGGATCTCGCTGATCTGGAAGATCGTGCTGGTGGTCGAGTTTCTGGGACGCAGCGACGGCATCGGCTTCAAGCTGCACCTCTATTTCCAACTTTTCCGGGTTGATATGGTACTGGCCTATGCGCTCAGCTTCGTCATCGTCATGCTTCTGATCGAGGCGCTGATCCTGCGGCCGTGGGAGGCGCGCGCGACGCGCTGGCGGCGTCCATGATTTCCGTTGCCATCGAAAACAAGCGCATAGGCGAAACACAGGTGCTGGGCCCCATCGCCCTTGAGATCGCCGCCGGCGAGACCCTGGCCGTCGTCGGGCCCTCGGGCGTCGGCAAGACAACCCTGCTGCGGATCCTGGCCGGGCTGGACCGCGATTTTACCGGGCGGGTGGACGCGCCAGCGCGCCGCGCGATGGTGTTTCAGGAACCTGCGCTGCTGCCCTGGCGCAGCGCACTTGACAACCTGACACTGGTGGCCGGGGTGAACACGGCCACTGCCCGCGCGGCCCTGGGCGAGGTCGGACTGGGCGGACTTGCGGACCGCTTCCCGGGCCAGATGTCGCTGGGCCAGCAGCGGCGCCTGTCGCTGGCGCGGGCGTTCGCGGCGGCCCCGGAGGTCTTGCTTATGGATGAGCCCTTCGTCTCGTTGGATGCCGCGTTGGTGGACGAGATGCTGGCGCTGACCGAACGCCTGCTGGCTGCCCGCACAATCGCCACAGTCTTTGTCACTCATTCCATGGCCGAGGCCACGCGGTTGGCCACCCGGATCGTTCGCCTCAAGGGACACCCTGCCATGCTGGACCCGTCGCCGGCCTGACAGTCCCGCGCAGTCTCGGCCCGGTGGCGTCCCGGCAAAGCCGACAGGCCGGCACCGAAGGCACATCGAAGAGTTGAACGATTGCCAAAGACCTGCTTTTCATTTCCGCGCTGCACCATACCCTGTGCAAAAGTGCCCTTTGGAGATGTTCCACAAATGCCCCCTGTTGATCCTGTCCCCGTGCAACGGCGTCTTGCGCGCCTTCGACCTGCGGCGGCCATCGCTATTGTCACCCTGCTTGCCGCTGTTGGCCTTGCGGGTCCCACCTGGGCGCAGATCGATCCCTCGGGCATGCTGGCCGAGAACCTGAATGTGACCGGCCGGGGCTGGGCGCAATTGACCGAATGGCGCGAGATGGGCCAGTTTCTGCTTGCGCTGCTGGAAGTCACCGTGATGACCGCCGCCGTCGCCTACCATCCCGCCAACCGTGCTGAAGGCCGCAAGGGCGCCGCATTTCAACTTACCGGAACGCTGTTCGTCTATGCCCTGATCGGCATGGTTGTCGGATTCCTTGTCATGCACCACGGCGCCATCATCGGCTTCGTGATCTTCGGCATCGGCGGACTGCTGCGGTTCCGCACCGATGTGGACACCATGTCGGACACCATGCGCCTGATCCTTGTGACGCTGATCGGGCTCTGTGTCGGGCTGGATCTGCCGGTCATGGCCGTCATCACCACCGCCAGTGCCTGGGCGATCATGTATCTTTTCGGCGGCGTACCCCGACATGTGATCGAGATCAAGTTCGCCGACAAGCACAACATCCCGCAGGCCCGCGCCGATCTGGCAACGGGGCTCGAAGCTTCGGGCTACCGGATCTCGGACATACGCAAATCCAAGGCCAAGCACACGTTCGCCTTCGTCGTGGTGGGGGCCAAAGGCGCGTCCCAGGACAGGCTGGTTCACGCAATGATGGATCTGGAATCCGCGAAACCCGGTCTGATATCTGACTGGCACCTCGCGTGACGCGGCCCGCATCATGAGGGGCCATCGCCGATGGGCCGTTCTGGGTGCCCTGTGCGCGGCAGGGATCGCGGGCCATGCCGGGGCCGATTGCGGCACGCCCTCGGTGCGGTTTCTGGACAGCGAAAAGATCGCCAGGACCGGCAAGGGCTATGCCGAACCCTCGGGCCTGTCGTTGGCTGGCGACGGGGAGGGGCTTCTGAGCGTCAGCGACGATACGGCGGCGATCTTCCGTCTGCGGCCGGATGGCGGTTTCGGGACACGCCATGACATCGCGCTGGCCAAGCCCGACCTTGAGGGCGTCGCCTGGGACATGGTCCGCAATCGCATCCTGACCGTGAACGAGGGTGCGGCCGAAATCCTCGTGACCGACCCGCACTCCTGGGTCAGCAAAGCGTTTCCGCTGTCAAAGATGCAGGGCTATCCGGCGGTCGAACAAGTTTTTGCCACCTCTGACCCCAATGACCTTCTGGAAGGCATCGCCGTCGATCCGGCCCGCGACCTGATCTTCGTGCTGAAGGAGAAGCGGCCCAGACTGCTTCTTGAGATATCCCCCGACCTGACAGAGATTTTGCGCGCCACGGAACTGACCCCGGCGCTTGGCTTTGTCGATGACGATCAGGGCGACTGGCCGCTGGATGTCTCGGGTGTTAGCGTGGACGGGCCGACGGGTTGCCTGTGGATCGTCAGCGACCGGGGCCAGCGGCTGTTTCTGTTCGATCCCGCCGGCGACAGCCCGGCCCGCAGTTTTGCGCTTGGCTGGCTGAAAGACAAGAAACCGCAGCCCCTGCCCCATGCCGAGGGCATTGCACATGACCCGGCCACCGATCGCCTGATGATCGTGAACGACGACGGCAAGGCCTCGCGTCTGTTTACCTTCGAGGTACTCAGGGGCGGTGCCCCCGACTAGGTCGGACAAGCACAGCCAGAAAACCGGTGGACGGATGCGCCCCGGTGGTTAGTCTGGACACCAGCGAAAACAGCATTGCGCGCCCATGGCGCGAGAGGATCGAGATGAGTTCAGACACCCGACGCAAACCCGTATTCGGCCTTGCGCTGGTCGCAAGCCTGTTGCTTGGGGCCCCCGCCATGGCCTCGGATTACACCGCGCGCAACGGCGGGCCGAGCAGCAAGCAGATGCTGGAACGCTCTAGCGGCCCGGCCGACGGGCTGGCCTTCTTCCGCCCGGTCATGTCCGGTGTGCTTTACCGGGCCGGGTTCCACGGCGGCGACAAGGCCCGCACCGGCCTGAATTCCGCGCAACGCGATGCGCTGTGCGAGGCCGGGTTCTCGGGCGCGCGCTATATCGATTTCGGCAAGAACACCACCTATGGCACCACCCAGTGCGGCGGCCAGAGCATGGTCTATGAAGGGGGCCGATCGACCCGAACCGCCGACCTCATGCAGCAGATCCACGCCTCGATCAAAAACCCGGCGTCCGGCCCGGTCCTGGTGCACTGCATGTGGGGGGTGCATTCCTCGGGCGCGGTGTCGGCCATGGCGCTGGTGCAGTTCTGCGGCTGGAGCGAGGAGCGTGCCAAGAAATACTGGGACGAAGCGCGCAACGGCGCCGGCTGCTCGGGCGGGTGTTCGCAATGGATCGACGCGCATTTCGCAAAGTTCAAGGTGGATCCGTCGCTGAAGATCTCCAGCGCCGAACAGGCCGCCATTTGCCCCAAATAGGACGTCACCTGATGCATAGAAACCTGATCCCCGGCCTTGCCGGCCTGGTTCTGATGGCCGGGGCGGCGCAGGCCTCGGACGCGGTGGTGGGCGAAGCTACGACCTTTACCAGCCCCAACGGTGTGAGCGAACATTGCGTGCGGATCGCGCCGATCCCCGGCGGCACTTACAGCAAGCATGATGCCAAGGAAGAAGCCGACTATTGCGCCATCGACTTCTATGCCGCCGACGTCGCCCTTTGCCCCAAGACCTGGAGCACCAGCCCCGGCATGATGGTCTATGACGTCAGCGAAGGCGCCTATGCCGGAAATCGTGCGGAATTCGAGCGTAATGCCTGCAAGGAAGGAAAATCGGCCAAGGATCTGGCCGCCGACGATCTGGCCAAGTTCAAATCGACCATGAACGCCAAGGGCACCAGTGGCACCTTCGCGCCGTCCTCGCTGCTGTATTACCATTTCTCCCGCTACTTCGACGCGACGGTGATCGTGCCGGTGGCGGTCTGGCGCAGCATGGACGCGAAGATGCACCAGACCGAGGTCGCCGATCCGGGCCTCGCGCTGTCGGGCAGCCGGTCCAGCGGGCGGATGAACCACGCTGGCTGGCAGGTCTTCGCCGCCGCCGATCGCAACCCGTCCAGCTACAGCCCGACAGACGAGTTGTTCACCGCCGACCGCAGTCAGATCTACGGTGTGCTGCTGTCCAGCCCCGGCCATCGCTATGGATCCGAGATCAACGGCACCCGCAAGTCCGGCTGGGGCAAGGGCCAGAACGAGGATTTCCAGCAGACCCCCGCATTCCTCGCCCTGCGTTCGGATCTGCCCCTGGACGAGGCCATCGCGCACGGTCTGCACGAAGGCCGCAAAGATCGCCAGATCGCCCGTGATCTGGGCGATGACGGGACCCCGCAGCAGATGGTTTACTGGATGACCGAGTTGAGCGAGATCGTTCTGCTGGACTTTGTCTTCAGCCAGCAGGATCGCGTCGGCAACATCGACTTCACACCGTATTACTACTGGACCGAGGCGGGAGAGGTTCAAACCGAGAAGGCCAAGCATCACGAAGCCGGCGACGGCGACGTGCCCGCCGACGCCCTGCTGCTGCGCCGTACCAACCTGAACGACAACGACGCGGGCGGGCGGGTGCAATACGCCAATTTCGCCAAATCCACACAGATGCTGGAAAAGCTGCGCCATTTCGGGCCGGACACCTATCGCAAGCTGATCGCGCTGGACGCCGATCTTCAGGCACAGGGGCCGCTGTATCAATGGGTGGCCACCTCGGTCGGGCTGGACGCCGGACAGGTATCGCAGATCGTGAAGAACACCACGCTGGCGGCGGGCATCCTGCGGAAAAGCTGTACCGAGGGGAAGCTCACCTTCGATCTGGATCCGGAAACCTATTTCCTGACCGGCACCGCAGAAGCAGTCCCGGTGCCCTGCGATGGGGGGTAAACTTCTTGGCGCGGCCCTGCTGTTTCTGACCCTGCTGGCCAGTCCGGCGGCGGCGTTGCGGGTGGTGGTGATCTCCGATCTCAACGGCTCCTATGGCTCGACCACCTATTCCAGCCGGGTGCCCGCTGCTGTTCAACAGATCATTGCCCTGAACCCCGATCTGGTCATTGCCACCGGCGACATGGTCGCCGGTCAACGCTCGCCAGCCCTGAGCACCGATCAGGTGCGCGCCATGTGGGCAGGGTTCCACCGTGTGGTCAGCGATCCGCTGGCACAGGCGGGCATCCCTCTGGCGGTCACTCCCGGCAATCACGACGCCTCGGCCTACGGCGGGTTCGAGGCTGAACGGCGGATTTATGGCGAGCAATGGCGCGCCCGCAAACCCAAGCTGCGCTATCTCGACGATGCGGATTACCCGTTCTTCTACGCCTTCGAGATGGAGGGCGTGCGCTTCGTCTCGCTGGATGCCACCACCCTCGGCCCCTTGCGCGGCGATCAGATGGCGCGACTGTCCAAGGTCGTGGACGGGAAGGAACCTGCCGTCACCTTCAGCCACCTGCCCCTGTGGCCCTTCGCCCAGAAGCGCGAGCGCGAGATCATCGGCGATCCAATGCTGGAGGCGCTATATAACAAGCTGGGCGTCGATCTGCACCTGTCGGGCCACCATCACGCCTATTATCCGGGCTGGAAGGACGGCGTGGCCTATATCTCGCAGGCTTGTCTGGGTGGTGGCGCGCGGGTGTTGATCGGCGACAGCGCTCGCAGCACGCCCAGCTTCACGGTGCTGGAGATCGGCCGAAAGGAGTTGCGCTCGGTTACGGCCTACACCGGCGCGGGGTTTCAGACACCGCTGAACCCGGCCAGCCTGCCTGCGCAGATCGTCTCGCCTCAGGCCACCCTCAAGCGTCTTGACCTTGTGAAGTGACGGGGACCGCGCATTGGTCCGAATGGCCCGGCGTCTTGAACGGACGCCGCATGACCCTGGACATGAAAAGGACGCCTACGTGACAAACCACCGTGCAACATCGACCCAACCCGACACAGCCTTTGACGCGATCCAGGTCGGCAACGGCGCGCTGACGGCCCGCATTCTGCCCTATGGCGCGACACTTCAGGATCTGAGGCTTGAGGGCACGCCCCATGCGCTTGTGCTGGGCCACCCGACGGCCCGGGACTATGTGGACAGCACCGCCTATTTCGGCGCTGTCGTGGGGCGCTGTGCGAACCGGATTGCCAACGGTCGCTACGACCTGGAAGGCAAGACCTGTCACACACCGCGCAATTTCCTGGATCGTCACACGCTGCACGGCGGCGGCAACAGCATCGAACGCATGGTGTGGCAGGTGGTATCCCGCACCGAGACCGAAGTGTCGCTGCACCTGCACCTGCCCGATGGTCACGAAGGCTTTGGCGGCAATCTCGATCTGCGCCTGACCTACCGCATCCTGCCGCCCGCCGTGCTGAGTTTCGAGCTGACCGCCACCACCGACAGCGCGTCCCTGTGCAACATCGCGCCGCATTGGTATTTCAACCTCGACGGTACGGGCCCAATTTGCGATCACAGGCTGTCCGTCGTGGCCCGGCACTACCTGCCCGTCGATCAGGAGTTGATCCCGACCGGAGAGATCGCCCCGGTCGCAGGTACACCGTTCGATTTCCAGACCGCGCGCGCCGTCGGCGATGTCCTGTACGATCACAACTTCTGCCTGTCGGACGGCCCCCAGCCCTGTCGTGAGGTGGCCCGTCTGACCGGGCCGATGTCGGGCATCACCCTTACCCTGTCGACGACCGAGCCGGGACTGCAGGTGTATTCCGGCGCCTATCTGGATGAAACGGAACGGTCGACCCTCAATGGCCAGCCCTATACGCCTTTCACCGGCATCGCGCTGGAACCGCAGGGGTGGCCGGATGCCCCCAACCAACCTGGATTTCCCTCGGTCGTGCTGAGGCAGGGAGAGACCTATCGGCACGTGTCCACCTTTGCCTTCAGCCGCGCGGACGGCTGATCCGACCCGCCCAGCACCTGCTTGCCGCTAGTTCCCGGACCCCGGTTCCCGCAGGACCCGAATGCCGATCACGTCGTTGCGCAGCACGATCCTGTCGCCGAAATATTCGTCAGGCCGAAAGTACTTGCGTACCGGTGTGTCCCATCCGCCGCCACGAAAGATCGCGTTCGAGCAATCGCCGCGCAGGCAGGAATTGGTCCAGTTCCAGACATTGCCCACCGCATCGTGCAGCCCCCAGCCATTGGCCGGAAACGCGGTCACGGGCGCGGTGTTGACATAGCCGTCATCGCAGTCGTGAAGTCGACGCTCGTCCTCTGGAAAGCCCGTCTTGAAAGTCGTATCCGCAGTGTTGGCATAGTCGCAAATCGCGCCATAGTCATCGCCCCACCAGAACTCTGTCGTGGTCCCGGCTGCCGCGGCCCGCGCGGATTCCTCTAGCGTCGGCAGGCGGTAAAAATGACCCGTGCGCTCGGTCAGCCAGTCGGTATAGGCCACCGCATCATTCCAGCTGACACACACCACCGGATGATCGTCCTCTTGAGGATAGCCGGGGTTGGTCCAGTCGGATGTCTCGCTCCAGCCCCGCCGGGCACCGCGCCGCAGCGAACACCCGTTTCCGGAATGGCCGGTCTCCGTCGCGAAAACCGCGTATTCGCCGCGTGTCACGGGATATTTCCCGATCAGGGTGCCGTCCGGCAGTTCCACCAGTTCGGGACATTCGGCACAATCCCTGACCTCCTGCGCGGCCAGTCCCGCCGGTAGTGTCGCCAGTGCCACCACCGCCAGCCTGATCACCGGATGCCTCATGTCAGAACTCCCCCTCTCGGACGACGCGCATTCCATAGTGGTTGTAAGGCGCATCCGCCCGGTTCCAGATTTCCGCATCCATGCGCAGCGCAGCCGGTGAGCTCGACCAGCCGCCGCCGATCAGGTAGCGCTCCTCGCAATCGTCCGTGGCGCAGTCGCTGGTCCAGATCCAGACGTTGCCCACCGCATCGGCAACATTGTAGCGGTTCTTGTCATAGGTTCCGACAGGCACCGTCCCGGTTCCGGCATCCGCCCCGCCGCAGCCGTCGCAATTGGCACGGCCAACGCCCACCGACTGCCCCCACCAGTAATTCCCCGTACTGCCGCCAAGGGCCGCATAGCGAACCTCGGCGCGCGTGGGCAGGCGATAGCTTTGCCCGGTCAGATCGCTCAGCCACACCGCATAGCCCGCGGCATCCAGATACGAGACGCAGACAACTGGGTGCATGTCGGTCTGTTCGATATGGGCAAAGGACCAGTTGCATCCCCATCCCGTGCGCTTGTACGCCGTCGCCTCTGCATAGGCGCGGAATTGGCCGCGCGTGACCGGCGTCTGGCTGATCATCAGTCCGTCGGGCAGCACCACCATCACCGGGCAGTGGTCACAGTCCTGCACAAGCCGTTCCTTTGGTGCGGGCAGCAGCAGCCCCTGCGCATGGGCCGAAACCGCAAGCGCAGCCCCCGCCAACCAGACGATGAGACAGACCCGGTTCATAGCGTTTCCAGAAGGTCCCCGGCGCCGGGGATGTCCTGGTCCACGGCCTGTTGCAGCAAGGTCCGGGCGCGCTCGGAATCCGCGTCGCCGCCACGACCGTCGCGATAGAGGATCGCCAGATTGGCTTGGGCGTAGCCGTTGCCCTTGCGGGCCGCGCGTTCCAGCCACTTGCGCGCCAGCGTCTCGTTCTTCGGCAGCCCCATGCCTTCGGCCATCATGATGCCGGCGGCGGTTTCGGCATGGTCATCGCCGATCTGCGCGGCTTTCAGCACCACATCCACGCGCTGCCACGGGGTCAGCACCCCGGTCTGTTCGGCCCCGACGGATGCCTGATAGGCGCGCGCGGCACGGCGCGTCTGCGACGTCATCACCCCGGCGGGATCGTCGATGGGATAGCCGAGTGCGATCAGCCCGTACTGGACAAATTCCAGCGGCAGTTCATCCGCCTTGTTCAAGGCGTCCAGCCGCAGACGCGCATGGGTGGCCATCGGCTGCCCGCCAAGCAGGAATTCCTGGACCTCTTCGGCACGCTCCAGCGCGCTCAGCCGGGCCTTTGCCAGATCGCGGTAGGCACCGCCCGGAAACAGGTCGAGGTAGAGCTGGAATTCCGCCGGCAGCACGCTGGCCCGGATCGATTCCCAGAACAATGTGTCGGTGTCGGCGTCATCGCGCGGACGCCCCCCCACAAAATCGAGGGTCCGGTACGCGTTCCGGGCCAGGTCGGAATAGTCGCTGTCGGGAAAGTTGGCCAGATAGCGCTCCAGCCCGACCGAACTCGACGTCAGGACCGCTTGCAAGAACAGGCTCTGTTCGTCGAACGCCCACTCGTCACCGGTCTCCGGATCCTGGCCCATATGAACGGGCCGGATGGCTCGCCCGTCAGACGACTTGGGAATGCCGTATTCCATGCCGACGAACTGACCGCCCTGCATTGCCAGGGTTTCCTGCTTGCGGTTGGTGGACACGAAGAAGAACTCGCCATCATTGGCGCCCATGTCCCAGACCTGCGGAGTGATCGGGCGGCGCCAACCGGCGGCATCGGCCAGTTGCTTCACTCGTTTCTTGACGTAGTCCTCGATCTCGTTGACCGTCACCAACCCATCCCTGTCGAATCGGCCGCTCTCGGTATCGGCGCTTCCGCGAATGGCTTCCAGAACGGCATAGGTGAATACGCTGCCCGCAATCCGTTCGGTGGCAATGGTTTCCTGTTCGTAGGTTCCGGCGGTGATGATGTGCCGGCTGGGCCGCGCCATCTGCGCGAGGGTGATGTCACGCGTGCTGCTTTTACTGACAGTTCCGGCAAAGCCACTGAAACAACTGTCCAGCAGGTACAGCACCTGCTTGGCCTTGATGTGAGAATCCCAATCCGTCAGGTTTTTCATGCTGATCATCTGGCTCAGCTGGCTGGGCTTCGCTGCGGCCACGGGAAGATAACCCAATCGCCCCCCCAGCCTGTCCAATTGGGTGTGGCCATGACCGGACCAGTAGAACACCATCCGGTCCTCTGGACCGACACGTTGGCGAAAATCATCCACCATCAACTGGTTCACACGTTGCGGGGTGACGTCCTCTTCGGTCAGCAGATGCACATAGTCGAAGCCCGCCTCATCCAGCAGGAAATCCTTCATGCGGATCGGATCGGATGCGGTCGGTAGCGTCGAGAAATGCTCGAACCGGCTGATCCCGATCACAAGGGCATAGCTGCGGCGGAACCCCAACTCGTTGCCTTGCACGAAATACTGAAGCTGCCGGCCCCAGTCGTCAAATCCGCCGGGTTTCTCGAAGGACTGGTCAAGGGCCAGGGCGCCTGACCCCACGCACAGTGCAGCCCCTGTGAGGAAAGCCCGCATCTGCGCCCGGGGACAGGTCATGACTTGCGTGCGTCCAGCACCTTTCCGATCAGCCCCACGACAGATGTCAGCAATCCGACGACGGAGGTTGCAAGCCCGACCAGCGCCAGGGTTTCGCCCGAGCCGCTTTGCGGCGTCACACCGGCGGGTACGCGGTAGGCGAAATAGAGATACGCGCCCACGAGCGTCACAAGAATTGCAAGGATGATGACCGTCGTTCGCTTCAGCATTGCATAGCCTCGAGGTCGAAAACACGTTAACACTATAGGCATAAATCGGCATTTTCGTCAATTTCCGCACGAGCTGCGCCGACGGTTCGCAGGGTCGGAAATGGTTTCAAGGCAGAACGCGGGGTGGATCGACGATGGGTCCGGGCGATACGGCATTGGTCACGGGCGCGCACGGTCTGGTGGGCAGCGCCGTGGTCCGCCGTCTGGCCCGGGCCGGGCTTCAGGTCACGGGCATCGACAATGACGCGCGCGCGCAGTTCTTCGGGACAGCCGCCAGCACGCGGGCCGAGGGCGAGGCGCTGTGCCGGGACCTGCCCGGCTACACGGCCCTCGACATCGACCTGAGGGACAGGCAGGCCCTTTCCCGGCTCTTTCAGGATCGCGGCCGGAATTTCGCGCTCGTCGTGCATACCGCCGCGCAGCCCTCGCACGACTGGTCCGCCCTCGATCCGGTGCAGGATTTTGCCATCAACGCCGTGGCAACACTGGATCTGCTGGAGCAGGTCCGCCGCCACGCCCCGGCAGCACATTTCGTGCTGCTGAGTTCCAACAAGGTCTACGGCGACCGTCCCAACCGGCTGCCGCTGGAACAACGGGGGCAGCGGCTGGTGCTGCCGGAAGACCATCCCTATGCCGCCACCGGTATCGACGAGAGCATGTCGATCGATCAAAGCCGCCATTCCGTGTTCGGCGTATCCAAGACCGCCGCCGACCTGCTGACCCAGGAATACGCGCTGCGCTTCGGGCTGGATGCGACCGTGTTCCGCGCCGGGTGCCTGACCGGGGTCGCGCATCGGGGGACCGCCTTGCACGGGTTTCTCAACCATCTGGTACGGACGGTGCTGGCCGGGGACACCTATACGGTCTGCGGCTATGGCGGCTGTCAGGTCCGCGACAACCTGCTGGCCGGGGATGTGGCGGACGCCATTTGGCTGGCCGCAGCGCGGCCGGGACTGGGCGTCTATAATCTTGGCGGGGGGCCGTCGGCTTCGGTGTCCGTTCTGGAGGCGCTTGAGATGGCCAGCGAATTATCCGGCCGACCGGCGCGACTGGAGATCGACCCCGCGGCCCGCTACGGCGACCACAAATGGTGGATTTCGGACACCGGGCGCTTCCGCGCGGCCTTTCCCCAATGGGCCCCGTCGCGGGATGCGCGCGCCCTGATTGCGGAACTGGTGGACGGCCTAGGCCCCCGCTGACCCGGTCCTAAGCCCCGGCGGCCCCGCGGGGCGCGCCACGAATTCCCGCGGATCCATGGCCAGCGCGGCCTCCATCCGTTCACGCGCGGCGCCGTAGATATCGTAGTCCAGCGCCGCCTGCTCGCGGAACCGGCGCACCGCCTCGGGAGAGGGCTGAAGGGTGCGCGGTGTCCGGTTGAGCCAGGGCAAATCCCTGGGCGCGGGCTTACCGAAGGCCGCCGCGAGCCATTTCAGGCAGGGCCCCATATGTTCCAGCGTGCCGATGAACCAATAGCGTTCCAACGCCCGCCGCCAGTCGGCGTCTATCGACAACAGGTGATACGCTAGCGGGTGCAACGGCGCGCGGCTCAGGTGCTCGTCAATGGGCAGCGGTGTGAAGCCGGGATCGTGTTCCGCCCGGTGACGGCACTCGAAGAAATAGGACGACAGCGCCGTTTCCAGCGGATCCCGGACGAAGGTGATGATCCGGACATTCGGGTCTGACAGCAGCGCAGGATAGCGTGACCGCAAGCGCTGGCCGGCGGGGTTGAAATGGCTCCAAAGCAGGTGTCGCGGCCCGAGGTGCGCCAGATCGACGGGCGGGCCAGGCGGCTCTTCTGCCCAAGGGTCCCGCTCGTCGATGACCACCTCGAACCAGTCCGAGAAGACCTTGCGGCAGGTTGTGCCGCCGGCCTTGGCCATGTGGTGGAACACATACCGGGGGGGCGTGCGGGGGGGCGGCACGCCGGGCAGACCGGCAATGGTGGCGGCAAGGGCTGCGCCGTAGCTCTCGGACGCCATCGCGCAGGGCGGCTCGATGGCCGCACGCGTGTCTTGCAGGGCCTGCGCCGACCCGGCAAGCTCTACCGCCCGCGTGCAATATTCGGCCGGCGTGTCCGCAACGTGGCACCCCAATCCCCAGGCCCGGACCCAGGCAGCGCCCTGCCGTCCGGCCTGGGTGTCCTTCCGGTCCAGGCTGATGACCGGGGTGCCCGCTTGCAGGGCTTCGACCACCGTGGTCGCGCCGGAATAGGGAAAACTGTCCAGAAACAGATCGGCGCCTGCCAGCAGGTCGGGGATTTGCGCGGCGGCAACCGGTGGTTCGATCCGCACACGCTCCACCGGGATCAATTGATCCGCACAGGCTGCCCGAACACGGGCCACGAAACCCGCCCGCGATCTGCCAAGCCGCCAGTTCGCGGCGAAAGGATACAGAACCAGAACCGCATCCGGCACGGCGGCCAGGATTTTCAGCCAGTGCCCCAGCAGATCGCGTGAGATCTTGTCGGTATGCGCCGTGCTCATGAGGATCACGGCGGCCTCGGGCAGGCCCAGCCGCGCCCGCAGCAGGGCACTGGCCCGGGTGGGGTCGGGCGCATCCCCTGCCCCGGCGAACCGCTGCACCGGATGATCGGCCAGAACCAGCCGTTCGGTATACTGCCCGGCAAGGTCGGAATGGGCGGTTTCCCTGTCGCCGAGCATCACGTCGAAGCTGTGCAATCCGGTGGTGGCCGGCGACACGGCCGTCGTGGCGACCTGCAGCGGCGCGAGGCGATGGGCGCAGATCGCGGCAAGATTGTCGGGTCCGCTGAAATGCGAGGCCAGCCAGAAGACATGCGGCTGCGCGGACCGTATCGTCGCCACGGCGGCCATGGTCTCGGGCCAGTCCAGCGGGACGATCCGAAACCGGGGCGGCAAGGGATGCGGATCTTCCTCGCGTTCCAGCGTATAGACGGTGATCTCGAAATCCTCGGGCGGCAGGGTGCCGAGCATTCCGGCCAGAATGCGGGTTTCCGGCACATCGGCCTGCTGTCGCAGCAGCGCAGCGATGCGGATGCTCGGGCCTGCCGCCGGGGTTTCCGGTAAGGTGATCCGGCGATCGCGGCTCAGGTGCAAGGCTTCCAGCGCCCGGCCCAAGGCATGGTTGACAGGCCGCATGTCACGACCCGCGAACAGAAGCGGCAGCGGGCGCAGACACCGCAGCAGGCATTCGGCCAACTGGTCGCGGGGACTGCCGGGCGGCTGGGTGGAAAAGCACGCGGCCATCCAGCTCGCCATGGCCAGCACATGGCGCTCATAGGCGCGCAGATCTGCCTCCGTTTCCACCCTGTGCCAATCGGCGGTCAGGTATCGGGCGACCGCATCGGGCCGCGACAGAAGCGGGTTGGTGAGGCTTTCGAGGAAGGAACTGGCCTCCAGCGCCTGCCACGGCGGTGTTTGCAGGATGGCCCGCGCAAACTGGCGCGGCAGTTCCTCTGCGCCGCCCTCGACAAGGACCGGGGTCGCGCCGGAGATGGCGGTCGCGTCACGCGCCGCGCCAATGGTCAGCAGGTCCGCAAGCACCTGCGGGCGCGACACCACCGCGCCGCAGCCCACGCTGGAATGCAGGGCCCGGTCGATCCGGTCCACAACCCCGGGATCACAGACGGGGTCCGGCGACCGTCGCAACGCCGATGCCGTATCCGCGATCAGGGTGAACGGGGTTTCATGCCTGTGCGCCGTCTGCGCATCCGGCAAACTGGTCTGCACGGCGTTCAGGGTCAGCGACAGGATGCGCAGCCGGGTGCGTTCCGGCCGCTCCAACGGGCCGGTGGCGGCATGGATAGCCATATCAAGGCGGCGCCAACCCCAGGACACCGCGTCGCCCAGCGGCACCCGCAGCACACCGGTTTCAGAGATCGTCACGCCCGCAACCACGGCCTCGCCCAGGGTCACCGCAAGACGCGGCTGAAGCCTTTCGCCGGCCTGCGGCATCAGCAGCAGAATCTCCAACTCCGGCGCCGGACCAATGTCCGGCGGCAGCGATACCGCGATCATTCCGGTGAAATCCGCAAGCTCCACCGCGCGCGCGGTGTCCCAGCCATCCATGAAAACGCCCCCGTCACCGGCCAGATCGGCGGCATCGTAGATCACGCCGGGCGCAAGCAGGCGCGGCCACGGCGGTGCTTCGAAGGGGCGCCGTATGGCATTCAGGTGAACCTCCGGCGGATCTCCCGGTGCATGCGGCGCCAGCCGCAGGGTGAGGTTGAGGGGATCCTGCCGGTCCGTTTCGGCCGGAGGCACCTGCACCAGCACCCGGGCCGACGGGGTGACCTTGGCCTTTGTGACAAGCCCGCCTTCCGTCGTGGCCGTCAGCAGCCCTGCCGGTTGATCCGGCCCAAGACACAGCTCAAGCGCTGTGCCACGCCGCGGATCGGGGCGGGCCACTCGCAGGATCAGCGCGCCATCTGGGGCCTTGCCCATGCCCTGCAAACACCCTGTGACGTCAAGCGCCGCCCCGCTGGACAGCAGTGGCAGGCAGATATCCGAGGCCAGCGGCGCGCAGGTCACGGCATGAACGGACAGCAGGGCGCCGGGTTTCAGGGGGGCGGCCAGCCGGGACCACCCTCTGGTTGCCGCAGACCATGCGGAGACCCGCAGGCTGGCAATGTTGTCAATCCCGAACTGCGCGGACCCCAGAACCGCCGTCAGCGTCCCGCTGTCGTCGATGCGCCCGCGCACGAGGCGCTTGTCACCCGCCGAAACCTCGACATCCACCGGCACGCCGCCAAGCGCCCGCATGTCAAACCAGATGCGCAGACCATCGACGGGCGCTTCGGCTGGCAGGACCGAGATGTCACCGGCGCGACGCTGCAAGACCATGCCGTCGTCGCTGCGGGTCCAGTCGAACCGGTTGAACCCGCTCCGCGCGTGCAGATGATCCGCGGGACGGGTCTGCGGATCGACCGGCACCAGCCAGCGGCTTTGATACAGGGCCTTGCGGGCCGCCAGAAAGCGGTCTCCCTGGATCCATTCCCCAAGATCGCGGACAAGGGCCACCTGCCCGGACAGCCCCCCGGCACGCCCGCCGGTCAGGCGGAGCGCGACCTGTGACAGGGTCGCGGCCACGACAACACGCAGCGGCAGCCCGCGCCCGTGCAAGCGCCGCGCAATCCGTGCGATCCGATTGAGCGGCATCCGCGGATCGCCGCCTTGCCTCGCGTCGAGCGCAAGGCCAAGCGCGGCCCGGCGCAATTCAAATGGCTCTGCCGGAGAGGCCCCGACACCCTCCTCCGCAGCCTCCAGACTATCGGCCACGGCGAGGCAGGCATCGACCGCATCATGCGCGGCGCGGTCCAGAACCGCCTGCTGGGGCTCGGCGGAACGGTAGTAACCATTGCCGCCGTGCACCCTGTAGCGGGCAAGCGGTATGTCCAGTTGACGGATCGGTCCCAGGACCGCCGCAAGACGCAGCAGAACCGCATCGGCACTGATGCGCCAGCGGTCTTCGGGAAGCGGGAAAAAGGGCCTGAGGCGCGCGCCGTTGAACGCATTTCCGGATGTCGGAACGAAGGGAAACTGCCCGCAAGACAGCAATTCGGGACGCATGTCCCCCGACGGCGGCCGCAACGGATAGGCGCCGATCACCGCGCCGGTCTCGTCGATCATGTTCATGCGGTACCCGAGGGCGGCCAGGTCCGGGCTCCAGCTTGCCCGGATCAGCGCGCAGGCGTCTGGCTCAAGCTCGTCGTCGGCATCCAGAAACACGACGATCTTGCCGCTGGATCTGGCCAGCCCGGCGTTGAAGGCCGACGCCTGACCGCCGTTGGCTTGCCGGATGGCGATCAGCCGGTCGCCATACCTGTCAAGGACATCGCCGCTGGCATCGCGCGAGCCGTCATCCACAACGATCAGCTCGTCAACCGGCTGGCTTTGGGCCAGGACGGACTCGATCGCCGCGCCCAGATAGGCTCCGTAGTTGAAATTGGTGATGACCACGCTCAGGCTTGGGTCGTCGGCCATCGGTCGGCAGGTCATGCGCCGGGTCTACGACCCGCTGCGCCCGTTGGATCCGTCACTGGACTCGCCGACCTTCGTCAGCCCGAACATGTTCTGCACCCAGTAATCAAGTCGCCGCTGCACGCTGCTTGACAGCCCGAGAACACTGCTGCGCGGGACGTTGGCAAGGGTTGCGGCGGGCATGGCGTTCAGCAGATCCGCGGATTGCGAACTTCCCTTGTAGGCTTCGATGAAGCCGGTCACGTCTGCGGCAGATTTCGACTGAAGTGCCTTTTGATAGGCCGCGTCCTGGGCACTGGAAGTTGCCTCCCCGGACCCGGTCGGGACCATGTCGCATCCGACAGGAATGATCACCACGCTGGCGCCGAGAAGCGCTGCGGCCCCGATTTTCCGAATGTTGTGATTGTCCGCCATGTCAACGGCCTCCCAGTTGATCCTACGTCAACTTGGGCCTGAGGTCAATCTGAGGGCGCCCTGATGTCGGCAAACCCGCACGGAAAACGACCACCCGACGTGCGCCGTTTTCAGACGAGGAATCAGGGTCATTCACATCTTTTCAGTGCATTATACGCCGCTCTTCATCCACGGACTGGCGTGTCGGGAGGACTGCGCGAAATGCGGGCTGATCCCTGTCATTCCCAGTCGTATTCCTCGACCAGAACAGGCTGCATCGAATAGCTGACCACAACCGGCGCCTGACCATCGACATAGCCCACGTCCTGAACCGAGCTTTGGGCAATCATGGTCCCGGTGATCCACACCGGCGTGTACAGGCCGTCGACCGCGATGCCCTCGGGATACATCACATGCACGATCTGGTTGCCTGGAGGCGGAGGCGTGTGGATGCAGGCGCCCACGGTCGGCACCAGAAGAAACTCCACCGCCTTGCGATCCTTGTATTCCAGCGGCAGGACATAACCCGGAAGGCGGACGGTGGTGCCGATCAGGTCGTCGTTCACGGCCGTGGCGGCGGCCTCGCGGTAATCCATGATCTTGATGCGCGCCGCGAACAGGGCGTCCACGTCCAGCCCCTCGGCGGTGAGTTGTTCGCGCAATTCGGCTGCCCCGGCGCGCGCCTCGGCGTTCTCGCTGTCGGCTTCCAGGTCCGCCTCAAACCACAGGATCTGGCGCAGCGTATCCATCTGGTCGTAGGACAGGTTTTCGAACGGGTTGTCGATCTCCGGCGCGGGTGGCGCCAGCACCTCCCACGTAATTTCGCGAGGGTCAGATGCCTGCGCCAGCGCCGGAAGCGCACAGAACATCAGCAACATGGCAAAGCGTCGGATCATGGTCATTGAAGTTTCCTTTTGCAGTGTCATAACCGCACCGACAGCCCGTCGGCCAGCGTCATTCGGTAAACCCGAACCGCCGGGACGAGCGAGGCGAACAGTCCGGCGCAGAAGATGATCGCAAGCGTGGCCAGCTCGCGCGCACCGAAGACATTCCATCCCAAGTGCAACCCAAAGCGGGCGGTCAGGATCGGGTCGGTCACGAATGTTCCAATGGTGAGCAGGACGAGACCGAGGATCAGCCCCGAAGCGGACAGCACGGCGGCTTCGGTGACGATCAGCCCGAAGATGCGGGCGGGCGTGGCCCCGACCGAGCGCAGGATGGCAAATTCGCGGCGCCGGGTGTCAAGGGTCGCTGACAGCATGACCACCATGCCGATCATTCCCGATATGGCCACCGCCCAGGCCATCAGCCGCATGGCGCGTTCCGCCGTTCCGGTAATCCCCCAAAGCTCGGCCAGTGCGACCGCCGGGATGACCGCGCTCAGGGCCTCGGAGGGACGATCATTGATCGCGCGCTGCAGGCCAAGCACATTCATCCGGTTCGCCAGCCCGATATAGATGGCGTTCAGACGGTCGGGTTCATGGTGATGCGCGGCCTCTGTGTCGTCGTGGCCCGAATGGTCATCCGCGTGACCCTCGGCGTCATGGTCGGCATGATTGTCGCCGTCGGCATGGTCATCGTGTGCGTCATGTTCGTTGTGGTCTTCGTGGGCCTCATGCTCGTCATGCGCGTCGTGGTCGTCGTGGCCATCTTGCGCCTCGTGGTCATCATCGGCCTTTTCAGCGACCGCCATCCGGTCGAAAGGGTCCGCCGGAACCTCGGTGTCCGCGTGCAGCGTGTCGAACCCTTCAAGCGTGACGAACACCATCCGGTCGACAGCAGTGCCCGTTGGTGCCAGCACACCCGAGATTGTAAAGGGTGCTTCGTCGTGCAGGTCGAACGAGACCTCGCCCGCCCCGTGCGCATTGATGATCACCGTACCGGGCGCGTAGCCGAACCGACCAGCCACCTCGGCCCCGACCACTGCGGCATCGGGCTTGTCCCCGGTAAAGAACGCGCCCGCCGACAGGGTCAGCGGCTGTCCTCCGGAATGACGGAAATGGTCGAAATAGGTCGCCTGGGTGCCGATCACAGGATAGCCGCGATGGTTGTCGCCCATCTGGATCGGCACCGCCCAGGTCACTTCGGGCCGGTCTTCCAGCCATTCGAAGGTTTCCCAGCCCATGCCGGTCCCGGTGCTGCCCACACCAAACACCGTGGCCATCAGGATCTGGACCGAATTGCCGCGCGGGGCCACGATCAGGTCGATCCCCGAGGCGGAGTTGGAAAAACTGTCGCGTGCGCCTTCCCTCAGACGCTCGACCCCCAGGATCAGGGCGACGCTGAGGCCGATGGCGAACACGGTCAGCGCCGCGACGAAGCGACGGTTCCACAGACTGCGCAGACTGAACCGCAACATCACACCCCCAACCTGTTCAGATCGCGGAAATCCACGCTGCGATCAAAATGCTGTTCAAGGCCGCGATCATGGCTGACGAAGACCAGCGCGGTCCCGGACCGGGCACATTCGCGCACCAGAAGATCCACGAAAATCACCTTGGCGGCCTCGTCCAGAGAGGACGTCGGCTCATCCGCAAGGATCAGGTCCGGCGCACCGATCAGCGCACGTGCGGCGGCGACCCGTTGCTGCTGGCCCACGCTCAGGCTGCTGGCGGGCTTTGAGGCCACCACCGGGCCATCAAGACCCAGTTCGTCCAGCAAGGTTTGCGCCGCCGTTGCGGGCGCGCCGCCCGCGCGGTCGTGGCGCCGTTGCGAAAAGGTGCAGGGCAGAAGGACGTTTTCAAGCGCGCTGAGCCAGGGAACCAGGTTGAACACCTGGAAGATCATTCCCAGGTGATCGACCCGAAACCGGTCCCGCGCGCCACCGCGCAGACGGCCCATGTCCTGGCTGCCCACACGCACCGCGTCTTCGGGCAGGTCCACCACCCCGGCAATCGCCGAGATCAGCGTGGACTTGCCGCAACCGCTGGGCCCGTGCAGGAAAAGCGTCTCGCCCGCCTTCAGGTGCAGCGACCCGATTGCCAGTGTGTTCGACGGCGCGCCCGGCCACCGGTATTCAAGATTGTCGATCTGCAAGGCTGTCATGGCGGGGGTCTGTCCCATGCTTAAAATCGTTACCGTCCCAAAATTCAGGGCTGGCCTAGGTGAAGCATCAATCCCGCCGGTCTTCCAGCAGGTTTCCATCACAATCGCGTCGGAGGCGAGGGCCGGGCCGGGTTTGCGAAGGCGCGGGCCGCAGGTGCTGTGCCGTCCTGCCCACTATTTGCGCATCGCGCTTTCGTCTTGCCCCGGCGGAGCCATGCGCCCGCCTCAGGCCCCCAGTTTCTGCTCACCTGCCAACCAGGTTTCGCTGACCTTGATCTTCTCGATGGACAGGGGGCTGACCTGTGTCGGATCGTCCTCAAGGATCGCAAGGTCGGCGTATTTGCCAACCTCCAGGCTGCCGCAGATGTCGTCGATCCGGCTTTGGTAGGCGGCATCGATGGTCACGCCGCGCAAGGCCAGATCCGGCGAAACGCGCTCGTCTGCGAAGAACACGTCGCCGCCATCGGCCATGATCCGAGTCACCGCATCCTGCACCATGCGCAGCGGACCGAGCGGCGTGACGTTGTAATCGGAGTGGAATGATACCGGCAGCCCCGCGGCAATGGCCGAGGCGACCGGATCGTAGAACTTGGCGCGCTCCGGCCCGAGGATCTCGTCGCGGAACGCCTTGCCCCACCAGCGCACATGGCCGATCAGGAATGACGGCGAGACCCCGAGCGCAACCATCCGGTCGATATGCTCGGGTCGCAGAACGCTGGCATGCTGGATCGTGTGGCGACGGTCCGGATCCGGGGATTGCGCCCGGACGTCTTCATAGACGTCCAGCGTCACGTCGATGGCCGCATCGCCATTGGCATGGATCGCCACATCCCAGCCGGCGTTATGGGCGTCGCGAACCACGGCAAAAAGTTCTTCTTGCGTGTAGTTCAGCGCGCCGCGCGTGTCCTTGCCCAGGTAGTTGTCGCGCTGGAACCCGGAATAGCCCTGGTTCGAGCCATCCGACCAGGCCTTGATCTTGTTGAACCGCAGCATGTCGTCGCCCTGGTTCGGGGTGATGCCCATTTCATCCCAAATACCCATCTGGGTCGATTGCAGGGCACCGCGATAGCGCAGCGGCGGGGCGTCCGCCATGATGGCGTTCAGGATGTCGATGTCGCCCCTGCCCCCGGTCAGCAAGCCGATGCTCATGTCCTGCATCGCCGTCACGCCGTTGGCGGACGCCTTGTCGAACAGCGCCCGGACACGGGCCGCGTTTTCCTCTGCCGTCGGCTGGGGGATTGCGGCCAGAAGCGGCACGAAGGCCGGCGGCTCTTCCAGACGTCCGGTCAGGTTGCCATCCGCGTCGCGCACGATGCGTGACGTGGGCGGGTTCGGCGTGTCGCGGGTCATGCCGACAGCCTGAAAGCCCAGGGTGTTGGTATAGGCCACATGGCCGTTGCTTTCGAGCAGCAGGAAAGGGTTGTCCGGCGACAGCGCATCCAATTCGGCCAGGGTCGGGACCCGTGCCCCCTTGATCAGGACCGGATCGAAATTGGCGCCATAGACCCATTCACCGGGCGGTGTCTCGGCCACAGAGGCGCGCAGCTTGTCCAATACGTCGTCAAATGTGTCATTAGTGAAGATGCCGCAATCGACGAAGCTGTCGACCTGCACCGAGGCGCTGTGCATATGCGGGTCGATGAAGCCTGGCGTCATCGTGCGCCCGTCGAGGTCCACCAGTCGGGTATTCGACCCGCGCAGCCCCTCAAGCTCCGCCGCATCACCCACCGCAACGATCCGCCCGCCCCGCACCGCCAAGGCCGTCGCCTGCGGGCCGGCCTGGTTCATTGTGATGATGGTGCCGCCGGAAAAAAGCACATCCGCGCTCTCCTGCGCCCAGGCCGGTCGGGTGAAGACCGCGGGCGCGAAGCACGTGGCCCCGGCAGCGGCTGTTTTGGACAGGAAGGCACGGCGGTTGAGCGATGTCTGAAATTTCAACTCAGAGGCTCCTTTTTCGGGTCGGTGTCGGTCGCGGCGCATGGGTCAGGTCACGCCAGATAGCCGACAAGTTCATGACAGGTCGTCATGCCACCATTGAACATTTGCGAAGGTCGGTCCACAGGGACCAACCTCGTTCTCTGCAAGACCGGCGCGTACCCCGGCCACAGTTGCATGGTTGGTCAAAAGGTCGTCCGCAATGTCGATCGGTACCAGGGCACGCACGCGGCTTGAGGATTCGAAGGGGCAATGTTCGGTGAATAACTTGAAGGCCGAGAAGCCCGGTCGCCTGCCCCTCGGTGTTATCCGTCGATCGTCACAGGCAAGTTGCCCGCATCAAGCCCGACGTCTCCGTAGCGCGCGGTCCATCCGCATCCGGCTTCACCCTCCGGCATGGTCGACGAAAACTTTTTCCCGTCGGAATGATGATCACGCGCGACTGAAGATTGGGATGGCTCTGGATCTGTAAACGCCTTGCCCCCTGACTTTGGGGCGAGGAGGCCAACATTGGACCAAGTAACGACAGCGACGCTTTCAAGCGTGATGCCCTGCCCCACATTTCGGCGCACGTGTCGCCAACACGTACGGCTTCATTCGGGCGCATCGCGAGGAATTCGGCGTCCGGGTCATATGCCGTTTGATGCGGGTCCAATTCTCTGGCTTGCACCCGTCGCTCAAGAAGCCGTCAAGCCACCGAGCACAGGAGGATGCGTGCCAGACCGAACTGATCCGGCAGGCCTGGTCGAACAATGGCATGGTCCATGACGACCGCAAGCTGACAGACGATCTGCGCGCTCTGGGCGCGGAAATTACGGAGACCCCGCAGCCAACCCGCCGTCATGGCCGAGAACAGACTGGAGCCGCGCTTCCTTGCCTCGCAGCCCGATCAGCTTCGGGGGCTGACATCGCCTACATCAAGACCATGAGGGTCGGCTGTACCTGGGTGTCGTCAACGACCTGTTTTCACGCCGCGTGGTTGGCTGGTCGCACAATCCCGCATCACCAGGGACCGCGCCCTGCAGGTCCTGCTGATGGCTGTCTGGCGACGCAAGCCCAAGTGACGGGTCAGGGTGCACGCCGCTCAGGGATCTCGATTTGCCCGCCGGGATTGGCAGATGTTTCTCCCTCAGCACGACCTGAGACCCCGCATGGGCAGGCGTGGGACGTGTGACGACGGAACCGTCGCCGCGAGCTTCTTCCAGCTCCTGAAACGGGTACGCATCCGAGGTCGAACCGACCGGCGAAACGCCCGGCCGGAGGTGTTCGCCGACATCGAAAGCTTCCACACTCCGATGCGCAAGGACGTGAACAACGGTATGCCCTCGCCCGTTAAGTTCGAAATCAGAAAGCAGAAACTGATCCCGGTGGGTGTCTGGGAAACGAGGGGCGCCTCAGACAATCATCCTGTAGAAACCAGAGCCGGTCATGCACCGACAATAAAACCGGACCAGTCACATCAGCCTTCCATTGGCCACAAGCCCCGAGCGTCCATCACGCATTCGATGGACACCCGGCAGACTGCATTGGTTCCCTTGGGAATGATTGCTCAAAAGGCGGGTCCCTGAAGGGATGTGGGTCGATGCGACCCCAATTCTTCGGCGATGGATCCTGTGGTTACAGGGTACAGCATGACATGACGCATCAGGTCCCACGACAGGCCGGCAGAACGGTTGCCCGGAAGCAGCGCCATGACGCGCGCCAGCGGGCAATAACCGGTCAGCACGAGAACGAAGGTTCCAATCATCTGGATCCAGACCAGCAATCCCATTGCCGGAATGAAGCTGAGCGCCATCACGCAGAGATAGACGATCCGCACCTGCGACCGAAACCGCTTTGGCGTCCTGTCATCCAGGAGGGCCGTCAACGCAAGGCAGGCGGCGATTGCGATGGCGGTTTCGTGCGCGCCTTGCAACCCGGCAAGATCGGCCGCAAGAAGCGCGGCGATCGCCGCCAGGCACCACCACACAGGGTCCTGCAACTGAATGGCCGCGAGCACACGTCGGCGGTGCGATGGCCTGGCCATTTGGGTGTCCGTCTTCATATCAGTGTCCTCCATTTGGGGATTAAGTCGCATCGACCGCTTCTGCGGTCGCGCGAACAGTCAACCGCGAGTCCACGGCATGGGCATCGCGAAGCGCAAGGAACCATGGATCGCGTTCCAGCGCGCGGTTCACCACGTCGGCGATACGCTCCGGGTCATCCTTGCTTTGAATGTTGACGATCACTCTCGTGTGCCGGGGGCCGGCGGGGTTCGATCCAAGGCCCATCAGAGCGGTGTCATCGAAGTCCGTCTCGACGGTGACGGTCACGGTTTCGAAAACAAGGCGCTCCCGGACGGCCAGCATCTTTATACCGATGCCGACGCAGCCGACGATGGCGCTTCGGGCATAGAACCCCGGAGAGGGCCCCGAGGCATCGCCGCCCATCGCGGGGCCGAGATCGGTGGTGGCGGAAAACCGACCCTGCTGAATGTTGCAGGCAAGCCCCGCGCGGATCGTGCCAATGGTGGCGTAGGTGCGCTGGCAGGCGGCCGGGTCTGCCTTCATCCGGGCAATGACTCCGGACTGGGAGGCTCGGATACGGTCGTCGTGCGCGTGGTGATCAAGAGACATGTCCCTGGTTCCTTTCAGGCGGCGTTGGTGTGGCGGGTGCGGTCGATCCTGTCGGCAATGTGGCCGGCGTCTTCGCTTACGCCGCCGATGAGCGCGGAGTTCCGGCGGCGCAGAAACGGCAGGCCGAGCACGTGAAGCCCCGGTGCGACGGCGCCGTTGTCGTGAAGGAGACGCCCCTTTCGGTCGAAGACCGGCATCTCGATCCACCGGTAATCCGGGCGGTAGCCGGTCGCCCAGAGCACGGTGGCGATCCTGCCCGCGCGCAGGTCGAGCGACAGGCACGGCATGGCCGGAACCCTCGTCGGGTCGAACCGTACGGGCGCGGGCAGCCCCGCCGGGCCGGTGGTCTCGGCCCAGGCGTCGACGGCGTCAAGCAGACGGTTCATCTTGAGATCAGACAGCGCGCAATGATTGGCGAGGGCGCCGGAAAACCTAGCCACGCCGTCCTGCACTGTGGCCAGACGGCCCGTAATCTCGATCCCCAGCGCCTGAAGCGCATTGAGATCGGCGAATTGCGGATCTGCCCTGCCGGCGAGTTGAAGCGAGGGCAGTCGTCGTACACGGTCCATGTCGTCGACCTCGGAGATCCGGGTCGCGTTGAGGCCGATCACCTCCATCCACCACTGGATATCGCGGCCACGATAATGACGCGGCATGCGGATGTGTTCGCCGGTCGACAGGATGACATCGTGGCCTGCCCTGCGCAGTTCGGCTGCCAGTTGCACGCCTGTCGCCGATCCTCCCACCACGAGCACGCCACCGGGGGGCAATTGGGCGGGGGTCTTGTAGTCGATGGGCGTGAACTGCGTGATGTGCGCCGGCAGGGCATGGGCGAAACCGGGGACCGAGGCGATGTTGCAGGCCCCCGTGGCCACCACGACGTGCTCTGCCTGCCAACTGCCCTTGTCCGTCACGACGCGGTAACCGCCGCCCTCTGCGGTCAGGGCGGTGACGCGCACGCCGGTTTCGACGGGTGCATGTGACAGGCTTGCGTAGTTTTCGAGGAAGCCGATGACATCGGGCATGGCCATGAAGCCATCGGGATCCGGGCCGTCATAGCCATGGCCCGGCAGGCGGTTCTGCCAGTTCGGGGTCAACAGGCGCAGGCTGTCCCAACGTTCGCTTTTCCAGGAATTGGCAACCTCTCCGCGCTCCAGCACGACATGGGGGATCGCGCGTTGGGCCAGGCAATGGCTCATGGCCAAGCCTGCCTGGCCGGCGCCGATGACAAGGGTGTGGATGCGCAGCATGGGGCGGGTCCTTTCAGGAAGACCGGAGCGCCCGCCCGCCGGCTGGGAGGAAACCGGCGGGCATGGCGGAGCCGTCACGCGACGGAAACAGCAACACTGGTGGGGTTCGTCAGGATGTCGAACACGGCCGAGCGCCGTTGCGACTGCGCCACCAGGGCGGCGATCTCGTCCCGCGATGCCGCGGCGTCGATCTCGAAAGACACGCGGATGGCGGAGAAGCCGTTGCGCAGGTCCGGATCCATGCCGAGAATGCCGCGCACGTCGACGTCGCCTTCGACACTTGCACGCACGGAGCGCAGCTGGAGGCCGCGATGCTGCGCGACCGAGGCAACGCCGCCGGTCAGGCAGCTTGCCAGGGCGGCCAGCACGATCTCGGGCGGGGTCGGAGCACGGTCGCCGGCATTGAAGACCTCGGGGTGATCGGATTCGATCTTGAAGGTCTGCTTGCGCGTATGCTCCTGTCCCAGCCCGAAATAGCCGTTCAGGCTGTTCGTGCTGTAGGTACCCTCGATCCACGAGCAATCGCTGCGGAAAGTGAATTGTGCGGCTTGAGGTGCCTCGGCAAAGGCGACGCGGGCGCCAATCAGGGCTTCGGTGTCGACGCCGTTGTTGACGGCAGTTTCGGTGAACATGGTGGGTTCCTTTCAAAGTCTGTGTTGGGGTGGGTCGGGCCTTTGCCCGGTTGGGCGGTCTCCGGCCACGCGCGGCGGCGGCCGGAGGCTTGCGTCACTGACCGACGGGGTTGTCGGCCGGGTTCATGTAGGTGATGTCGAAGGGGCCAGGGCCATGGATCTGGACGATGGTCTCGGAACCGGTCCAGGCAAAATGCGGATGGCCCGCCGGCATCTCGACAAACCCGCCCGCCGTCAGCAGCGTGCCTGCATCGCGGTCGTGTTTATCGCCATGGCCGACGTTGAATTCGCCCGAGATCACGGTGATGAGCTCGTCGCCCGAGTGGATATGCGCCGGCACCTCATAGCCCGCAGGCAGCTTCAGGCGCAGGACGAACTGGCCCTCGGCGAAGGGGTTGCCCGACAGGACGGCGATATCCGCGCCAGCCGGCAGGACCGGCGGCGCCGGCGCCCATTTGGCGTCCTGTGCAAGATAAGGTGCGGGAGAATGGGTGTCCTGCGCCTGCACGGCGCCTGCGACGGCCAGGGCAGCCAACAGGGATGCGAGAGTGGTCTTGTAAGTCATGATCGTGGTCCTTTCGGGGTGGGTTCGGCAAAGCCGGATTGGTTGGCGCAGACGGGCAAGGACGCCCGCGCCGGGGATTGGCCGCGGAAGCGGGCCGTGATGAAAACCCGCGATCAGGTCGGGTTGCGGGCCGTAATCAGCCAGGAGGAACTGTCCATCCACAGCCCGCCTTCGCGGGCGATGACGGCTTCGAACATCCCGGCCAGCGCGGCCTCGATCTCCGGCCGCTGTTCCTCGGCAAGCCGACCCGCCTCGCGGAAGGTTTCGCCTGCCGGTCCGATGGCCAGCTGGAAGGCGATCGCGTCGGCGACATCGCGCCCGACCATCACCTTTGCGTCGACGCGCCGGAACGCGATGTCCTCAAACCCGGCGGCTGCCATCTGGGCGCGTGTCACGGTCTCGTCGGCCATGGAAAACGGGCCCGGACCGCAGGTGGCTGCATCTTCTCCGGGGGGTGGCAGGTAGCGGCGGACGATATCGCGCGCCTCGATCAGCCAGGGATTGTCCGCGCGTTGGCGCCAGACGATGTGGGCCAACCGCCCGCCGGGTTTGAGACAGATCCGCATCGCCCGCAGTCCTGCGACCGGATTGGCAAAGAACATCGTGCCGAAGCGCGCGAAGACCATGTCGAAGGGCGGTTCTTCCAGACCGCGTTCGACGTCACGGCACAGGAAGCGCACGTTGGGAACACCCTCTCCGTCCGCGACGTTGCGGGCATGGTCGAGGAACGCCGCGCAGCAATCGACGCCAAGAACGTCGCCCTGCGGGCCGGTGGCATTGGCCAGCTCGATCGCCGTGTCGCCAAATCCGCAGCCGACATCCAGGATGCGCTGCCCTTTCTCGACGGCGAGCATCGGAAACACGACCTCGGAATGGCGCGACAAGCCGCCCACGAGGATGTGCCGATACTGGATGAATTTCGGCGCCAGCACATCGTTCCAGAAATCGACCAGCGGTGATGCGGACGTGGTGTCCTCAATGTTGATTTGTTGGTTCATTTCAGCCTCCGTTTAGAGATCAATCTGCCGGAGGATCGCGGGCCATGCTTGAGACAAGCCTGAGAATTTCATGGCGAACTCATGAGGAAATCGTAAGCTTCCCGCATGAGATACGACTTCGAAGACTTCACGCTGGATGCCGCTCTTGGACAGCTCTCGCAGGCAGGAGAGGATGTCCCGGTCGAGCCGCGTGCCTTCGCGCTCTTGTGCCACTTGGTGGCCAATGCCGACCGGCTCGTGACCAAGGACGAATTGGTCGAGGCGATCTGGGACGGCAGGATCGTGACCGACGCGGCGATTTCGACGTTGGTGAAAACCGTGCGGCGTTCGATCGGCGACGATGGCAAATCACAACGGCTGATCCGCACGGTGCACGGCCGGGGCTTTCGCTTCGTGGGCCCGCTGCACCAGGCCGTTGCCGCGACGGCCCGGACCGAAAGCCAACCTCTGGCCGAGGCGCCGGTGGTCGAAGCGGCGCGCCCGTCGATTGCGGTTCTGCCGTTCCGCCGACTGGGAGAAATGGACGGCTGGACGGCCATTGCCGACGCCGTTCCCGCGGAACTGATCTCGTCCCTGTCCCGCCTCAGGTGGATTCGAGTGGTAGCACGCGGCTCGACCTTCCGGTTTCGCGACCCGATGCCGGATCTGTCCGTCATCCGGTCCACACTCGGCGCCGCCTATTGCCTCGCGGGGGATGTCGAGATCATCGGGCGCCGCGTGTCGATATCGGTTGAATTGTCCGACACGCGCGACGGGCGCGTCATCTGGTGCGAGACACTGTCGGGCAGCATAGACGACGTGCACCTGATCCGGACGGACATCGTCCGGCTGGTCTGCTCGGGTCTCGAATTGCACATCAACATGCACGAGACCGAGCGTGCCCGGCTGCGGTCGCCCGAAAGCCTCGACGCCTGGGGCCTGTACCACCTGGGACTTCACCACATGTACCGCTTTACCGGGAGGCACAACGACGTCGCCGCCGACTACTTCGCGAAGGCGACCGATCTCGATCCCGGCTTTGCCCGCGCCTTCGCAGCCCGGTCCTTCACGTCCTTTCAGTCTGCCTTCGTCGGCTATTCGGCGGACAGGGCGGTCGCGGTCGAGAACGCGCGTCGGTTTGCCGAAAAATGTCTCGAGTTAGACCCGGTGGACCCGTTCGGGAATTTCAACTTCGGGCGGTCCTTCTGGTTGCATGGCGACCACGACTCTGGCCAGACCTACCTGGAGCGCTCGATCGGGATGAGCCCGAGTTTCGCACACGGGCTTTACGCCCGCTCCCACGCTGACATGATCGCTGGCCGAGGGGCAATCGCACTCGCCTCGGCGGATGAAGCCATCGCCCTCAGTCCGCTGGACCCGTTTCTATACGCAATGCACCAGGCCAAGGCCCTTGCGCTCTTGCATCTCGGCGACCACGATCAGGCCTGCCGCCATACCGACACCGGAGCGCGTGAGCCCGGCGCGCACTACATCGTCATGATGATTGCGTCGGCGATCAACAAGGTGGCCGGACGAGACACGCAGGCGCGGTATTGGCATGACCGGACCATCGCCCGCCGCCCCGATGCGTCGATTGCTCAGTTCTTCTCGTCAATTCCAATGCGCGATCCGGTTGTCAGGGACAACATTTCCCGGGCGCTCAAGGATCTCGGCTTTCCGGAATCCTGAAATCGGCATGGGTCTGATGGCTCACATCGAGATGCCAGAACGACGTCCGGTTTCGTCTCGGGTCAAAGCGGTCCGTGGGGTGATCTTGAAGAGCAATCGGAAGGTCATTTCGTGACCGACGGTATTCAGAAGCGGTCTGTCCGCCTGCCCAACGACGGGGGCAAGGCCACGGATGCCCTCCGCAAGGGTGTCGCCTTAGAAGAACGAACTTAGATCGAGGGTGACACGATCACGCTGAACACCATTGGTGGCAATGCGAGGTTGGTGGTGACGATGACCGAGGTACGCTCGTAGAGCTTGTTGATCAGGTGTGGACCTATCGCGGTTTGATGGCGCTCCTTTGACAGCATTTACTGCAACAAGGGAGACTGACTGTGGGACTGAAACGGACCGAAGAATTCCGCGCCGAAGTAGTGCGTGTTGCGTTGACGCGCGGCTTGCCGCGTAAGCAGGTGGCGTCCGATTTCGGTATCGGCTTCTCGACGCTGAACCGTTGGATCCAGCAGGATCGGCAAAATCCTGAGAAGTCGACGTTCCAATCTGTTCTCCAACGCGAGATCGCGGAGTTGCGGAAAGCGATCCGCATCCTCAAGCAGGAGCGCGATATCTTGGAAAACCGTTCCGGGCCCTCGCCCGCCTGTGCGCGGTAAAAACAGCTTGTGCTATGCTGCGCCTGAAGGGCAGTTGCCGATCGCTTGTTGGTGGGCTGGACCCCGTTAAAAACGTGGCACATGGGCTGATGCGCTCTTGAGAGTGGTGACGCTGCTTATGCAGCGATCCCGGTTAGGAAGATGACGAACTTGGCAAGCCTACGCCCTTCGCCCTGAACGGAGGAGATGCCATGACAAAGCCTAAGACCGGCGACCACCCGGACCTGAAGATGGTCAACCCCAATGCGGCTGCGATCGATATCGGTCAACCATGCGCATGGCGGCTGTGAACCCTGACACCGTCGCCATGCCAGTGCGGGCTTTCGGGACATTTACCCGGGACTTGCACGGTCTCGCGGTCTCGCGGTCTGGCTCCGGTCCTGCGGCGTCACCAGCGTGGCCATGGAGTCGACCGGCGTCCACGGGATCCCGGCCCTTGAGATCCTGGCGGCGCATGGCTTCGAGGTCCTCCTCGTGAATGCCCGCTATGCCAAGAATGTGCGGGCCGCAAAACCGATGTCAGCGATGCAGGTTGGTTGCGGCCATTACATTCCCATCGGTTGCTCCGCGGCAGCTTTCGTCCGGAGGCCGGGATCGCCACCCCGGGCACCTACATGCGCCAGCGCGAACGTCTGACAGAGTACGCTGCGGCGCACACCCAGCACATGCAGAAGGCGCTGATGAAGATGAACCTGCAACTGCATCATGTGGTCTCCGATGTCACCGGCGCAACCGGCATGCGGATCATCCGCGCAATCGTTGCTGGCGCGCGTGATCCAAAGGTTCTTGCCGCGTTCCGGGATGTCCGCTGCAAGTCATCGATGGACACGATCAAAGCCGCATTGGTCGGCAATGACCGCGAGGAACATCCCTTTGATCTGACACAGACGCTGGAGCCATACGATTTCTACAAAGCGCAGATCGAGGCGTGCGACCGCAGGCTGGAGGCGGCGTTGGGGGCGCTGACCATCAAAGCAGACGATGATCTGGCCCCGCTGCCCAAGGCACGGATCAAGGGCAAGCAGCACAATGCTCCGTCCCTTGATGCGCGCGCTGCGCTTTACGGAGTATTGGGCACGGACCTGACGCAGATCCACAGCCTCGGACCCCCTCTGGCACTCAAGGTGGTAGCGGAATGCGGCACAGACCTACGCGCCTGGAAAAGTGCCAAACACTTCAGGTATCGATAGCGCGCCGGGTCCGATCCGCGATCACGTCGTCGAGGCAGTTCCACATCGACTTCCCCGTGGCATCAGACCCGGCGCGCTATCGATACCTGGGTCTTGCCGGTTCCGGTGCCACCGATCAGGATCAGGTTGCGTTGATGGTCGAGGAAGTCACCGGTCGCCAGGTCGCGGCGCGGCGTCTCATGGATGTCAGTGGCTTCGAAGTCGAACTCTTCGAGGTCCTTGGCCAGGGGCATCGTGGCGATGGTCATCTGGTAATTGACCGACCGCGCCGTTCGGCATGGCCTCGAACCGGTGGCGGCTCACGCGTCACTCTCGCTGATCTCGGCGGTCAGCAAATCCCAATGATCTGTTGGGGTTTGTGCTGGCGCTTGACGGCGGTGGTCAGTGTCTCATCATTGGCCGCGCTCAGTCCTCCGCCGATAGAGCCGCCGTTGATCTCGATGCTTTCGAAGAAAAATGGGCCGGGAAATAAACCTTCTTTGCCCCGCACTGTCATGCCACGCTCCGTCGCGAGTTGTCGCAAAGATTCCTGAGATTTCACCGGAAGATCATCTACGCCACCAATGCCATCGAGAGCCTGAACCGTGAGATCCGCAAATCCATAAAGACCCGCGGGTCTTTCCCGACCGAGGAGGCGGCAACCAAGTTGATCTACCTGGCGATCCGACACTTCGAGAAGGTCGGTAGAAAAGTTCGCGAACGGTTGCCGCCCGAAACCACTTCGCTATCAAGTTCGATGAACGCTTCAATGCGTGACCGTATCTGAAACCCGCATGGGACAGGCCAGTTACACAGAGTTCAGGACACTCCCAACGGGTTTAGAACATTTTCCTCCTCCGCATAAAACAATTGGGGGAGCAGTCGTGACCTATCTGTCCCATAGCCGACCTTCCATTCCAATGAACCGATCGCCCCATCAAATCCTGGGATCAAATGCCTTGGCACATTAGCCCTCATCCAATTGTCCATACGGCGTGGATCGAGAGATCTCCACTTCCGCCTCGGTCATGTCTTCCGGCACCCCTTCGAAGAGAGGGGTGGACAGATACCGTTCGCCGGTATCGGGAAGCATAACCAACAGCACAGACCCTTCTGGCGCATTCTCGGCAACTTTCATGGCTGCAGCGAAACTTGCGCCCGCCGATATGCCGACAAAGATGCCTTCTTCTGCCGCCAGCCGTTGCGACCATGCGATCCCTTCGGGGCCAGGAATGGCGATCAGCTCGTCGTAGAATCCGTCGTCGATACTCTCTTGCAGGACATAAGGGATGAAATCCGGCGTCCAGCCTTGAATTGGGTGCGGTTCGAAATTGGGATGACTTTCGACCGGCTGGTTACTCACATTGCGCTTGTTCACGTAGCCTGACCCGACAATGGCCGCATTCGCAGGCTCGCACAGGACGATCCGGGTGTCTGGCCGCTCCTTCCGCAGTACACGGCCAACACCCGTTACGGTACCGCCCGTTCCATACCCCGTGACGAGATAATCCAGCCTGTCGCCGTCAAAATCGGCGAGGATTTCACGTGCGGTCGTGCTTTCATGGATATCTGCATTGGCCGGTGTCTCGAATTGGCTGGCAAGAAACCAACCGTTTGCCTCGGCCAGTTCCTTGGCCTTGTTGTACATGCCAAGCCCCTTGAGTGCGCGTGGGGTAAGGACAACCTTGGCCCCGAAAAACCGCATCAGTTTTCGGCGCTCGACGGAAAAGCTGTCGGCCATGGTCACGACCAACGGATACCCCTTGGCGGCGCAGACCATGGCAAGCCCGATCCCGGTATTGCCCGAGGTTGCCTCCACGACAGTCTGGCCGGGCTTCAACGCACCGCTTTGCTCCGCCGCTTCGATGATGTTGAGAGCCAGCCTGTCCTTGACAGAGCCCGCAGGGTTGAAGGCTTCGGATTTGACGTAGACGGTCACATGCTTGGGCGCGATCCGATTGATGCGGATGACCGGTGTATCCCCGACCGTATCGAGAATGTCGCCGTAACGTTGGCCACGTCCGTTTGTTGTGCGAATAGCCATGTCTCTTCCCTTTCTTGCGGTTGGATCTACATCTCTCTTGCCAGTAATTTCATCCGTCGGTTTCTTGTCTGTCTTGCCGCAGCCCGTGTCCCCTTCAGGCAGCGCGTCGCGCGGACGCTGTCGGAAACAAAAGCTCCAGATACTCGCGGAACTGTTCTGACTGACGGGCGGTCATTCCCCTGTTCTGATAGGCCCTTTCCAGGATCAGGCCGCCCTCGATGACCGAAACGATCATTTCGGCCAGGCGTTTGGCGGTCACAGGCCGAGCAGGTGGGTAAAGATCGATCACTTCCTGGAACTTCCTGATATACATCGCGGTCCAGATTTGCAGCGTCTCGGCAACGAAGTCTTTCACGCTGTTTTCAAAATGATCGTCTTCATAGGTGTAGAGCGCGTACATGCACCCTCTGGGAGGGTGGTCCGGATCACAAAGATAGGTTTCGAAGTCGGTCAGGAACTGCATCAACTGATCCATGGGATCGTCATGAGCCGCCTCTGCACGCGCGAGGAAGGTTCGGAACATGTTCATGTCTCCCTCCGCGTACCATTTCATCAATTGCTTGGCCATGTCGGCCTTGGATTTGAAGTAATGGAAGAAGGCCCCCTTGGTCAGGCCGGTCTCCCTTAGGACGTCGTCGATCGACGTTCCCGCAAAACCTTTGGACATCACGAGCTTCTTTGCAGCTGCCAGCAAGCGTTCCCGGGTCGATTCTGCCTTGGTTGCCATCTGATTCTCCATACGAACCGGTTTGTATATACGGGGGATTCTCTTCGATATCAACCTCAACGCCAGCATATGAAGGACCTCCGAACGCAAATCCTTTCGCTTTATTACAGTGCCTTACGAGGATTCCGCTGGACTCTTCAAAACTTTTTATTGACGACATACCATACGGTCTGCGTAACATACCAACTAGTTTGTATGTGGAGGAGCAATCCCATGACAATCGGTATAGATCACATGATGGCCCCTGGATTTTCTCCGGTTTTCGGCTTCGCTGGTTTGGCTGCTCAATTTGCCTGGCCGTTCTTTCGCAAACGCGATGCAATCCTGACCGTGCAGCTTGGCGCCGCGTGTTCCTATGCCACCAGCTACGCGCTGATGGGCCAGAAAACGGCAACGGCTGTCTGCCTGCTGGGCGCAATTCAGACGACCGTGGCACTGCTTGCCGGCGACCGCGCCTGGCTCTCGCGCCTCGGCTATGCCTTCCTGCCCGTTGTCCTGACCGTCGGTGCGGTAACGTATTCGGGCCTGCCGACGCTGCTCGCCGTGGCCGCTTGCTGCCTCGTCATGATTGGCCGGATGCAACAAGACACGCTTCGGATGCGTGGCATTCAACTCACGGCCTCGCCGTTTGGAGCGGCACATGACCTTTTTGTCGGCGCATGGCCGAACCTCATGGGCGCGGTCGTGTCCTTCGTCATCGCATTCACGGCATTTCGCAGGGAACTGCGCGAAAGCCGGCAGCATCGACACCCCGCATGACCCGACACAGCAATCCCGCCCGGGCCGGGAACCGTCCGGACCTCATCCATCGAAATCAGCAAAGGAGAACCAAGATGGAAGACCAAACCAAGAAACTGGCAATCGTGTTGTCACGCGGCCTTGACGATGAACGTGCAACCGTGGCTTTCACCATCGCCAAGACCGGGCTTGCCTCTGGGCAGCAAGTAACGATGTTCATCGTCAGCGCCGGCGTCGACGTGGTGCGCAAAGGCGCCGCAGACAATGTGCAGATGAACCCCTTCGACCCGCCCCTGAAAGAGCTGATCGACCATTTCCAGTCCAACGGTGGCCGAATCCTTGTCTGCCCGCCTTGCGCAAAGGTGCGCGGTTACGAAGAAGGCGACTTCATCGATGGCGCGCAGATCGTCGGATCGCCAGCGCTTCACGCCTTGATCCTCGATGGCGCCGCCACGTTGAGCTTCTGAGCCGAAACGAAGAAAGGACAAAGACCATGACTTCTTGTAGCGATACCGGTTCCGTCACAACCTCCTCTGCCACCCCTATTTCGGCAGCGACCGCGCGAACCTATCATGGGCGCGCAGGCGTCGAGTTTGTTGACCCCAGACCGCCAGAAGCGATCTACAGCACGACGGGCAAGATCCCCGGAGCGCGGCTCATCTCCATCAGTGATGTCGAGCGCGGCAACCTGCCACCAGCCTTCGCTGACCGGTCGCTTCATATTGTGGCGACCTGTCAGGCCGGTCCCATGGCATCGAAAACAGCAGCAGCCTTTGCCAAACTCGGGTTTGCCCGGGTGAGTTGGGTTGAGGGCGGCACTCAAGCCTGGGTCGATGCCGGTTACGAGACCTTGCGCTGAACCGACGGCCCGTTTCGGGACCAACCCGCGTCACCCTTAAAACCCAGCACCGCCGATCGAATTGGCGGTGCTGATTTTTTGTTTCCGGCCGTATCCGCAGACGGCCGGTTTCCTGGCAGGTCTGAGCGAACCCGGCAATTGCTCGGACAAGATGTACCTCGCGTGTGGCGGGTGTCGCGGCCACGCGATCACGCTCTACAACCTCCTCGACCGAGAGACCTGAAAGACCGCACGATGGCACCTCGTTCCTCGACGAGCTCGCGGACCTGCGTCCCGAGTTCGACCGGTTGCTGCACTTCGAGCCGATCGATGCTATGGCCGGAACGCGGATCATTTGTGAACAGGATGAGGCGCGGGAACTGTTCGTGCGGCTGTCCGGACGCGCCCGTGCAATTTTCCCGAACGGATCGGGACAGGCCGATGTCGTCGCCAGATTTCTTCCGGGCACGGTCATCTGAGAAAATTCCCTCTCCAGCGGCGCGCCCAGGACGGCGGAAGTCGAGGCGGCGACGGACGGCAGTTACTTCGGATCGACTGCCGGTCGGTCCTGTGGTCGAGCTGCGGATCAGGGGATCTCTCGGCAGACTTTCACCGGCCAGAGCTCTTTCGATTTCGCTACTTTGCGAGGGACCACAAGACCCCTTGTCTAGATTCCACCCGAATCTTTGGGACCCCGGACCCCAGGTGACTTGCCACGGAAGACCCAATAGACGCCGACTGTATAAATCGCGATCGCTGGCAGTACGATGACACCGCCGTAGGTGAAAAAGAGCAATGACGCCGGCGGCGCAGCCGCATCGGCGACAGTAAGTGAATAGGGGATCATATAGGGCCACATCATCGCCGCGAGGGTTCCGAAAGCGGCGACGAAGGACAACACCGTCAGCAAGAACGGCAAGTGGTCGTATCCCGACCTTGCTGTTAGCCAGACTGCAAGCAGTGCACCGGCCGAGACGGGCGGGAAAACAAGCACCCAGCCCGAGATCTGATGTGCTCCACGTTCAAGCTCGCCGGTCAGATCAATGGTCAGCGCCACCACAAAGGCGAGACCGAGCGTGACGGCGATGCCGAGCAACAACATCGGAATCCTTGCGCGGGCCCAATCGCGCAGTGGGCCGTCGTTTTTCAGCACCAGCCATCCCGCACCAAGCAGCGCATAGCCAAGCACCAGACCCACGCCGGTCAGAATTGGAAACGGGTGCAACCAGCTGAAACTGCCGCCGGCATATTGCCCGTCCCTGACGGGGATACCGCGCATCAAACCGCCCACGGCAGCGCCCTGAACGAAAGCGACGACCACGGAGCCGACGAAAAAGCCGCGGTCCCAGAACGCCTGCATGGGTCCGGAGCGATAGCGGAACTCGAACGCAATGCCGCGAAAGATCAACCCGACCAGCATCAGAAGGACCGGCAGGTAGAAGGCTCCGAGAAAGACAGCGTAGACGGCAGGGAATGCGGCGAAGAGGCTGGCGCCGATCACCACCAGCCAGGTCTCGTTGCCGTCCCAGTATGGCGCGATGCTGGTGACCATGCCCTCACGATGGTTCTCGTCGCGGGTCGTGCCGAAGAGGATGCCGACGCCGAGATCGAAGCCGTCAAGAATGACATAGATCAGAATTGACGCAGAGATGACCCCGGCCCAGAAAAGGGCGAGCGCGATTGGTTCCATCGCGCTCACTCCCTGGACCGCGCGCCGGTGGCGCTGGCTGCATCATCGGCATAGGCCATAGGCCGGCTGGCCGTGGCGGCAGGGATGGCCCTTCCGTCGCCCACCGGCCCTTTGCGCAGTAGATCATAGATGTAGTAGATTCCGAACGTCATCAGGATCATGTAGACCACGAAATATACTGTGAGCGAAATCAGAACGTCGCCGGTGGTCAAAGACGGGGTCACCGCGTCCTTGGTGCGCAGAATGCCGTAGACCACCCACGGCTGGCGGCCAACCTCCGCTGTGTACCAGCCGCTGATCACAGCTATGAAACCGGACGGAAACGACAGGAACGCGGCCCACAGGAACCAGCGCGACGTCTCCAGCTTGCCCAACAGGCGCAACAGATTGCCGCCCCAGGATACGGTCAGCATGATCAGCCCCATGCAAACCATGATGCGGAAGCCGAAAAACGGTATCATTACCGGCGGCCGGTCCTCGACGGGAAACGCATCCAGCCCCACCTCTTTCGAGGTCCAGTTGCCCGAGGCGATGAAACTGCCAAGCTTCGGAATTTCAATCGCGAACCGGTTGCGCTGCTCAGCCTCATCCGGCCAGGCGATCAGCACCTCTGAAGCGGGTTGTTGCGTCTGCCAGCGCGCTTCGATGGCGGCGAATTTCGCCGGCTGGTGCTTCAGAACATAAACCCCGGCCAGATGGCCGAAGTACAGCTGCACCGGGATCAGAACGGCAGCAAGCCCGAGGCCCCAGTGCAGCATCACCCGGCCCTCGGACAGGTGCACGCGACGCAGGAAATACCAGGCACCGGTGGCCGCAACGCACATTGCGGTGGTCAGGAACGCGGCCAGCAACATGTGAGACCAGCGCACCATCATCACCGGTCCCAGGACGATCTCGCGCCAGTCCGCTGGGATGATCCTGCCGTCAACAATCTCGTGGCCGACCGGCACCTGCATCCATGAATTGTTGGCCAGTATCCAGAACGACGAAAGGACCGTTCCAAGTGAAACCATGCAGCAAGCGAACAGGTAAAAGCCTGGCGAAACCCGGTCGCGCCCCAGCAGCATCACGCCAAAGAAACTGGCTTCGAGCATGAAAGCGGTAAACGCCTCGTACCCCAGGAGAGGTCCCTGGATCGAGCCGGTCTTTTCCGCCAATACGCCCCAGTTGGTGCCGAACTGAAAAGCCATGACGATGCCGGTCACCACGCCCATGCCGAAGGAGACCGCGAAGACCTTGAGCCAGAAATCGAAGACCCGCCGATAAACAAGATTTCCCGTCGCCAGCCGCATGCCCTCGATCGCCGTCAGCCACGCCGCCAGCCCGATGGTGAAGGCCGGAAAGATGATGTGAAAGGTGATCACGAAACCAAACTGGATGCGCGACAAGATGACGGGGTCGAGTTCCAAATGCGTGCTCCTGTGTCTCGGCGGGCCGAAGCCGGACCATTTGTTTGCGGTCTCGTCTAGCCCCAGCACTTAGACCATGGCGCTGCTCTGCCTGGGAGGCCAAGCGGGTGAGGTGAAACCGGCGGCCACCGCCAGCTCCTGCGAGCCGCCCTGCATGGAGCCGGTCACCCCGCCGCCGGTGCCGCCGTCGACCAGAGCTGTTCGCCGGTGGTGCTGTCAAGCGCATAGAAACTACTGCCGACATTACCAAATCATGTGAAACCGCCGTCTGTGGGGGTCATGTCGCAAGCCTCCGGATAGCGAATCTTGGCCCGCCACGCCCACGCGCCGGTATCGGCGTCGATCGCAAAGACCCAGCCTTGCCAACCCTCGTCTCCCTGAATCGGCTCGCCAAGCGCGTGCATTGGATTGAGCGTCGCCATGCCCATCCAAGGTGCCCCGATGGATGCTCTCTCGCGCTCCTTGCTGTCAGACATCGTAACCTCGTAAACCAGTCAACCCCGCCAATGGGTATCAGACTGGCTCCAGGCACAATGGCCGCCCCGTTCCATTCGGCGCCACCGCCCGCGCCGGGGCAGAATGGAACTGGCTTGCCAACCTCGAACGGAACCGGGCGGTCGCTGTATCCCAGGCTTTGGTAGCAAATGCACCAAAAGATTGACCGGACGCCCACAAAAGAACGTAATAGGAACATATATTGCCTTCGGAGGCTCGGATAGCCCAGCATTTTCTCTTGTCTGCGGCGGCGCGGACCTTGTCTCTCAAGGCGATCTTCTCCGCGGGCAAAGAGGGGGCCTATGGCCACCCGCTGCGCGATTTGAGGGCAGCGCGCGTGGCGATGACCGTTCGGAAGCGATCATTCCCGACGTGCCATGGCATCCAGTTCGCCAAGCAGCCCCGGAAAGCGGAACATCGCAAATGCTGTCGCTGCGACGTTGAACAAGGGCGATGAGGCAATCACTCCTGGGCCACCGGGTTGTCAGGTCGACAGTTTGAAGTTCCAGGGCCGGGGTTCGTCAATCCGGACTTGGGGATGCGCTGAGGCGACGGCGTCAAGCGTTGCCTCGAGATCCGTCAGGTCGGCAGACGGGCCGGCAAGATCCTGCCGTCCGGACAGGGCGCTGCATCCGTTCACGTTGCGCCTCATTTCCGCCGATGGTAGCCGATGCCCCAAGCGCCGCAGAACGCGCAGAACCGACGGCATACAGGCTTGAACATCCCAACAGAGAACGGGCGGGCACGGCCCCGCTTCCCCGGGCACATCCGCGCACCGGTCCAAGCTGCACGTCTCACATCAACGGAATCTTCACCAGGTTCTGAACACCTTCCATCCGCTCGCCGATCGGTTTTTTCGGAAAGCGCGGCGAGGCTGGCTCGGCCTGAAACGTGAAAAGGACAGCAATATGATCGGCACGGCAGAACGGGCGTCAGTATCAGGACATCGCGGAATTGGGCTTGCCTTGGACCCTCTGAACCTGGGCGACTTCGACAAGGGCGGCAGCAAGGGCAAGACCCAGGACAGTGGCAAGGGCGGCGGCAAGGGCCGACAAAGCGATCCCGTTGCCGTCGACGATTTCGGGACCGGCTTCAGCGTCTTGTCGGATACGGTGCTGCATACCGGCGATGTCCTGCAGAACGACCATGACCCGGATCTGGACACCTTCGCGATCACCGGCTTCGACGATTCCGGAACCCTTGGCTTGTTGGCGTTCGAGAGCGGCGGCGTCTTCCACTACGATCCCAATGGCCAGTTCGACTGGCTGGCGCCGGGCGAAAAAGCCTTTGACACGTTCACCTATGTCATCACCGATGCCGGTGGGCGGCAGAGCACGGCAACCGTCACGATTGCGGTTACCGGTGCCGAAACACCTGGCGAAACCGGCACCGGCGATCCGACTGGCGGCGGGGATCCCGTGGCAGCGCCGAACTATGTCGAGGCCATCCTTGTCGACGCCACGGCCAACCGCCTCAACCTGCCCGGCGCGCTCGGCAGTTCCGCTACCGTCACGTTCTCATTTGCCACCGCGACACCGGACTACTACGCCGCCGGAAGCGCGCCCCATGATGCATTTTCCGAGTTCACCGACGCCCAGAAAGCAGCCGCCCGCGGCATCCTGGCGAGCGTGTCGGAATTCACCGGGCTGTCATTCATCGAAGCAACCGGCAGCGATGCGCAAATGGTGTTCGGGAGTGCCGACGTGGGCGGACGTGGTTTTGCCTATTTTCCGACCGGGACATCGGCCGGTGCCAGGGCGGCGGATGTGTGGCTCGACAACTCGATCGCGGCGATGTCCTACGATCCGGGGACCGAGGCTTTCAAGACGCTGATCCACGAGATCGGCCACGCGCTCGGCCTGTCGCATCCAAGCCTGGAGTTCGCCGCCACCACGCGCCAGTACACGGTCATGACCGCCTATAGTCATGCCAGCATGGATAACGACGTGTCGAGCTACATGCTCTATGACATGGCCGCGCTTCAGTATCTCTATGGTGCCAACGCGGCGCATGAGGCCGGTGACACGACATACGATCATGCGATGTTCGAAGGGCAGATCCGGACCATCTGGGATGGTGGCAGCCACGACGAAATCGACGCCTCAGGCGCCGCGTATGGCGTGGTGATCGACCTGAGAGAAGGCGGTTTCAGTTCCATCGACCCTTTGGGGACGAACAATGTCGGGCTTGCCTATGGCACCGTGATCGAGGATGCGACGGGGTCGGATCATGACGACCGGCTGATCGGCAACGGGGCCGACAACACACTGACCGGCGGAGGCGGTGCCGACATATTCGACTTCGATCACAACTGGGGGGCGGATGTGGTTACCGATTTCGAACCGGGCGCCGACCGCATCGACCTGTCCGGGATCGGCATCAGCCTTGCCGCTCTCACGTTCGAGGACACTGCCGGCGGGACTTTGGTGACCCATGGCAGCGATACAATCCTGCTGAGCGGGATCGCCTCTGCTGATCTGGATCAGTCCGACTTCCTGTTCATCTGAACCGATTCCTGGAAACCGTCTGCCCCGGCAACCTGACGGCGACATTCGCCAAAAGTGATTCGGGCAGGCGGCTTTCAGATGTCTTGCATTTGGTACAGACCTAAAGCCTGCGACACTTTAACGTGTATTGTCGGGGGTTTGACCGCCAAATTCCTCTCCATGATTGCCATTTTCCGACCCAATTTCTTTAAAATTAAAATTCAATGTATTACGCCAGATTTCTGTCGGACCGGCAATGGTTCAGGCATCCGCGCCAGACGGGGAATGGCAACGCGACCCACGCGGATCGTGGAAAAAAGCCGCCGATTGTGTTACGTTCACATCAGCGCGAGACGCGTTCCAAAACAACCCCGAGGCCATCCACACAACGTATTGGCGACTATCCAAAATCGTTCGACCAGGTCGACCGAGCGGTGTCTGCCGTGGGTTCCGGAATGGTGACCGGACAACGAAAACCATTGTGAAAACAGTTCACCAGCCAGTTCAGGATTGGCTGGAAGGCAGCGGTGCAGCCTTCATTTCGTGCACCCCAAAGAACTGCGCAGGGAGGAGAAAATCATGTCGGAAGAGTCACTGGTCATTTCCGGTCCCATCAGCCTTGACGAAACTGCGGGCGTACAGGCCGGCACGAACGAAATCGCGGTCGCCAATCTCTCGACCGAGTTGTCGGCCGCGCTCTATACATTTCTCGACGCCAACTACCTGACCGGCGGCGCGGCGCTCGGAGATCCCGACAACGTCTCGCTTCTTTCCGGTGCGCTCAGCACACCCGATGGTTTCGACAATCTTGCATGGACGGATGCAAGCGGCGATCCCCTGACCGGCACCGCAAGCACGCTGAAGGCGCTCGACCCAACTTCCGGCGTCTACGAAACGGTCAATCTGGCCACGGACCCTGCCGATGACAACATCCTGATCGGCACCACGACCTCCGGAAATATTGCCTTTATCGCGATCATCGACACGACCTCGGCGACGTCCTCGGACGTGTTCTTGATGAACTTCCTCGCCTTCGAACAGGCCGATGACACCGATCCCAACGACATCTCCTCGCTGCTCGTGAACATTTCGGTCGCGTCAAGCCAGGTCTTCGATGATTTCAGCGATGCCCCCTCGGGCGCGAACGACTGGCTGGCCTTCGGCGACAGCGCCGGCGGTATCCAGTTGCTTGCCACCAGCTCGCCCTACGAAATCGACAGTGACAACGGCGTTGATCCGGACGATCAGGGCAACAACAGCACCGTTAACAGCAGCAACATCGGCCTTGGCACCAACAAGCAGTCGGTCAAGGTCGGTGACCAGTTGCGCCTTGACCTGGTGACGGGCACGATCACCGGCGCCGCGCTGACCGCCAAGCTCAGCCACGACGCCGATGCAATTACCTTCGACCAGTATGTGGTCGGCGTGAACCAGATCCAGTTTGGCCTGGTGCAGACCGGCGGCAACGCCAAAAACCGGGTCGACGTCAATGTGGATGGCTTCTTCGTGGATACCTCCGCGCAGGGCGGCACCAGTGACGCCGAATTCTTCCACAATTCCGTCGAGGACGGAACCAATGAGACGCCGGTCGTCTTCGATCGCGTCGAAGTGCGCAACGCCAGCGACGTCGTTGTCGCCTCCTGGGATGCGGGGGACGGATTCGACAACAGCGGCGACACGGCGGTCAATATCTCCATCCAGGGCATGACCGCCAATGTCGAGAACGTGATCCAGGGGTATTCGATCCGGGTGTTCTCGGTCACCAACATGAACCGGATCGAGATCACCAACGATTCCAACGGGCGGCGCAGCCTCGCCAACAAGACCTTCGACATCGGCGCGGTCGAGGTCAGCAACATCGTCGGCGACACCGACCCGTTCCTGATGAATTTGGTAGACGATGCCCCGGCACAGGATGCCTCGAATGCACCGCTCGAACTGTTCGAGGACGCCTTGGCGGGCGGACTGCCCGACACCGACGGCGAGACCGAGGTCGCCAGCGTATCGACCGATCTCAACAATGTCGTTAACGCGGGCCAGGACGTGCCGCTCACCTTCGGGCTCTCGAACGACGCGGCCGCGCTTGCCGCGCTCGACGGACTCGGGCTGACGTCGGGGGGCGTCGCGATCACCCATTCCGTCGCGATCGACGTGAACCCCGCTGGTGACGACGTCCTGACGGCCGCCGCCGGCGGAACCACGATCTACACGGTGACCGTGGCCGAGGATGGCACCGCGACGATCGACCTGATCAACGCCATGGATCACCCGCAGGGGCTGCCCAACCAATCCGATGATGACGAGATCGTGGTCGACTTCACCGGCGTGTTGCACGCCGAAGACGCCGAAGGCGACGACGCGACATTCAACACACAGGCACTTGTGGGCAGTATCGAGGACGATGCCCCCACGATGAACGCCGGCGCGGCGGCGCCGAGCCTCGAGGTCGACGAGTCCGATTTCGCCACCAATGCCAGCGCCAGCTTCGCCGGCATCTTCACCCCGGCCTATGGCGCCGACGGTCCGGCCGCCGGCGCCCCGGTGACCTATGCGCTGAGCGTGACCGACCCCAGCAGCGGGCTCACCGACACGCTCACCGGCCAGCCGGTCACCCTGGGCCTTGAAGGCCCCGATGTGGTCGGCCGCAACGGCGACGGCGACGAGGTGCTGCGCATCAGCGTCAATGCCGCCGGGCTGGTCACCCTCGACCAGAGCCGCGCCGTGGTGCATCCCGATGCCGCCGATCCCGACGACCTGGTGACCATGGCCGCCGGCAAGGTCGCGCTGACCGGCACCGCCGAGGATGGCGACGGCGACACCGACGCGCTGCCGGTCGACATCTCGACCTCCTTCGGCTTCCGCGACGACGGGCCCACGATGAACGCCGGCGCGGCGGCGCCGAGCCTCGAGGTCGACGAGTCCGATTTCGCCACCAATGCCAGCGCCAG
>NZ_JBFBVU010000154.1:0-232 GCF_040689105.1 Meridianimarinicoccus marinus
TTTGTGGTTTTGTTTGTGTTTTCCTCTCTTTTTGGGGGGGGGGGGGGGGCGGGCTGGTTTGCGGGGGCCCGCCGGGGGCGGGGGGGGGGGGGGGGGGGGGGGGGGGCCCCGGGGGCGGGGGGGGGGGGGGGCCCCCCCCCCCCCCCAACAAAGAAAGAGACAAAGGCAGCTCGGGGAGAACCAGCAACCCCCGACGAAGAGCAAACAAGAAGAAGCAGACAGCAAAAACAAA
>NZ_JBFBVU010000155.1:0-232 GCF_040689105.1 Meridianimarinicoccus marinus
TCTGTGCTGCTCTTGGCGGGGGCGGGGGGTGGTGTGTCCGTCAAGCTCTTTTTTCTTGTCTTCGCCACCCGCCCTGGCCCGCGGTGTTGTTGGGGGGGGGGGGGGGGGGGCCGCCCCCCCCCCCCCCCCCGGCCCCCCCCCCCCCCCCCCCCCCCCCCCCGCCCCCCCCGCGCCGCCGCCCCGCGCGGGGCTGGGGGGGGCGCCCCGCCCCCCCCCCCCCCCCCCCCCCCCC
>NZ_JBFBVU010000156.1:0-201 GCF_040689105.1 Meridianimarinicoccus marinus
AACTGATGCTCGAAGGGGGCAGTATCGCCGTGACAGGGGACGACAGCGTCACAAGCAACAAGACGGTGCGCGAGATGGAAGCCCGCATCCGCGAACTTGAACGCCAGCTCGGACGCAAGACGCTCGAGGTGGAGATCCTGAAGGAAGCGCTCGACAAGTCCCGGTCAAAAAAACCGACCTTGCTTGCGCAATCGCTCAAAC
>NZ_JBFBVU010000023.1:0-61031 GCF_040689105.1 Meridianimarinicoccus marinus
ATCGTCTTGCATCGCCGCCACCTCGGCCTCGGTATAGCGCCGCGTGGTCAGGTTGAACTGGTTGGACTTGTTGATCAGCTGGGCGGTGCGGGTGCGGCCCACCGCGTCGAAGGGCGCGATGGTGCAGGCCATGTCCAGCGAGCGCAGGTAGTCGTCGTAATTGCCGATGGTTTCCATCGCCACGGCGCGCTGCGCGTTGGCGCGGTACTGCTCGGCCCGCTGGGCGTCATCCGCCGACAGGCCGACGGTTTCGAAATAGCCGCCCTGGGCCAGCATCGCCGGGTAAAGGCTGGGATCGTCGCCGACCTCGGGCACGCCGACCATCGGCAGCTCCATCCGCACGCGGGCGCGTTCGGCGGGGTTGTCATCGAGGAACACCAGCGCGTCGGTGCCGATGTTCAGCACCTTGGCGATATGCTGGATGTTGGAGGCCTTGTCGGTCCAGTTGGCGACGAAGACCGCGATGTCGTCCAGCCGCAGGGCCATGTCCGGGTGCTGTTCGAAGGGCAGCTTGCCGTTGGCCTCCTCGTTCTTGGAACAGACCGCCAGCACCACGCCGCGTTCCTTCAGCGACAGGGCGTAGTTCTGGATCGCCAGGAAGGCTTCGCCCTGGGCCGAGCCCTGGCCGATCTCGATGCCCTCCAGCCCGTCGTCGCCGATGATGCCGCCCCAGCAGGTGTTGTCCAGGTCCAGCACCAGGCATTTGGAGGCCTTGCCGCGCAGGGCGCGCAGCACCTGGGCGAATTTTTCCGCGTAAAGCGGCACGTAATCCAGCGCGAAAGGCACCTTGGCGCGATGCCACAGCCCGGCGTCGTGCCAGTTGGCCCGGCCCACCAGCGCCGAGAGCGCCTCGGCATCGAAGAGCACCGCGGCATGGCTGTCGCACAGATCCACCATGGCGTCGTTCACCGCGGCGATCTGGGCCGCCAGCGCGCCCTTGGCGCGGCGGTCGTATTGCCCGGCCCAGGGATCGGCGGGCAGCGGCAGGGTCTGCAGGATCACCGTCTTGATGCCCGCGCCCTGCAGCCCTTCGACCAGCGCCGTCAGCGTGGCGGTGGCCGAGGCCACGGCGGCCTCACCGCTGGCCGCATCGATGAACGACCGGGTCAGGCCAAGGCTTTGCGGGGTTTCGGCGATCAGCGCCATCTCGGCGCCGAAGCCGCGCAGGGCGCTGCCGGGATCCATGACCTCGGCCATGGCCTGGCCATAGGCGGGCACATAGGTTTCGATGCGCACGCCATGGCGCAGGGCCGAGGCGCGGATCGCGGGGGCGATGTAATCGGTGGTGGCCTGGGCCAGCAGTGCCAGCTTCAGCGGGCTCAATGCCGGGCCGTCGATACGATCGGCCAGTTTGGTCACGGCCTTGTCGAGGCTGGTCAGCTTGTTGAGATCCAGGTCCCGGGCGGCCAGCGCCACCAGGTCCTGCGCCGGCACCGGGCCGGGGGCCGCGACCAGCGCCTTCAGCGAGGCGCGGAAATCAGCGGCGGCCGGAACCAGCCAGGGAAGCTTTCCGGAGGACAGGTCGAACATTGTGCATACTCCACGCGCACCGAAACTACATCACCGCGGGCCGTCAGCCGGCCTTGGTCTGAATCAGGGTGATGATGTCACCAAACTTCTTAAGGCCTTCGATCTCGGCATTGGAAAACTTGATGCCGTACTGCCGCTCGATGGCGATGATCAGGCGGACATGACTCAGGCTGTCCCATTCCTCGACATCATTGGCGGTGGTCTCATCGGTCAGCTCGACGTCATCGGCATCCATGACATCCTCGAAGATGTCGACGAGTTCTTCCTTGATCGACGCGTAATCCATGCTTCTGCACTCACCTGCTGCGTGTCTTGCCCGGCGCGAGGCGCGCGCGGACGGAAAACGGCTGCGGCCATGACGCAACCGGAGCGGGCGCACGCGAGGTGGTCCCGCCGGTTGTGCGGTCGCAGCTTTGGGGGTCGGACCCCTTCAACTCAAGGGGCTTTGATGTCGCGGCGGGGGCCGTGACAGCGCCCGGTCACTCGGCCGACGGCGGGGTGTCCGAGGACTGCTCGGCCGCGGCCTTGCGCTTGCGCATCATGCGTTTGACCGGATACCAGACGAAGCCCACGATGGCGAAGAACACCGCGGCCACCAGGGCCAGGGCTGCACCGATGGCCGAAACGCCGGCGCCCGGGCCGATATAGGCATGGGCCAGGGTCGGCAGCAGCATGGCGGCCAGCGCCAGGGGTACCGTGAGATCCCGTTTCATCGTATTACCTTTCCAATTCTCAACTCAGACCAGTTCATTTTCATTCGCCTGTATAAAGCATCCCGAACAACGATGCACGCGCAGCGTGGCTCTTTTGCGCGGCGTTGGCGCCGGGCACGGCGCTCAGGTCATGCAGGCTGTCATATTGCAGATAGACCTCACCGGTGGCCACGTCGACCTCGTACCCGCGGCCCTCGCCGGAATAGCTGACCAGGGCGCGGCGGCGGTCGGGAGACAGGCTCAGGTGGCTGCCGCGATCCGAGAACAGCTGTTCGGCGGCCTGCGGCGTGCCGGGCTGCGGAAAGATCCGCCGTTCGGCGCCGGTGACAAGATCCTTTTCCAGCAGGCGCGAGACGCGGCCGACCTCGGCGTCGCCGCCCCAGTTGTCGAACATCACCATCTTCGATCCGGTCAGGTGATGCACCGAATGCTGCTGCACGAAGCTGCCGCGCAGCACGTCGGTGATGGTGTCGGTGGCCGGGTCCAGCACCGCGACGGCGCTGAGGTTGCGCAGCGATATCAGCAGGTTGCCCGGCTGCAGCGCGCCGCCCGGCGCGGTATAGTCCAGCACGTCCACATAGTTGATGTGCAGCGGATCGCAGGCATTGGTGGTTTCCGCCAGCATCGCCGACCAGGGCGAGGCCAACAGCGCCGCCGAGACATCGATGCGGCGTTCGACGCTGCCATCGGCGCGCAGGATCTGGACCCCGTCCACCTGCGGCTTGCCGGTGTCGCATTTCAGTTTCTCGCGTGAGCCGCGCGGCCCCACCGGCACCACCCAGTCGCCGGTCGCGATGTCCAGATCGGGCACCAGCGCGCGCCCGTCGGGCAGCAGCGTCGCCCAGTGATGCGAGAAGTCGAAGCGGAACCAGACCGGATGGCCGTCGCGATCCACCCGCGCCGCGCCGGCGGCGAAGGGGAACATGTTGCCGGTGGACTGGAAGCTGACCAGCAGGTCGCCGTTGTCATAGCGCTGCAGCCCCAGCGGCCGGAAGATCAGCGCCGGATCGCCGGGCACGCCCTGGTGGCCGAAGCTGCCACCGGTCATGTCGGCGGCGAAGATCTCGTCGGGGCGGAAGGGGGTGGCATGGACCAGCGCGCCGCTGCGGTCGATTTCCACCGCCAGGCAGCCGTGTTCGGGGCACAATTCCAGGTATTCGTTCAGCCCGCCGTTGATCAGCAGCCGGCCTTGCGGCTCGGCCGCGCGGGGGCCGGGGGTGAAGCGGCTGGAGACCGCGTCTTCCAGCGCCACCCGTTCCCGCGAATGGGCGTGGAACTGGCCCAGGTAGGGCGGCGCGCTGATGCCGCGATAGGTGTACAGGATCGTCTTGGCGCCATCGGCAATGGTGCGATAGGGGGGGATCTGATACTCGCCCACGAACACCCCGGCCCCGAAGACCAGCAGCACCAGCGACACGACCGGCATCAGGATCGGCAGGATTCTCGACATACTCGGCTCAACTCCACGCACGGCCCGCGACGGGACCGGTAACTGGGCCGGAGGCCTCCGGCCCCCGGGGTCTTACGGTCACGGCTGCAGATAGTACATGCCAAACAGTTTCGCCCGCGTTGCCGCGGATTTCTGCGCCTCGGTGGCCTGTTCCAGGCCGCTGAGGTCATGCAGGCTGGTCCAGGTCATCAGCGGCGCGCCGCTGGCCAGATCGACCTCGACCCCCACCGAATCCTCGGTGAAGCTGACCAGCGCCCGGTCGGTCTCGGGCGAGATGCTCAGATGCCCGGCGCGGAAGGAAAACAGCGGCCGCCCGGTCTGCAGGGCGTCGGGGTCGGGAAAGATCTGCCGCTCGGGCCCGCCGGCCAGGTCGATTTCCAGCAGGCGCGAGCCGTGGCCGTTGCCGGCGCCGCCCCAGTTGTCGAAGACCAGCGCCTTGGAGCCGCGCAGCTGCTGCACCGCGTGCTGCTGCATGAAGCTGCCGCGCACCACGTCCAGCACTTCGCCGGTGTCGGGATCCATGATCGCGACCATGCTGAGGTTGCGCAGCGAGACCACCAGGTTGCCCGGCTCCAGCACCCCGCCCGGCGCGGAATAATCCAGCACATCCACATAGTTGATGTGCAGCGGGTCGCAGGGCACCGGGGTCTGGGACATCAAGGGCGCCCAGCGGCTTTCGCGCAGGGCCTTGTCGACATCGATGCGCTGCAGCACCGCGCCATCGCCATCCAGGATGTGAATGCCGTCCACCTGCGGCCGGCCGGTTTCGCAATACTGGTCGTAGATGCGGCCGCGGGTGCCGATTTCGACCTCCCAGTCGCCCTCTTCCAGCACCAGGTCGGGAATGATGATGCGCCCGTCGGGCATCACGTTCACCCAGTGGTGGGAATAGTCGAACCGGTACCAGCGCGGATGGCCGTCGCGGTCGATGCGCGCCAGCCCGCCCGAGAAGGGGAACATGTTGCCGGTGGTCTGGAAGCTGACCAGGTAGTCGCCGTTGGCATAGGGTTTCAGGCCGATCGGGCGCTTGATCAGGCGCGGATCCGGCGGCACGCCCTCGCGGTAGAAGCTGCCGTCGGTGATATCGGCGGCGAAGATCTCGTCGGGGCGATAGGGGATCGCATGGGTGACCGTGCCGGCGCGGTCAACCTCCACCGCCAGGCAGCCATCCTCGGGGCAATGCTCCAGGAACTCGTTCAGCCCGCCGGTGATCAGCAGGGTTTCGGGCAGCGCGGCCTCGGCGGGATCGAGCGCCTCGAAGCGGTTTTCGGCAGCCTCGGCGGGGGGCACATCGGGAGCCGGGCCCACGAATTGCCCCAGGTAGGGCGGTGCGCTGAGCCCCTTGTAGGTATAGAGCAGGGTCTTGGCGCCGCTGGCGATGGTCGGATAGGGCGGCAGCTTGAACTCGTTCACGGCGATGCCGGCCCCGAAGGCCACGATCACCGCGCCGATGAGGAACGTGAGAAACGGCATGATCTTTGACATTACAAGGAGGTCCCGGTCAGGCTCTGGTACAGGGCGCGGGCATGATCCACGCGATCCGCGGGCAATTCATGGGCAATGGGGCGGTCGGGCAGCGGAGTGAATTCCCCGGCCACCTCGGCCAGGTGCGCGCCGGGCTCAAGGCCCAGCTGGTCGCACAGGCGGGTCATCTCGCCCAGACCGTCGTTGCGCTGCGCCTCGTGGCTGACAAAGAGGATGCCGTCGTCGAGGCCTTGCAGATGCTCGAAGGCGGCGATCCAGTAGCCCAGCCAATAGTCCAGATCTTCGGGCGTGGTGCCGTCGGTGCGGGCGGCCAGCGTCGGAAACTGGATCGGACGGTGCAATTGCCCGAACTCGTAATGGCCGATGTCGCCCATGTAGCGTTTGACGAAGGGATCCTCGGCGTGCTGGGTCAGGAAATTCTTGTGCTGACGCCACAGCGAGGCCGCATGGGTGACCGGATCGCGCACCGGCACCACGATGTCGGCATCGGGAAAGATCGCCCGCAGCAGCGGGATGCGCGCCACATTGCCGTTGTTCTTGGAGATATAGCGCCCCTCTGCCGCATTGGGGCCGCAGCGCAGGGCGATGATCTTGCACAGGTGCTTGCGCAGGAACTCTTCGGCCTCGGCGTTGCGATCGGCGCCGGTCCACAGCGTGATGCCATCGCCCTTGTAGTGATCGGGCCAGAAGGCTTTCCAGATCACTTCTTCAAAAGCCTCGGGGCTGTCATAGCCGACCTGGATGCCGTCGCCATGGGCGCGTTCGGCCAGGGTGCTGTCCTTGCGGAAGCCTTTCGACAGGCGGTTCCACAGCATCGGCGCCATCAGGAAGGGCATGTCGCGGTACAGATGCGTGGCCAGGCCGGGCACATGCGCCAGCGCCGTCAGCAGGATGGTGGTGCCGGCCCGTGGCAGCGAGGTGATGAAGATCGGCCGCGCCCCGGTGATGCCCTTGAGATCCTTGGAAAACATGCTGTCTTCCATGTCGGCCATGGACATCTGCAACATGCGGCTGGAAAAGGCGACCTTGTGAACCCGCTGGTCCAGCTTGGAATAGGCGCTCATTTCTTCGCGACCCGCAGTCCGATGATCACGGCCACGGTGACGATCACGCTGGTGATCAGGATCACGTCCAGCCGCAGCATGAAGGCCAGGGTTTCATCGGCGGGCTTGAGGCCGATCATGTCGGCGGCCTGGATCGGCACCCAGGCGGCGACCAGGGTCAGAATTCCGCGGACCAGCAGATCGAGGAAATTCTTCATCAGCGACAGCGCGGCTTTCTGCACCGCCGCTTCCTTGGCGTCTTCATCAAGGCTCTTGTCGCCCATCACGGCCGCTGTCGCGCGCGAGGTGGCGATGGCCGTGCGCGCCCGTGGCACGAGGTTCAGAACCTGGAAGGCCGCGATGAAACACAGGACCGAAAGTCCGACAATGATCACCGTCATGTGGAGAGGCTCCACAGCAGATTGCCCCGGAAAAACGCCATTCGTCCCGCCTTTCGTAACATCACTCTGTCGGCGTTCCGCCTGACCGAATCCTCAGGGGGGGACCGCCTTGCGGATCACACAAATACAAAGCGGAAGATGGCACACTTCGGCTGGGCTTTCTGGAAGGCGCTTTGTCGCGGCCCGGTTGACCGGACCGCCCGGGAATGCCCCTCAGCCGCCCTGATGCCAGGGGTGCCCGGCAAGGGCGCTGTCGGGGCCGGTGATCTCGGCGCTTGGCGCGGCGGCGGGTTCATTGGCGTCCGCACTGGCCAGCCCTTTCCAGACCCGCAGGTATTCGACCTCGCCCACGAACTGGTAGCCGCCGTTGCCGTTGCGGTTCAGGAAGGTCAGGAAGCGGCCGGGCACCAGCTGGCCGGTGTTGGCCGGCAGCGCCACCTGGGTTTCCACCCCGTCCTTCCACAGGGTCAGGGTCTGCCCCGGCAGATCGATGGCCAGAAGCAGCGTGACCCAGACGTTCTCGGGGATCGAGAGGCCGGGCTGATGGCTGGCCAGAAGCGCCGTGCCGCTGCTGTCGTCCAGGTTGATCCGCAGGGCGCTGTTCGAGGCCAGCCGGCTGACCTCGAACCCGCCGCCGGACTGGGCAAAGATGCCGCCATTGGGGGCGCCGGGGGCAAAGCGGATCCGCGCCGCCATGGTCAGCAGGCCCGGATTGGAGCCCAGATTGCCCGGATCGTTGAAATACGGCCCGGTGGCGGTGGTGGTGAAGGTCGCGGGTGCGGGCAGGGTGTTGGCGATCTCGGTGTCCAGGGGCAGCGGCTCCACCGCCACGCCTTCGACGCCCGCAAGCCCCAGGTCGACCATCGGCAGGTTCATCCAGTCACCGTCGAACTTGTCCTCGGGCCATTTCAGCACGCCCGAGGCGCCGCCGCGGCCGAACTGCACCGAATCCGCGAAGGTGAACAGGCCGCCGCCATTGGGCGCGATCCGCACCCGGCCCCCCACCAGCGTGGCGTTCTCCGCCGGGACGCCGTTGATCTCGAAGCCCAGCACCTCGGTGCGATGCGGGTAGGTGGCGGGCATCGCCGGCAGGCCGCGCGCCGCGCGGGTGGTGGTGACCGGCGGCGTGGCGCCGCTGCTGTCTTCGAACCACAGCTCGACCCAGGCGCCCGAGGGTTCCCAATGGGCGCGGTTGAAGCGCGGCACCTCGATCGGCGCCAGCCCCAGCCCGTGCAGCGCGGTCACCGCCACATGGCGGGCGCGGGCCGGAAGCCCGTCGTCGGTCATCGCCGCGGGGTGCGAGGCATCGTCCCAATAGGTGCCGGTGAGCGAGGGCGAGCTGTCGGTGGCGCTGACCGCGCGATAGCCGTTCTGGTAGAGCAGGATCTCGGGCCCCTTGCCGCGCGGCGCCAGGATCGGCGCCAGGGCGGTATCGTCCAGCATGTTGCGGATCGACAGCCGGGTGTCCTGCTTGTTCGAGATGCTGTCGGGGGTGCCATCGGCGCGGGTCACCGCGTCGCGCATGTCCTGGCCGACCTCGAAGCGGTGCGGGCCGAACATCAGCAGCGGCGTGCGCGCGGCGTCGAAGATCCCGCGTCCGCCGGTGGCCGACAGATCCCACAGGATATGATCGAAGGTGCGCGCCTGATGCGCGGTGCCCAGCGTGTAATCGGCGCCGGTCGCGGTGATCCCGGCGTAGAAGGGATAGAAGCGCTGGCGGAACATGTCGGCGGCGGCGCTGTCGGCGGCGGTCCAGGTGTCCAGGATCAGCCCCAGGTCGGACCCGTCGGCGCGGGCCTGCCCCACGATCGCCGCGAAATCCACCCAGTCGCGGGAGAAATCGCTGTCATTGGCCAGGTTGCCCCGGCTGGTGCCGGAATGGGCCAGGTCGAGGATCAGGAACTTCTCGCCCGGCGCGTTGCGGATCAGCACATCGGCCAGCGCCGCAATGGACGCCGTGACCGGGCTGGCGGCGGTGACCGACTCGATGGTGATCGGCCAGGGCTTGGTGCCGCCCTCCTGCTGGCGGATCACCTGCACGGCGCTGTCGTCGGTCACGGCAATCGGCGCGGTCTGGCTGAAATTGTCGGCAAACATCCGGGCATCTTCCGACTGGCCGATCAGCCCGACGATATGGCCCACGCCGAAGCGGCTGGTGGTGCTGGCCTTGGCGCTTGCATGGCCCTCGACCCAGACCCGCGGGCGCAGCCAATGGGCGCTGCGCGCGGTGCCGGGATAGGCGCCGGTCCAGCTGCCGCCCGATGCGGTGGCCACGGGCTGGGCGGGAAAGAGCACGGCGCCGGTGTCGGCGCGCAGGATCTCGGCCATGATGCGGGTGCCGTCGGGGGCATCGGTGCTGCCCGACAGCGGGATGTCGGCGCTGTTGCCGCCGCGCGCAGCACCGCTGTCGAACAGCGTCAGATCGCGGGAGAACTCGGCGACACTGGCGGTGGCGGCGGGTCCCGCCTGTGGGGCGGAGGACATGGGGCTGGGCAGACCGATGGCAAGCGCGACCTGGATCATCATGGCAAGCAGGCTCCTTCTGTGGCAGCGCCGGGATCGGGCGGTCAGAGCGGAAAGGATGGCGGCCATGGGCAGGGGTCCTGATGCAAGGGGTTTCCCTTACTGGCAGCCCCCGCGCGCCGGGATCAAGGCGGATCCTCTCCCGGTTGCACGGCCCATCCGTCCCGCCCCGGCCTCCGGGAACGGCAAATGAGGGCTCAGGCTAGCTTGGGGGGCGGGGGCGTTGCGCCAGAGGCACACAGAGCGTACTCGCGAGACGCGCACAGAGCGTTCCCGTGCCGAAGGCGCACAGAGCACACCCCCCCCAACACACGCGGCCACCCGGCCCCGCTCCTGCGGCCTCTTGCGTCATCTCGTCCCTGCTGTCTCCGCCCGCCGGCTTCGTATACTGCGCGCGTACCAGTGAGTAAGGATTCCAGTTCATGCCCATCTTCAAGGCCGGCGAGAAGCTCGTGCTCTATGCCCATGTCCCCAAATGCGGGGGGTCGGCCGTGTCGTGGTACCTGACCGAACGTTTCGGACAGGTGGCCTTCCATGACAGCCGTCACACGCGGCATGATCCGCGCAGCCTGTGGTCGCGCACCTCGCCGCAGCACATCGACCGCACCAGCCTGTCGCGGCTGTTTCCCGACGGGTTCTTCGACGCGATGTTCACCATCGTGCGGCACCCGGTGGCGCGGCTGGTCAGCGCCTATCACTTCCAGCTGGAGGTCGAGCAGAGCATCTCGACCCAGGTCAGCTTCTCGGACTGGCTGGAGGATCTGACCGACCGCCGGGCCGAGGATCCCTTCGTGCACGACAACCACGTCCGCCCGATGACCGAGATCGTCCCCGAGGGCGCCCAGGTCTTTCACATGGAACACGGGCTGGATGCGCTGGTGCCCTGGTTCGACGCGCTCACCGGCACCGCGGCCGCCCCGCGCGCCCTGCCCAAGATCAACGAGCGCGGCAATTACGCCAAGGTGGCGGTGGAACGGGCCCGGCCCACGGATTGGGACCTGGAACGGATCGCCGAGATCTATGCCGGGGATTTCAGCCGCTTCGGCTATGAGATCGGATCGAAGGCCCCCAAAAGCCCGGCCCCCGCGCTGACCGCCGCCCAGATCGCCGAACGCGACGCGGCGCTGAAGGCCTTCAACAGCCCGATGGCCAAGTTCACCCGCAAGATCACCCGGCGCATGGGGCGCTAGACGTCCGTCTGGAAAACCAGCCGCCGGTCAGCCGCCATAGGCGGTCATCCGGCGATCCCGCAGGTAGCGCCAGAGCGGCCGCAGCGTGGCCAGCAGCGCCCCGCCGGTCAGCGCCAGCAGCCCGGCCTCGGCCAGCGGCGGCAGGGTCCAGGGCAGCAGCGGGCTGGCCAGCGCCAAGGCCGCGGTGAACAGCGCCAGCGCGATCAGGCAGGGCGCCTGCAGCGCCACCGCCATGCCGGCCCAGCGATGCGCCAGCACCAGCGCCACGAGGAAGCCCAGGGCCTCGCCCAGAACCGCCACACCCAGAACCGCCGGCAGGCCGGCGCCGCGGATCAGCAACGCCCAGGCCACCGCGATGGCCAGCACCCGCGGCAGGTTCGACACCACGCCGTTCAGGGTCCGGGCGCGGGCCAGCGCCACCTGGCTCAACCCCGAGCGCACCGCCCGCAGCAGCTCGACCACCGCCATCAGCAGCAGGAAATCCAGCACTGGCGCGTATTTCTCGCCCAGGGCCAGTAGCACCAGCGGCGGCCCGGCCAGCGCGATGCCCAGAGCCAGCACCGCCATCGCCAGCGCCGAGGCCTGCACCATCACCACCGCCATGCGGTTGAACTCGCCGTCATCGGCCTTGGCCGCCGACAGTTGCGGCAGCAGGAACTGGTGCACGGCGCGGGTCACCGCCCCCATCGGGGTCTGCACCAGCGACAGGGTCATGGAAAAGATCGCCAGCGTCGCCATGCCCAGCTCGCGCCCGACCACCAGCCGCTCGCCCTGGTAGATGATGAACAGCATCACCCCGTTGGCCAGCAGCGGCCAGCCGAAGCGCACCCCGCGCATCAGGATGTCGCGCCGGAAGGCCAGCGCATAGCGGCGCTCTTTCACCAGATGGGTGAGCAGCAGGTACAGCAGCCATTGTGCCAGGATCGCCCCCAGCATCACCCGGTAGTCGCCGTACATCATGTACAGCGGCCAGATCGCCAGCACCGAGATCAGCGGCGGCAGCAATTGCGTGGCGATGAACGGCCCATAGGCCATGCGCCGCTGCAGGCGGAAGACGTCGAAATGCGCCAGCCCGTTCAGCACCGGCACCACCGCCAGCAGCTGATAGGCCCAGGTGATCTGCGGCTGGCCCAGGAAGCGCGCCATCGGCGCCGCCAGCGCGAACAGCAGCGCCCCCGAGACGAAGCCGCGCAACAGCTGGAACCCCTGCAACGAGGCCTGGAAATCCGGATCGTCGCCGTCGTTGTCCTGGATGATCATCTGGTTCAGGCCCAGGTTCGACAGCAGCTGCATGATCGTGACCGAGATCATGAAGGTGGCCGCGATGCCGTAATCGGCCACGCTGATCAGCCGCGCGATCAGGATCGTGCGCAGGAACAGGATGACCGAGGTCATCACGTTGCCCGACAGAAGCAGCACGATCTTCTTCACCATCACTCGCCACCTGCGCCTTTGCTGCGGACCCGGCTCTACCGGACCGGGTATGACGGCAGCCGGGGGGAAATGGCAATTGTTTTCCCCTTTGCAATCTTGTCACAGCGGCAATGACAGCCGATTTGTCGCTTTGCCCGGCACCGGGGTGCCTGCTAAACGCGCCCCCAACGCGTACCAGTTGAAAGTTCAATCCCATGACAGCGACGTTGCATTCGCCCATTACCGAACTCTATGTCTCCGCCGAAAGCGCCCAGAAACTGAAGATCGAAGCCGGCGAGATGCCGTCCTGGGATCTGACCGCCCGCCAGATCTGCGATCTGGAACTGCTGATGAACGGCGGCTTCAACCCGCTCAAGGGCTTCCTGAGCGAGGCAGACTACAACGGCGTCGTGGAAAACATGCGCCTGGCCGACGGCAGCCTCTGGCCGATGCCGATCACCCTGGATGTCAGCGAGAAATTCGCCGAAGGGATCGCGCCCGGCCAGGACATCGCCCTGCGCGACCCCGAGGGCGTGATCCTGGCGATCCTGAACGTCACCGACAAATACACCCCGAACAAGGCCCGCGAGGCCGAGAAGGTCTTCGGCGCCGACGATGTGGCGCATCCGGCGGTGAACTACCTGCACAATACCGCCGGCCCGGTCTACCTGGGCGGCCCGATCACCGGCCTGCAGGCGCCGATCCACTATGATTTCCGCGCCCGCCGCGACACGCCGAACGAATTGCGCGCCTATTTCCGCAAGATGGGCTGGCGCAAGATCGTCGCCTTCCAGACCCGCAACCCGCTGCACCGCGCGCACCAGGAACTGACCTTCCGCGCCGCCAAGGAAAGCCAGGCCAACCTGCTGATCCACCCGGTGGTGGGCATGACCAAACCCGGCGACGTGGACCATTTCACCCGCGTGCGCTGCTACGAGGCGGTGCTGGACAAATACCCGGCGGCCACCACCCATATGTCGCTGCTGCCGCTGGCCATGCGCATGGCCGGCCCGCGCGAAGCGGTCTGGCACGGGCTGATCCGCAAGAACCACGGCCTGACCCATTTCATCGTCGGCCGCGACCACGCCGGCCCCGGCAGCAATTCGGCCGGCGAGGATTTCTACGGCCCCTATGACGCCCAGGACATGTTCCGGGAATACCAGGACGAGATGGGCATCGAGATGGTGCCGTTCAAACACATGGTCTATGTGCAGGACCGCGCCCAGTACGAGCCCGCCGACGAGATCGCCGACAAGAACGACGTCACCATCCTGAACATCAGCGGCACCGAATTGCGCCGCCGCCTGTCCGAAGGCCTGGAGATCCCCGAGTGGTTCTCCTTCCCCGAGGTTGTGGCCGAGCTGCGCAAGACCAAGCCGCCGCGCGCCAAGCAGGGCTTCACCGTGTTCTTCACCGGCTTCTCGGGCTCGGGAAAATCCACCATCGCCAACGCGCTGATGGTCAAGCTGATGGAAATGGGCGGCCGCCCGACCACGCTTCTGGACGGCGACCTGGTGCGTAAGAACCTGTCGTCCGAGCTGGGCTTCAGCAAGGAACACCGCGACCTGAACATCCGCCGCATCGGCTATGTCGCCTCCGAGATCACCAAGAACGGCGGCATCGCCATCTGTGCCCCGATCGCGCCCTACGCCACCACCCGCCGCGCCGTGCGCGAGGAGATCGAGCAGTTCGGCGCCTATGTGGAAGTGCATGTCGCCACCTCGATCGAGGAATGCGAACGCCGCGACCGCAAGGGGCTCTACAAGCTGGCCCGCGAAGGCAAGATCAAGGAGTTCACCGGCATCTCGGATCCCTACGACGTGCCCGAGAACCCCGAACTGCGCCTGGACACCGAAGGCACCGACGTGGATTTCTGCGCCCAGCAGGTGCTGCTGAAGCTGGAAAGCATGGGGCTGATCGGCTCGGAGTCGTAAGACGGCCACAGGTCTGAAAGACAAGGAAACCCCCCGCCGGCGGGATCGGTAGGGGGTTTTCTGGCTGTCAGAGTCCGCTGCGGAAGCCCTGTAATGCGTTGACCTTAAAGGTTCTCTATGAAAGCTACTGAAGGAACCGCACGGCGGGTGAAGGCTGCTTTCCGCATCTGCCGCTTGTGGGGTCCACGCTCGAATTTCCGCAGCCCGGGAAAAGAGGACACCAAATGACTGTTTTGATCGAAAAGGAGAAGCTGCTTTTCGTCTCCACTCCGAAGATTGCCTGCACTTCCATCAAGGAGGCGCTGTTCGAGGTCGAGAACCGCTTCAAGTTCCAGAATTTCCACGCCAACGGGATCTTGCGCCACATCCACGATCCGGCCATCTATCCGGCCATCAAGTTCGAACGCATTCCTCAGGACCGCGCCGCGCCATGTCTGAAGCTGACCATAGTGCGCGACCCAGTCAAACGCTTCCTGTCGGCCTTTTCAAACCGTGTCGTGCACTATGGGGAACTCTCGCAAAGATATATCGGGGATGCTGCGAAGGAAGAGGGTGTTCCGGTCAACCCGGACATAGAGGAATTCATAGACCATCTGGAAGTGTACCGCCGTATCTCCAGATCCATCCGTCTGCACACCGACCCGATCATCGATTTTCTGGGAGACGACCCAGGGTACTATGATCATGTCTTTGACATGTCGGAAATCAAGGCGTTTGACGCAACGGTTTCGGAGCATATCGGACGGCATTTCGAAACCCCGCACCTCCAGACCGGCGGCCCCAAGATAAAATCCGACGTATTGTCCGAGAAGCGACTTGAAAAAGTCCGTGCATTCTATGCCAGGGATTCTGAGATATACGGAAAGTTCCTTGGCTGACAGCATCTCTGAAGAAGACCCCGGCATGATTGAGAATTCCGCGCCCGTATCGGATCGCCGCGTGCTCGTTGTCGGCGGCAACGGTTTCATCGGTCGGCACGTGGTGCGCGCCTTTCTGGACGCCGGGGCGCAGGTGGCAATCATGGACACCGCACCCGCTCCGGCGGAATTCGCGGCGCTGGATCAGGTCATTGGGTCGGTCGCCGATCCCACGCTGATGGCTTCGGCGGCCTCGGGCGCCCACATCGTGGTCTTCCTGGCCAACAGCTCCCTGCCCGGATCGGCCAATTCCGACCTGTCGTCCGAGGTGCGCGCCCATGTGGAGACCACGGTCAAGGCGGCCGAGATCTGCGCCAGCCTCGGGGTGGAACGGTTCCTCTTCGCCTCGTCGGGCGGCACCGTCTACGGGTATTCCTCGGACACGCCCCTGACCGAAGAGCGGCATACCGCCCCGAAAAACGCCTATGGCGTCTCAAAACTGTCGATCGAGCATTACCTGCGCATCATCACCAGCCTGCGCGAGATGCAATGCGTCGCCCTGCGCATTTCCAATCCCTATGGCGAGGGCCAGCGCGCCGTCCGCAACCAGGGCTTCGTGGCCGCCGCCATGCAGCATGCGGTCAGGGGCCAGACGCTGCCGATCTGGGGCGACGGATCGGTGATCCGGGATTTCCTGCATATTTCGGACGTGGCCCGCGCCTTCGTCTTGGCCGGCGCCGTGCCGACCCCGCCCGAGGTCGTCAACATCGGCTCGGGCCAGGGCGTGTCCCTGGTGCAGATTCTCGACCTGATCCAGGCCGCTCTGGGGCGCGACATCGACATCGCCTTCGAGCCGGGCCGGGCCATCGATGTCCGCAAGAATGTCCTCGACACGACCCGGGCCCGCGACCTGCTGGGCTGGCATCCGCAGGTCGATCTTGCCACCGGGCTCCAGCGCACCGCCGACTGGTGGCTGAGTCTATAGCCATCGTCGGCGCCGCGTCGACGGTGGTCAGTCCGGCCAGATCGAGGCGTCGTGCTTGGCGACATTGGCCATCTGTGAGTCGCTCCGGCGACGTTTGAAATGCAGGGTTCCGGGGGCTGGCTTGTGCGGAATGCCCTTGGCCACGGTCTGGACATTCCAGTGCCAGTCCTCATGACCGAATCCGTTCTTCAGATCGTTGGCCCGGAACGGCGTGTCACGATAGGTCGCGGTGCGGGCGAAGGACATCGCATCCCAGTAGTTCGTCCAGCGCAGGTAGTCCGGGTCGAAAAGATCGCCTTCGGAATCCACGTGCCACCAGACATTGCGCTCACCGCCAAAGACGATGTTGCATTGGGAATGGATGACCGCCTCGGGCCGCGCCGTGCTCAGGGCGAAGGCGGCGGTCAGCCAGTTTTCCGACCACAGGTCGTCCCCGTCCAGGAAGGTGGCGCAGGTACCGCCGGCCGCCTCGATGCCGGCATTCCGGGCCAGCCCGGGATCCCCGAAGTCCGTTTCGACAATCCGGATGTCGGCGTCCAGACAGTTGGCCAGAACATCGCGAGTCAGATCGTCGGGCCGGTCCAGAACCACGATGATCTCGGTCGAGATCCCGGTGGCCGTCGCATGTGCGATGGCCTCAAGCGCGCTGCGCGCGGTAACGCCGGCCAGAAGTCCTTCGCGGTGCGCGGTCACGATCGCCGAAATATCAGTCATGTTCGCCCTCATTCAAACGCGCACCCAGGGCCGACAGATAGGCGGCTTCGCTGTGGGTTTCTCCAACATAGGTCTGCAGGGCCGTCGCGCGGCGCACCCGTTCCTTGGGATCGGCCAGCAGCGCCTTGATTGCGGCGGCATAGTCTTCCGGATCGCTGCCCACCGGCACCAGCCAGCCGCGTGCGTCTCCGATCAGCTCGGGAACCCCGCCCGAGGCGCTGGCCACGATGGGCATGCCCATGGCACCCAGTTCGATCAGGATGGTCGGGATGCCGTCCCAGTCCGAGGTGTAGAAGAATCCGTCCACATCCTCGAGCGGCAGCTCGTCATAGGATTTGAACGGGTCGTGGATCTGCACGTTCTCGGGCAGTTTCGACAGATCCGGCGGCGGGTCCAGCACCGCCTTGCCCCAGCATTTGAAATCCACCCGGGGCAGCCGTTCGGCCACCTCCAGCAGAAGGTCGAACCGTTTCTGCCGATCGAACCGGCCTGCCCACATCAGGCAGGGACGCTTGCGCCGCCGGGCGGACCGGATCTGCGCCTCGGCCACGGAAACCGCAGACACCGGTGTTACCGCAGGGGTGTAAAGCGTCATCAGCCGCTGCGTCATGCCCGGCGGAACTCCGAACCGTTCGGCAAGCGTGTCGGCCAGATCCCTGCTGTCGGTGATCGTGGTCTCCAGATGCGGGAAGGCGCGCGCGAAATACCAGACCGGATAGCCCGCCTCGACCCCACCCTTGGTGCGGTCGGCGCAGAAGTAATAGGCGTGCAGCCTTGAAAACCGGTTCAGGCGTTTGCCGTAGCGGATGCAGGTTTCAAAGGCCAACCGGCTGTTCACGTTGAAGATATGATCCGGCCGGATCTTGCGCAGGATTTCATACAGCATCTGGCTGCGCAGTTGCTCGGGCGCATGCGTCAGGGTCTGGGACAGGTCCGCATGGGCGACCCCGTCAAACCAGTCGGGGCGCGCCCAATCCGGTTGATCGGTCTGGAGAACCAGCACCGGGCCCCGGATCTCGCCAAGCGCCCGGCTCAGGATGCCGGCCACGTAATCCGCACCGCCGACCTTGCAGAAGGGGATCAGCACCACGGATTTGAACTGGCCCTCGGGAAGTTGCGCCAGCAGCCGCTTGAAAGCCTGATAGGCCGCATCGTGCCAGGGTGGCAGATAGGCGGGCCGGTCGATCTGACCGCCGACATCCGGCTCCAGCGCCGTAGCCTTGTCGACGAGATCGGCGAACTTGCCCGACCGCAGGAACCGGCGGTTGACCTGCAGTTCTTCCTGCGCGGCGGCAGAGGATCCGGCGTGATCCAGGAATTCCCGGAGGCTGATCCGGGTCGACGTATCGGCATCCGGAGAGATCACGACATCTCTCATGAACTGCCGCTTCTCATGCTGGCCATGCAGGATGAAATGCTCGAACAGGGGTCCGGGATAGGCTTCCAGATCCTTGTTCAGGGCAAGGTAGTCCTCGGCCTCGAACAGGGCGTTGGGCACGATCCGCGCCGCCCGGCCATGAGCGATCCAGTGCTCGAAGGCGGTGGTGCCTTCCGTCAGCGGCGGCAATCCGGCAACCGTCGCTTTCTGCAGATAGCAGGCCTCGTCGAACAGCGGCCCCGGAGACATCCCTTGCAGGAAGTCGAACACGACGTACCGGATGAAGCACTCGTTGTCGGACACCGACCGCGTCAGCCCCTTGGCCCGACGATAGCTGGCCGCCGAGAACATCGCTTTCAGATGCTGCCCCAGGCCGTGATCCCGCAACCGGGCCGCGTCATGGCCAAGCGAGGCCAGCAGGGTCGAGACCTCGTTCTGCCAGGCCGTATCCTGTGAATGGACCCAGTCGCTGAACCGCTTCTGTTCGTCATTGATCGACAGGTTCCGCGGCAAACCGGTTGCAACATAGTGGGCCAACGGGCAGACTGCGGCACCGTCCAGATGTTGTACCGTGTAGTGACCGACATCGAACTTTCGGAAAGGGCGCCGCCCCTCTTTCCAGCCGAACTTCAGGTAGTGCTGGAACGGATCTATGCCACTGTCTTGGACATCTGCGTTGTCGGCAAGGTATTCTTCCGCGTTGAAATGTTTTTCAAGCTGATCCTGTGTCAGCCCAAGCAGCGGGTCTTCCGAACCGGCTGTCCCAAAAAGCTTTACCATCTATACCATATCCACCGCTGCACTGTTCCACGGCCCTGCCCTGGAAACCGGGCCCCGGGCCCGGTCGGTCCCTGGCCGACTGATACCGCGAAACGCTAAGCACTTCTACCGTTCGCGCATGGCCGAAAGGTCGCTGGCTGGCCTTTTCCGCCGGATGCAGGAATCCTGTGCGCAAGCCTGAAATTGCAGCCATACACCCCCGGTCCGAGACCCTGCAGCCCCGGCCAACCTTGCCGGGATTTGCAACGGGGGCGCTCTTGTGAATCCGGTTGCCACGGAACTTCGAGAGCCGCTCCCGTTCGGGGAAGCATCGCCAGGGTTACGTCCACCAGGGTGGTGTAATTTCCCATATGGCCTGAGGCCATGATCAGGCGGCTTGGGTTGAGAGGCCGAAAATGGGATCAGTCTCCTCTGCGTCGATTTCTGCGAAGGCGGCGACCCTCATACCGCGACTGGCGGTCTGCCATTCATCGTTCAGCTCGAAGCGCACCGCGCCGACTCGGGCCTTTGTAGTCCCGTGTCAAGGACCTTCTCCGAGGTCCTGCGCGGCTCCAGGAAGCCGGGGAAATAGCTGCCCTGGCGCAGCTTCGGAACCTTCAGGTTCAGCGTGCCCAGGCGGGTATCAAGCGCCTGTTCGCGATACCCGTTGCGCCACATCGTGCGCTGGCCGGCGCGCTCATGCTTGCCGGCGCCGATCAGGCCTTCGGCATCATTCTTCACTACAATCGTTCCCCCGGATCGATTGCTTCACGCTCGAATTCCATGATCCGCTGCGGAACAGCCTCGGCGACGGCACGCAAAAAAAATCGCCGCCGTCCTGCATTTGAGGACGATCGGAAAGGTCCATGTTGGCCCTGGCTATCGGGGGTCTCCGTGTGGTCCGTGGTTGAAGCCGCCAAACTTCACCTCGACCATACACCTCGATGGCTACCCGGATGACACCGGTAAGGGCGCGAAAACTACACCACGTGCTCGGATACCAACGCCAAGTATAGTTCCCGTGCGATGAAATGACCTGTGGGTTCGGATGGACCACCAGCGGAAAGACGAAACTGCAAAAGTAAGGACACTTGGAGGTGAACTTTCGGGCAATGGGGCGCCGGGGCCGAATTCCCTTGATTCATTGACGATAGGACTTGTTCCGGGCCTTCGGGGAGGAGCAGATGCACCCATGTTGCAGATCTGAACGCGGGTTTTCACGGTCTCAGAGGACGGTCAGAGACAACGGAATCCTGCCTTTTCCCATTTCCGGCCCCTCGGAGCGTTGCTGCCCGGGAAGATCAAGCCGTCGGGTTCACGGGTTGAATGGGTCCTGCGCGCATCCAGGACCCGGCCTGCCCCGCCTCCTGCGCCGGACCTGCCCGGACCCATGCATAGGCCTTCAGCGCCAATCGATTGCGTCCTCCGGCCGGCACTCGAAAGGATCCAGACGGGCCGGTCTCCAGCCCGGGTACGCGCGCCTCCCCGACAGGTCGGCCTGCACGGGCCGGGGTTTGCAACCGGGGGCGCCCTTTGGAAGTTTCGGAGAGACATGTGCCCCCGCCCTCATGCGCGCGTCATTGCAGCCCGCCCCCATGGGACGATTTTTGCAAGCCGATTGGGCTCACTGAACAATGCTATGGTTGGAAAGCCGGGCAAACGCGCATTACCCCCGCACCCTTCGCCCCTGCCCCGTCACCCCCGATAAGCCGCGCTTATCGCGCCCCGCCCCACCCCCCATTCCTGGATAGTCGTGGCGCTTCGATCACGCTGCGTTAGACTGAAGCCCTACTGCGGAGGTTTTCTCATGTCCCATTGGATCCCCCCTGCCCTGCGCGCGACCCTGGGCGCGCTTCTCACCGTGGCGACCATGCTGCCGGCGGCTGCGACCGACCCGGTCCAAACTGCGGAAAATACGGGATATTCCCCTGCTGCCGCGGCGGTCCCGCTTAAGGCTTTCTTCACCCGCACCCCCGAGGTTGCCCAGCCATGGGGGCACCGCGCCGATCCGTCCTGTGACGGGCCGGCGGTCAAGGGGTGTCTGAACGTGTCCAATTCGACGATCGTTGCGGTCGACAGCGCCGAAGCGCTGAACGCGGCCCTGGCCAAGGCGTCGGGCGGGGAAACCTTCCTGCTGGCGCCGGGCGACTATGGCCGCCTGAACCTGACCGGCCCATCCGCCGCGAACCTGACCTTCAGGGCCGAAAGCCCGGGCAGCGCCAGCTTCACCGGCGGCATGCTGCGGGGCGTGCAAGGCATCACCTTCGAGGATGTGACCTTCGATTACACCTTCCGGGACGGCGACACGCTCAAGACCGAGATGCTGTCGGTCCGCAACAGCAGCGACCTCACCTTCCGCCGGGTGCTGCTGACCGGCGACATGGCCTCGGGCACCGGCAAGGAAAGCTTCGACGATCATTTCACCGGCTTCGGCCTGCGCGCCCGCGACAGCCGGAACATCGTGATCGAGGACAGCGAGATCACCGGCTTCTGGAAGGGCATCTATCTGGCCCGGGTGGACGGGGCGCAACTGCTGCGCAGCGAACTGCACGAGATCCGCTCGGACGCGCTCAACCTGATCGACACCCGCGACGTGCTGGTGGAAGACAACCAGTTCCACTCGATCCGCCGGTCGATGCTGTCGGGCGACCACGCCGACATGATCCAGGTCTGGAGCGGTCAGGACGATCCCGCCCGCAAGCCCGGCAACATGGTCATCCGCAACAATTATTTCGACATCGCCGACGGCGACCGCAGCCAGATGATCTATATGGACAACAGCCGGGCGTCGAACCGCGATGCGGATCCGGCGATCTTCTACCGCAACATCCTGATCGAGAACAACGTGATCGTCTCGGGCACGGTGTCGGGGATCAAGCTGGGCGCGGTGGATGCGGCGGTGATCCGCAACAACATCCTGGTCTACAGCGAGGCCCCCGATGCCGACACCGCCAAGGGCGCGGGGGAGCCGCGGATCCGGGTGGCGCCGCATTCCACCAACGTGGTGATCTCGGACAACATCACCTACGACGTGAAGGGCTATTCCGGGCAGGCCGACTGGTCGGTCTCGGGCAATGTGAAGGCGCAAAGCGCGCGGCCGGGGTCGCCGGGCTATGTCGGGGGGATCGTCAGCCCGATCTCCCATGACCCGGCCGACGAAACCCCGGTGGATGCCACGCTGCTGGCCTATGACAGCGGCACCGGGCTGCTCAGCATGCTGGAAGACGGCTCCATGCAGGCGCTGCTGCTGCCCTCGACGGCGCTGCAGCCGCTGGACAGCGGCGGCACCGGGCTGGACCTGGGCACGGCGGTGATCGAAACCCCGGCCTCGGCGGTGGCGCCGCTGGGCGGCGGCACCGGCTTCCGGCTCGACGCCGGCCTGTGGCTGGAGCCGGGGCAGGACCGGGGGGTGGTGTTCCTGCTCAAGGGGGTGCTGATGGTCTCGGTCACCGCCGGCGGCGCCCTGGAGGCCCAGCTCACCACCGCCACCGGCGATACCGCGCGGGTGCAGACCGCCAGCCCCCTGGGCGACGGCGGCTGGCACGACATCTCGCTGATCTATGACGGCAGCGCCGGCGGCGCCGGGCTGACCCTGACGCTGGACGGCGTGCTGCAGCAGACCGTGGCGCAGGAAGGCCCGCTGCCCGAGATGTCCCGCAAGGGGCTGATGCTGGGCTCACCCTGGCACGCGGATGCCCAGGGCGGGCTGCGCCATCTGTCGCTGACCGGTCTGGTGGAACATTCCGACCCGATCCTCAGCCCGGCCCCGGTGCCGCCGGTGTTCCCGCCCGAGATCGACAGTGCCACGCTGCTGGCGCAGGCGGTGATGGCCGAGGGTTTCGACTTTCTGGACGACCCGGCGCTGGGGGCCAACCTGATGGGCGATGCCCGGCTGACCGGCGAGGACGGCGACGGCCAGCTGAGCCTTGGCACCGGCGGCGCCCTGCACCTGCCCGGCCTGCCCGGCGACCTGCACAGCCAGCATCTGGCCGCCGAGATCCTGTTCCAGGTGGACCTGGACGCCACCGAGCGCAGCACCCTGCTGTCCAGCCACCGGCGCTTCGAGGCGGAACTGGTGGGCGACCGGCTGAAGCTCACCGCCAGCACCGCCGAGGGCGGCACCGCCTCGGTCACCAGCGGGCAGCTGGCCGGCCTGAAGGCCGACGGCCCGCATCGCCTGACGCTGGAGCTTGACGCCCGCGCCGACCTGCTGACGGCGCATCTGGACGGGCTGCTTGTGCTGGCCGAAACCGGCATCGACTTCGACCTCGCCGCCAGCACCGCGCGGGAGCGCGGCTGGCACATGGGCAACCGCTGGAGCGATGCGGCCCAGGCGGTGGAGATCGACCAGCTGATCCTCGCCGATCTGGACGCCCTGCCGCCGGAAGCCGGCGACCTGCTGCTGGCCTGACCGACAGGGCTGTTTCGCGCGCGAAACAGCAAGGGGTGCGTTGTGGATCGGGGCAACATTCAGCGTGATGACTTCCACCACCCCAAGGCCTGCTGAAAGCCAGAGCGCCCTTTCGCCAAGGCGAAGTGAGCGACTGCTCCAACGGGAAATTTATATAAAAATTTATATAAATAGCCTTGAAAGCTATATAGTTTTTACCCATATATTACCTACAACACTAGAAGGAAGGTATGAACTATGAGCACGGTTATTGTTATTCTGACCAGCAAGACACGAGACGACGTGATCGCCCTTGGTGGAACAGCCTGGTGGAAGATCGCGGCGGCGAAGGCGCGAAGTGCAAAACATGTTCTGTTGGTACACAACGCCCATGACAAACGGCGACCAGGCGACCCAAGCCGCCACGGTCAATCCTTTATGATCGCCACAATCCGAGATCTGAAACAGGACGACGACGGACGGTACCTCATCCAGTTCGACGAGTTCGCTGATACCAGTGATACTTTCGACTGGCCCGGATACCGCAACCCTGTGACATACATGAATGCGGATGACGTGCTGGGTCAGATCGAAATCGGAACATGGGAAACCATGCCGGACGTGCCTTTTGAAACCGCGCAAGAAATTCGACGGGGCGATGAGGCATCTTCCGCGCCAGCACTGGAACAGGAACAAAGGCCGGGGCCGGGATCCCAACCTTCAGTCACCCGTACCTTTGGTCAGATCCTGGATAAACATCGAGACTTGGTAGCCCAGGAACTTGGCATCGAGTCGAGCCAGGTTCGTATCACCATCGAAATGGGCTGAATCCGACGCGGTTGGCTTATTGAGCGAAACAATCGGGGCGCGTCCGAGGAGTAGCTGATTGACCCAGCCGAGTGGACTTTCATACATCTTTGCAGGGAATGGCAGCCTTGGCAGTGCCCCGATGAAACCACAGCCTCCCTTGATCAGAGATGCCTACGAACAGATCAGCGCGTCGCAGCCCCCCTCCGGCGGCAAGGCCTTGGCTCCAGACCGCTCAAGGGCTTCCGTTACATGGCGCCCGTCGAGACCGCCCTGTCCACCGCACCGGAATGCAAAAGCGGGCGCATCGTTTCCGATACGCCCGCTCAAAACTGTCAGCTTCACCCCCTCAGGGGCACAGCCTTACACCAGCGCGAGGTTGGCGGCGCTTTCGCGACCGTCGCGGCCAGCTTCGACATCGAAGGTGACCTTCTGGTCGTCATTCAGGCCGGTCAGGCCGGCGCGCTCAACTGCAGAGATGTGCACGAAGATATCGCGGCCGCCATCTTCAGGGGCGATAAATCCGAAACCTTTGGTGGAATTGAACCATTTTACGGTGCCTTTGGCCATCGTAGTTCTCCTTGTTTCCTGCCCGCGACATGCGGCAGGTCGGCTATGTCAGTGCTAGATCGGGACACTGAGCCGTAAGGAGCAGATTCGTCGATAGAGATAACGTAACCCCGCCCTCGTAGGGCCTTGCGCCACAGCAAGCAAGCTTTATTTCCCCCGGCCCCGGGTCCGCGGGGGCCCAACTTGTTTGAAGCTGCCGCCTTGCCCTAGACTCCGCCCACGGAACGCCAGGAGAACGGGATGGTTGACGCAGCATCGGAACGACCGGATCAGGCCGTGGACACGCGCGCCACCGTTCTCTGCATTGCGGGCTTCGGCGACAACGCGCGCATGTTCGAAGGTCTGGCAGACACCCCTATCGCCAGGGACTATCGCCTGCGGCCCGTCAACCTTCCCGGATTCGGGGCGCCACCGCTCCGGGGGGAAACCACCCTGGACGCCCTTGCCCGGTTTGTGGCCGACCAGGCGACAGAACATGGGGCCAAAATCATCCTGGCCCATTCGGTTGCGTCGATCATCGCGTCGCTGGCCGCCGCGAAACCCGGCTGCCCGCTCACGACCATCCTGTCGCTGGAGGGAAATCTCACGGCAGAAGATGCCTATTTCTCGGGAACCGCCGCCGACCATGAGGATCCGGCATCATTCCGGACAGCGTTTCTCGATCGGCTGGACCAGATGTCGACGACGGACCCGATCATGCGCCGGTACCGGCAGGCCGTTTCAGACGCCGATCCGGTGGCACTCTGGCAGCTTGGCGCTGACGCCCGGCGTTTCTCGGCCCAGCATGTGCCCGGCGCGGTTTTGCAGGACGCCGCACAGGCGATCTATCTCTACAATCCCGAAAACTGCCCGCAAACCACCCTCGGATGGCTTGCGGAGAACCCGATGGATCGGATCGTTCTCGACGGCGCCAGCCATTGGGCAAGTGTCGATCAGCCCGAGAGGCTTGCCAACGGGATTGCCCGGGCGTTGCGCGTCACCGCAAGGCGGCCCCTGCCCGGCCCGCCTCAGACCTTGTAGTAGTCCCGGTACCAGTCCACGAAACGCTGCATGCCCTCGCGCATGTCGGTCTTCGGCGCATAGCCGGTCAGCCGTTTCAGCAGGCTGGCCTCGGCCCAGGTGGCGGGCACGTCGCCGGGCTGCATCTCCATGAAGTTGCAGATGGCCTTCTGTCCCAGCGCGTCTTCCAGCGCGCCGATGAAATCCATCAGCCGGACCTGTTCGGAATTGCCGATGTTGACCACCCGCCAGGGTGCCACCGGGCTCAGGCTGTCGCCCGGCGCGATGTCCTCGGGGGCGGCGGGGCGCACCGGTTTGGCGTCGATCAGCAACTCGATGCCGCGCACCAGGTCTTCCACATAGGTGAAGTCGCGCCACATCTCGCCGTTGTTGTAGACGTCGATGGGGTCGCCGTTCAGGATCGACCTGGTGAACTTGAAATAGGCCATGTCGGGCCGGCCCCAGGGGCCATAGACGGTGAAGAACCGAAACAGGGTGATCGGCAGCCCGTGGATATGCGCCCAGGCATGGGCCATCGCCTCATCGGCCTTCTTGGTGGCCGCATAGAAGGACATCTGGGTGTCGACCTTGTCGGTCTCGGCATAGGGCATCTTGGTGTTGGCGCCATAGACCGAGCTGGTCGAGGCCATCAGCAGGTGATCGACCTTGTGTTCCAGCGCCAGCGCCATGACGTTGAAGCTGCCGGTGATGTTGGTCTCCAGATAGGCGCGCGGGTTCTCGATGGAATAGCGCACGCCCGCCTGGGCGGCGAGATGGACGATCACCTCGGGCCGGGCCTGGGCGCCGGCGCGTTCCAGCGCGCCCATGTCCTCCAGCCGCCCGATGATCGGGGTGAAGCCGGGGTGCCGGGCCAGCCGGGCATGGCGGGCCTCCTTGAGGGCGACGTCGTAATAGTCGCTCAGGGCGTCATAGCCGGTGACCTGCCAGCCCGCCGCCAGCAGCCGCTCGCACAGGTGGGAGCCGATGAAACCGGCCGAACCGGTGATCAGGGCGCGTCGTGTCATGTCGTGTATCCTGCTCTCTGGTGCCATCGCCAGGCATCGCCGATCATCTGCTCGGGCGTCGAATGCACCGGCGCCCAGCCCAGTTCGGCGCGCGCCAGATGCGAGCCGCAGACCAGGCTGGCCGGGTCGCCCGGACGGCGCGGGGCGATGTCATGGGGCACTTTTTCGCCGGTGACCGCTTCCGCCGCCTCGATGATCTCGCGCACGGTCATGCCGCGCCCGGTGCCCAGGCACAGCAGCGGCACGCGGGTGTCGCGGTCCAGGTAATCGATGGCCGCCACATGGGCGTTCACCAGGTCCAGCACATGCACATAGTCGCGCACGCAGGTGCCGTCACGGGTCGGGTAGTCGTCGCCGAAGACCTTCAGCGCGCTGCGGCTGCCGCGGATGGCCTGGATCACCAGCGGGATCAGATGGGTCTCGGGCTGGTGATGCTCGCCCACTTGTGCCGCCGGGTCGGCCCCGGCCACGTTGAAGTACCGGAAGGTCAGGGCGCGCAGACCATAGGCCTTCACATAGCCCGCCAGCATCATCTCGACCGCGGCCTTGGTGGCACCATAGGGCGACATCGGGTTCAGCGGCGAGGTCTCGTCGATCTCCACCCCGTCCAGATCGCCATTGACCGCACAGGTCGAGGAAAACACCAGCTTGCGGGTGTCCGTGGCCACCATGGCGTCGAACAGCGCCTTGGCCGAACGGAAGTTGTTGTCCCAATAGCCCGCCGGATCGCGCACCGAGGCGCCGACCTCGATCAGGGCTGCGAAATGCAGAACCGCCTCGGGCTTTACGTCGCTCAGGGCGGCCTCGATGGCTTTGCTGTCGCGCAGGTCGCCCGCGATCTTCGGGCCGAATTGCACCGCGTCGTGCCAGCCGGTGTGGAAATTGTCGAAGGTGACGGGCTCATGCCCCGCCGCCACCAGCGCCTTGCAGGCGTGGCTGCCAATATACCCGCCGCCGCCGGTCACCAGAATACGCGCCATCTGCCTGCCTCTTCGTCTTGCCTGCCTTCGGGGTAGCGAGGGCTTGCGAGGGGCGCAAGGGGGCGCTGCCCCCTCCGGGCCTGCCGGCCCGTTCACCCCCGGAGTATTTGGGACAAGAAAAAGAATGAGCGCCGCCTTGCAAATGGTGAGGTGGATCAGAAAAGGCGCCAGTGGCGCGTTTTCCCGCCGAACGGGGATCGATTGAGGCGCGAACGGGCGGAGCCCCAGCCGCCTCGCAAATGGTGAGACGGAAAAGACAAGGCTCCGAGGGGCGCGCAGGTCAGATGTTTCGCGCGCGAAACATCCCGTGCGCGACCGAAAGACGCCCAAGTCGCATTCTCGGCATGCAAGCCTTTTTCTTGGAACAAATACTCCCGCCGGAGGCTCCCGAAGCGGCCAGAGGCGGAGGCCCTACAGACAGGGAACAACCTGAACCAGAGGCGCGTTTCGCATTTAGCCTATTTCGATGCGCGTTTCGCGATCTGCTTATTTCGATGCGCGTTTCGCGCAATAGGCCACGAAGGCGCGCGCCGGGCTGCGCAGGCGGGGGCGGCCGGTGGTCACCCAGTAGCGGCGCCAGTCGGCCTCCAGCGCGTAGACATCCCAGCCCGGCGCCACGGCGCGGGCTTCCTCCAGCGCCTCGGCGGGCAGCGCCGGGCCGTCGCCGGGGTCGATGACGGCGGCGCGCGGGGTGATGCGCACCAGGTCGCCCTCGATCACCTCCAGGCTGTAGTCGGGCAGCAGGTCGGCGGCGGCCATGTCGCGGATCATCTTGCGGAACACCCGCAGCGGCGAGGCCGAGCCCGATTTGGCGCAGAGCACCGCCATGGAGATCTGCCAGCGCGGCTGCCGCCCGCAATGCTTGCGGGCCAGCTCGTAGACCCGCCGCTCCAGCGGCTTGCGCAGGGTGAAGTAGTCGCGGCTGAGGGTCAGCACCGATTTCGACAGCACCGCGCGATAGAGCCAGTCCGACAGCGTCACCGAGACCGAGACCATCCGCCCCGTGCGGGTGCGGCGCACGATCTCCCAGCTTTCCAGCAGGCCGAAGCCGGCGGTGGTGGTGATCTCGGCGGTGGGGATGTTGGTGATGATGCGGGTGCCCGACAGTCGCTCGAAGGCGTCGCGCAGGCGGCGGTAGCTGTCGCCCGAGGTCTCGCGGTTGGTGGCCAGCAGCAGGTCGTGGGCGGTCAGCTCCAGCGTCCGCGCCGTGGGCCGGCCGGCGTTCAGCGCCGCCACCAGCTGGCTGATGCAATAGATCAGCACGTCCTTGTCGTGGATCGTGGCCAGCCCTTTCACCGAGGGGGTGATCTGCACCGAGATGCCCTTGTGCTCATAGCCCAGCACCCGCCGGTCGGGGCGCGTCGACAGCGAGAACACCGGGTGCTCCATCGTCGCCATGTCATCCTTGGGGATGGCGGCCACGATATCGCACACGAAGAAATCCCCCAGGGCCGGCGCCGGGGGCGGGCCGAAGGCGGCGGTCGGCGCGGGGCCGGGTTCTTCGGATACGGAAGCCGGCCCCCGGGACGGGGGCGGGGCGGGTCTGGACATCGTTTTACTGCTCGTGACGGATTCGTCGTTTTATTTACGCCCAGAGTAGAAAGACCCCCGGGGCGGCTCAAGCGGAAGGGGCGCGGATCTTCGGGGGTCTGGAGTCGGCGGATCGGGGGTTCAGAGTCGGTCTTTCGTGGTTCCAGAGTCGCTACGGCCTGAAAAAGGGTGGAATCGTCCTTTGATCTCAGAAGCTTGGCGAAATCCACAGGATGCCGTAACAGATATCTAACACATATTCTAACAGACCCTGCGGCACCCGCGCCCCAAAGGCCGCTCGGGCACCTGATGGCAAGCCTCTGATTTTTCATAGAAAACCATATGGGATGCGCATTTTCCTTTGATATGCCGGGTTTTATGGTAGTCTGGCGAAAACAACGCATGTCGAGCAGGACATTCCATGAGCAGTACCCCGGCGGATCCGCCGTATTTCAACATCTCTCCGGATGCGGCGCTGGCCGATCTGGGCGATCCCGTGGACACCACCGGCTTTGCCGAGGCCGCCGAAATGGCCTCGCGCGGACGCGCCGACCTGATGTCGCGGGGGCTGAACCCGGATGGCGCGAAGCGGCTGCGGCGGTTCTCGACCTGGGAAATCACCAAGTATCTGATCCCCGTCGCCACCCCGCATTTCCGCCGGGTGCTGAAGGCCAACCCGCATCTGCCCCAGGGCGCCTCGGAAACCGAGGGCGGGGCCAAGTGGTTCACCCTCGACGAGGTGCTGCGCCTGCGCGCCCATTTCGCCGCCGAAGGCTCCAAGACCAAGGAATACCTGCCCTACCGGCCCAAGGGGCTGCCGGCCAAGGTGGTGGCGGTGGCCAACTTCAAGGGCGGTGTCGGCAAGACCTCGACGGCGGCGCATCTGGCGATGTCGGCGGCGCTGGACGGCTACCGGGTGCTGGTGCTGGACCTGGACAGCCAGGGCTCGATGACCTCGATCTTCGGCGGCCAGGTGGCGGATGAATGGCAGACGGTCTTCCCGCTGCTGGCGCGCGATTACGCCGAAAGCCTGCAGGCCGAGAACCGCGCCCGCATGGGCCGGGGCGAGGCGCCGCTGCCGCTGGACGATCTGCTGGCCGAGGCGCTGAAGGTTTCGGCCCGCGATCTGGCGCAGAAGACCCATTGGCCGAACATCGACCTGATCGGGGCGCAGCTGAACCTCTATTGGGCCGAGTTCCAGGTGCCGGTCTGGCGCATGGGGCTGAAGGGCTGGAAGCTGTGGGACGCGCTGCTGAACCGGCTGGAGACCGACGGCATGCTGGAGGCCTATGACGTGGTGATCCTCGATACCCCCCCGGCGCTGGGGTATCTGACGATCAACGCGCTGGCGGCCTCGGACATCCTGCTGGTGCCGCTGGGAGCGTCGTTTCTGGAGTTCGACAGCACGGGGCGGTTCTTCGACATGCTGCACGCCACCTTCAGTTCCATCGAGGAGGGCGAGAACCTGGCCGCCCGGGCCCTTGGCACGCCCGAGCTGCGCTTCGAATGGGACGCGGTGCGGGCGGTGGTGACGCGTTTCGATGCGGCCCAGCAGATGGAGATGGCCAACTTGATGCAGGCCTATATCACCCCCTACATGTCGCCTTACCGGCAGGATTTCACCGCGCTGGTGGGGCAGGCCGGCGAGCAGGTGAACGGCATCTACGAGGCCGATTACCGCGACTTCAACCGCGAGACCTACATGCGCGGGCGCGAGACCTTCGACGAGACCTATGCCGCCTTCAAGCGGCTGCTGATCGGCGCCTGGAGGCGGGATGAGCTGGCCGGAGCGTCCCAGGCAACGGACGGTGGGGCAGGGATGTCTTCACCTTCCCTGCGCCATCCTGACCCCCGCCCCAGAAGAGGAGCCGCGTAAATGGCCCGCCGTCGCCTGACCCCCGCCCAGCCCGGCTATCTTGCCCCGGCCCAGAGCCGCCCCGCGCCGGCCCCCGCGGCCACGCCGCGTGCCGTGGCCCCCATCGCCCAGGTCTCGGGCCAATCCGCCGAGGCCGCCGCCCTGCGCGAGATCACCGAAAGCCTGCAGGCCGCCCGCGACGAGGGCCGGATGATCGTCGAGGTGCCGCTGGCCGACATCGCCCAGGGCCATCTGGTGCGGGACCGGATCAGCCTGGACGGGGATGAGATCGCGGCGCTGAAGGCCTCGATCGCCGCCCATGGCCAGCGCACCCCGGCCGAGATCACGCCGCTGCCCGAGCCCGCGGCCGGCGAGGCCACGCCGCCCTATCGCTTCGGCCTGATTTCGGGCTGGCGCCGCCTGCGGGCGCTGAGCGAGCTGTACGAAGACACCGGCGAGGCGCGGTACTCCACCCTGCGCGCCCTGATCCGCCCGCCGGAAGAGGCCGCCGACAGCTATGTCGCCATGGTCGAGGAAAACGAGATCCGGGTCGGGCTGAGCTATTACGAACGCGCCCGCGTGGTGGCCGAGGCCGCCGCGCGCGGGGTGTTCCCGGACCAGTCGGCAGCCCTGCGTTGCCTGTTTGCCACCGCCAGCCGGGCCAAGCGGTCGAAGATCGGCAGCTTCATCGACATTCACGAGGCGCTTGGCGATCTGCTGAACTATCCCGCCGAGATCCCCGAACGGCTGGGGCTGGCGCTGGTGTCGCGCCTGCGGCTGGGCGACCGCAACGCCATCCGCGCCGCCCTGACCCGGGCGCGCCCGGCCAATGCGGCCGCCGAACTGGCGCTGCTGGAGAAACTGGCGCAACCGCCGAAGACGGATGTTTCGCGCGCGAAACACTCCGGCGAGGTGCTGCGCGACGGGCTGCGCTTTGCCTCGGACCGCAAGGGTCAGAAGATCACCCTGACCCTCAGCGGTCCCGGCGTGGATGACGCGCTGCTGGACCGGCTGCGCCAGGCGATCCGGGCGGCGGAGGGCGGCCAGGGCTGACACCTCCGGCGGGCGTATTTTCGCCAAAGAGAGAGTGCCGGGCATTTCCCCCGCATGCCGATGTTTCGCGCGCGAAACATCCGTCTTCGCCGATCGGCCAGGGCTCCGCCCGTTCGCGCCTCAATCGATCCCCGTTCGGCGGGAAAACGCGCCACTGGCGCCTTTTCTGATCTGCCGCCCCGTTTCCGAGACGGCGCTCATTCTTTTTCTTGTCCCAAATACTCCGGGGGTGAACGGGCCGGCAGGCCCGGAGGGGGCAGCGCCCCCTTGCACCCTCAGCGGCTGGCGGCGCGCTGGTAGGCGGCGATCAGCGTGTCGACCTGGTAGTCCCAGCTCAGTTCCGTCTCGACCCGGTCGCGGCCGATGCGGCCCATTTCGGCGGCGCGCTCGGGATCGTCGATCAGCGACAGGATCTTGTCGGCCATGTCGGTGGTGTCGTTGGGCGCGGCATAGAGCGAGGCGTCCTGCGCGCTGTAGCGGCCCTCGGTCACCTCGAACTGCACGATGGGTTTGGAAAACGCCATGTATTCGAGGATCTTGTTCATGGTCGATTTGTCGTTCATCGGGTTCACCCGGTCCGGGTTCACGCAGACATCGGCGGACGACAGCACCTCGAACAGTTCCGCATCCGGGGCGCGGCCGGTGAAGGTCACATGGTCGGCCAGCCCCAGCTTCTGCGCCAGCGCCTTGAGGTCCTCCAGCGCCGGGCCGCCGCCCACCAGCACGAATTGCACGTCGCGGCCGCGGTCGAAGACGATCTCGCGCGCCGCTTCCAGCAGCAGGTCGATGCCCTCCTGGTCGCCCATCACGCCGACATAGCCGACCATGGCGGCGCGGCCGTTCTTCCAGGCCGGGTTGGGCGGCATCACATGCAGCCGGTTCAGGTCGGGGCCCGAGCGGACCACGAAGATGTCTTCGGATTTCTTGCCGCCGCGCTCCATCGCGATCTGGCGGTAGGACTGGTTGGTCGAGATCACCACGCCGGCGGACCAGAAGTTCAGCTTCTCGAACAGCACCATCAGCTTCCAGAAGAAGCCGCGCTTGTTGAACTTGGCTTCATAGAGCTCGGGATTGATGTCGTGATGGTCGAAGATGTACTTCTTGCCCAGCAGCTTGAACGGCCAGGCCACCAGGAAGATCAGGTCCGGCGGGTTGCAGCCCTGCAGCGTGTCGAAGCCGTGCTTGCGCAGGATCTTCCACGCCAGCCGGGTTTCGTGGAACAGCGCGGCGCCGTATTCCAGCAGGTAGCCCGAGGCGCCCTTGGCATCCAGCGGCAGCTTGTGGCGGTAGATATGGACGCCGTCCAGTTCCTCATACCGGGCTTCATAGCCCTTGCCGGTGGGACAGATCACGCAGACCTGCGCGCCCGCCGCCGTCAGGGTCCGGCATTCGTGCCAGACCCGGCGGTCGAAGGGCAGGGGCAGGTTTTCCACGATGATCAGGACCTTGCGTCCTGCCAGGGGCTTGTCGACCCGGACGGCTTCCATCCGGGGCATTTCGGTAAACTGACCGTCCATCACACACTCCATTCCGTCACTGATCGCCCCCCGGGTTCAGGCTGCTCAGGGCAAACGGCCCAGGTCGCGCAGGTCCGTTGCTTCGGGCAGATCCAGATCCTGCACCGTAGCATTGGTGCCGATCACACGCGCATAGGCTGTACCCTCTGCGGTGGGCTTGTCCACCAGCAATGCCTCGATTCTGGGCAGCTTCGAGAAGGCATAGCCCAGATTCGTTCCCATCAGCTTTTCGGAATCGACGCCCGGATCATAGATATCCAGGTCGAACCCCGAGGCCAGCAGCTTGCGCGCCAGGTCGACATTGGGGCTTTCGCGCAGATCGTCGGTGCCGGCCTTGAACGCCAGACCCGCCAGCAGCACCCTGGCGCCCGGTTCCAGCCCCTCCACCGCGTATTCGTACATGCGATGCTTGTGGGCCTCGTTCGAGCGGATCAGGCTTTCCACCAGCGGCATGTTCGAGCCGCTGTCGACGCCGATATATTGCAGGGCGCGCACGTCCTTGGGCAGGCAGGAGCCGCCGAAGGCGCCGCCCGGACGGGTGTAATAGGCCGAGATGTTCAGCTTGGTGTCGGATTTGAAGATCTCGTGCACCGTGGAGGCCTTGATCCCGAGGTTCAGGCAGACCCGGCCGATCTCGTTGGCATAGGCCACCTTCACCGCGTGCCAGGTGTTGTCCACGAACTTGGTGAACTCGGCCTCGCGGTAGCCGACCTGGAAGGTCGGCGCGGTGATGTTGCGGTTCAGCTCTTCCATCTGCGGGTTGGGCTGGCCGTCGGCGGTGCCGATGACGATCTTGGGCGGTTCGAAGTAATCCTTCACCGCCGAGCTTTCGCGCAGGAATTCGGGGTTGTAGACCAGTGCCACCGCCGCATCGGTCTTCTCGCCCAGCACCGCCTTGAAGATCGGGTGGATCAACTCCTCGACCGAGCCGGGGCGGATGGTCGAACGGTAGGCGACGGTCAGCGGCCTGGCGCGGCCCGGATCCAGCGCCTGGGCGATCTGATGCGAGACATCGGCGATGAACCCCATGTTGTGCGAGCCGTCCGCCGCCGAGGGGGTGCCGACGCAGACGATGGCCAGGTCGGCGTCATCCAGATGGCCGTTGATGCCGGTATCGGCGGTGATCCGGCCCTTGGCCAGCCCGTCCTTGAGCATCTCTTCGACGCCCGGCTCCAGGATCGGCGGGATGCCGTTGCGGATGGCCTGCACCTTCTTCAGGCTGACATCGATGCCTGTAACCTCGTGCCCTTCGCTGGCGATGCAGCAGGCGGCGGTGAACCCCACATAGCCCAGCCCGAAAATGACGACCTTCATGAACACTCGTTCCTTCACGCAAAGATAACCAGATACGGGGCATTGCCTATCAGACTGTGAGCGCTGACGCGACGGGGCAGGCGCAGGACACGCAGCGGTAATATGGCGCGGTCCGGCTCTGGACAGAAAACCGCGCGGCTCGCTACTGTCCGGCGCACCACCCGCCGCCGTCGCCCGGCCCGAAACGGGTGTGACATGAAAAGAGGTTCTGAGGATGAGTGATGTGCGTACCGCCCCCCAGGGGGACTACAAGAAGGCCCGGCGCACCGGGCTGAACCGGCTGGCCGGGGTGCGGCACCTGATCGTCGAGGCCTACCGCTGGTACTATACCCGCGTCTGGGGCATGGACATTCATCCCTCGGCGCAGTTTTCGCTGTCGGCCAAGTTCGACCGCACCTATCCCAAAGGGGTGCATGTGGGGAAGAATTCCTATGTCGCCTTCGAAAGCCGCCTGCTGTGCCATGACCGCACCCGCGGGCTGTACCTGCACACCCGCATCGGCGAGAACTGCTTCATCGGCGGCCGCAGCCTGATCCTGCCCGGGGTCGAGATCGGCGACAATTGCGTGGTCGGCGCGGGCTCGGTGGTGACCAAATCGGTGCCGCCGCGCTGCGTGGTCGCCGGCAACCCGGCCAGGATCCTGCAGGAAGGCATCGAGGTCGGCGCCTATGGCCGCTTCGCCAGCGCCGATGAGACCGAAAGCAAGCTGGTGGAGCAGGGGCTGGTCTGAGCCCCGCGCCTGCCCTTGCGGAACATCGTTCCGGAAAACCCCGTTCTGACGAAAAATCGGGCACCGGCCCCGGTCTGTGTGCGGCGTTGGTAATGCTGCGCGCAACCTTACCGTGCGTCACCGGCATATTCCGCCGGAACGAAAGCAAAATTCCGCTCAGAACCCAGGGTTAACCGGGGGGCGGGGTCGCGTCGCGGCGACGATCGGGGCATATCCACCCCGAGGAAGAATTATTCACCAAGAGCACATTTCCATCGCCTGCGAAGCCTTTGGATTCGCAGGAGGGAGATGTGTTGTCGCGTAACGAGAGGACGACTTGCCATGGCCACACATGTGGTAACCACCGCCGCCCAGCTTCACGCCGCCTTTGCCCGCGCCGCCGACGGCGACCGGATCGAACTGGCAGGCGGAAATTATTCCGCCGTCAACCTGCAGGGACGGGATTTCGCCCAGGGGCTGACCATCACCTCGGCCGACCCCAACGACCGCGCGGTGCTGGCCACCTCGCTGGAGATCCAGAACTGCAGCGGCGTCACCGTCGAGGGGCTGGATGTGGATGCCGCCGGCATGGCGCCGAACTTCAGCTGGAACCGGGTGCAGATCCGCTCCAGTTCCGACATCACCCTGCGCGACATGCTGATCGACGGCTATATTCCCGGCCCCGGCGATGGCGCGGTGGATCCCACGACCGCCGCCGCGACCCGCAACAGCATTCTCGACGGCATGGGCTATGAGAACGGGCTGCTGCTGCGCAACACCCAGGGCGTGGTGATCGAGGACGTCGAGATCGCCAACCTGCGCGTGGCCCTGCGCCTGAACGGCACCCAGGACACCACCATCACCGGGATGGAGCTGCGCGACTGCCGCGAGGGGGTGAATTTCAACGATGCCACCGACCTGCTGATCGCCGACAGCTATTTCCACGATCTCAAGCCCTGGTACGACCCGGACGGCACCTCGGGCGATCACCCGGATTTCATCCAGTTCTGGGGCGTGAACTCGACCACCGGAGTGAACGGGATCACCATTCAGGACAACATCTTCTACCAGCCCGAGGGATCGCGCGCGCAGACCATCTTCGGCCATCTGAAGAAGGCGCCCGCCGGGGTCACCGCCAGCGATTTCACCATCACCGGCAACACCATCATCAACGGCTCGGCCAATGCCATCAAGCTGGCCCATACCACCGACGTGGAGATCTCGAACAACATCCTGCTGCCCAATTCCGACACGCTGCATTACAGCAATTTCCCGCGGATCTCGTTGAATGGCGTGGACAATGTGCAGATCACCGGCAACACCCTGCTGCCGCGCCACAACGGCGATATCCTGAACCTGGACGCGGGGGCGATGGCGGCCCAGAACGTCACCGAAAGCGGCAATACCCTGCTGTCGGAAAACCCGGCCTCGCCGAATTACTGGGGCACGCTCTATGACCAGATCATCGCCACCCTGCCGTCCGGCGGGGGCTGGACCGGCGGCGGTACAGGCGGTGGCGGCACCGGCGGCGGCACGGGCGGCGGCACCGTCACCCCGCCGGCCTCGAACTATCCCATCGACCCCGACACGATCTTCGACAACGCGGTGCGCGTGAACGGCACCAACGGCAACGACAAGCTGACCGACCGCAACCTGGCGCCGGATGTGGTCGGCCATCTGCGCGGGTTGAACGGCAAGGACAAGCTGACCGACACCGGCGGCCATGACATCCTGGAGGGCGGCAAGGGCGCCGACCATTTCCTGTTCGATTTCCGCAAGTCCACGGGCGAGGACACCTATGACCTGGTGATGGATCTGACCTTCCGCGACGGCGATGTCCTGCGCCTGATGACCGACCAGGCGGGCAACTTCACCGACGCCCTGGATCCGGGCAACCGGATGCATGTGTCGCCGGGCGGCCACAGCGTGACCCTGGACAGCCTGGCCGATCTGACCGAGCTGCTGCTGGCGCCCGAAGTCAGCGTCACCGCCAATGGCGACGGCTCGGGCGTGGTGCTGGCGCTGCAGGACGATGGCACCCATTACATCGAACTGCTGGGCATCCAGCTGAGCGACCTGGGCTGACGGCCCCCCGAAATCCGGGGATCGGGCGGTGCGCCGCCCGATCCCGAACCGCACCGGGAACACAACCTGTGCGAGTCGTCTCAAATCGTCTATTACTCCTATGCGTGTACGGGCAGCATCCGGTTCCGGAAGAGAATCGGCTGTGGGGCGCCGATCTCGTACAACTGGGGGCATTGCATCATGACGACTTTTCAGGTGACGACGGCGGCCGGGCTTGTGGCCGCCTTCCAGAGTGCGGCCGATGGCGACCGCATCGAACTGGCCGCGGGCGACTACAGCGCCGTGGTTCTGAAGAACCGGGCCTTCGCCCAGGACATCACCATCGCCTCGGCGGATCCCAACGCCCGCGCGGTGCTGACCGAGACGCTGCTGATCCGCGCCGCCAGCGGCATCACCATCGAAGGCATCGACCTGGAGGCCGCCAGCCTGGCCCCGACCCGCAACACCAGCCGGGTGCAGTTGCGCGACAGCGCCGACATCACCCTGCGCGACATGACCCTGACCGGCCATCTGCCCGACGCCACCGAGGGCACCGATCCCGACAGCGCCGCGGCCACCCGCAACATCCCGCTGACCGGCTATGGCTATGAATTCGGCCTGCTGGTGCGCGACACCGACGGCGTGGTGATCGAGGATGTGGAGATCACCGACGTGCGCACCGCCCTGCGCCTGAACGGGGCGGCGGATGTCACCGTCAGCGGGCTGGAGCTGCATCACACCCGCGAGGGGGTGAACCTGAGCGATGTCAGCAACCTGGTGATCGAGAACAGCTATTTCCATGACCTGACGCCCTGGCGCGACCCGGACGGCAATACCGGCGACCACCCGGATTTCATCCAGTACTGGGGCACCAATTCGGCCACCGGCCTGCAGGGTCTCACCATCCGCGACAACATCTTCTACCAGCCCGAGGGCGCGCGGTCGCAGTCGATCTTCGGCCATCTGGACGGGGCGCCCGCCGGGGTGACCTCCAGCGATTTCACCATCACCGGCAACACCATCATCAACGGCTCGCCCAACGCGATCTCGATCTATGACACCGCCAACGTGGTGATCTCCGACAACATCGTGCTGCCCAACGGCGAGGATCTGACCCATACCGAATACCCCAGGATCATCCTGTCGGATGTGGATGGGGCGGTGGTGACCGGCAACACGCTGGTGCCCTATTGGAACGGCAGCGTGCTGAACCTGGACGCGGCGGAAATGGCGGCGATGAATGTCACCGAAAGCGGCAACACCCTGCTGTCGCTGGACCCGGCGGCGCCGGATTACTGGAAGATCCTGCACGACCAGCTGCTGGCCACGCTGCCCGGCCAGCCGGGGCCGCCCGACACCGGCGTGCCCGGCGATGCGGTGGTGCTGGCGGGCACGACCGACAACGACGTGCTGACCGACCGGGCCACCGACCAGGGCCAGGTCACCCATATCCAGGGGCTGGAGGGCAACGACAAGATCACCGACACCGGCGGCGACGACTGGCTGGAAGGCGGGCTGGGCGCCGACCGCTTCATCTTCGACAACCGCAAGAGCGGCGATGCGGCCTCGGCCGATGTGGTGATGGACCTGGATTTCGCCGCCGGCGACACGCTGCGCTTCCTGACCAGCCTGGCGGGCAGTTTCTCCGATGCCCTGGATCCGTCCAACACCCTGAACGTCAACAGCAACGGCACCAGCGTGACGCTGAACAGCCTGGCCGACCTGGTGGAACTCCAGGCCGGGGCCAGCGTCGCCATCGCCGCCAATGCCGACGACAGCGGCGTGGTGCTGACGGTGCACGACGCGGCCGATCACGAGGTCGAACTGCTGGGCATCCTGATGAGCGATCTGGGTCTGGCCTGAGCGGCAGGGCCCGCGATCACTTTTTCGCGGTGGTCCGGGTCACAAAACGCCCTATACGTGTATAAGGGACAGAGAATTTTTTAACCGTATACGTGTTCCGGCGGTTTTCGACCCGGCGGCGGGGCCTGTTTCCGGTGCGGTTTGTTGAAGGGGTGTAGTGCCATGGCGACTTTCGTGGTGACCGATACGGTCGAACTGGACGCGGCGTTTCAGGCCGCGGCCGACGGGGATCGGATCGAACTGGCGGGCGGCGATTACGCCGCCGCGGTCAACCTGGCGGGGCGGGATTTCGCCACCGGCCTGACCATCGCCTCGGCGGATCCCAACGCTCGCGCGGTGCTGACGGAATCCCTGCAGATCGAGAATTGCAGCGGCATCACCTTCGAGGGCATCGACGTGAAGGCCGCGACCCTGGCGCCGAACTACAGCTGGAGCCGGGTGGAACTGCGCAACAGCAGCGGCATCACCCTGCGCGACATGACGATCGAGGGCCATGTTCCCGACGCCATCGAGGGCACCGATCCCGACAGCGTCGCGGCGACGCGGGATATTCCCCTGACCGGCTATGGCTATGAATTCGGCGTGCTGGCGCGGAATGTGGACGGGCTGGTCCTGGAGGGCGTCGAACTGGCCGACCTGCGCGTCGGGCTGCGCCTGAACGGCGTCACCGATGTGACCATCGACGATCTGGACCTGCATCACACCCGCGAGGGGGTGAATTTCAACGATGTCACCAACATGGTGATCCAGAACAGCTATTTCCACGACCTGAACCCCTGGTACGATCCCGATGGCAAATTTGGCGATCATCCGGACATGATCCAGTACTGGGGGGTGAACTCCACCACCGGCGTGCATGGCATCACCGTGCGCGACAGTTTCTTCTACCAGCCGGAAGGGGCGCGGTCGCAATCGATCTTCGGCCATCTCAACAAGGCCCAGGCCGGGGTCACCGCCAGCGATTTCCTGATCACCGGCAACACCATCATCAATGCCTCGGCCAATGCCATCAAGATCTCGGATGTCATGAACATGGAGATCTCGAACAACATCCTGCTGCCCAATGCCGAGGATCTGACCTACAGCGACTATCCGCGGATCTCGCTGCTGAACGTGGACAACGTGCAGATCACCGGCAACACCCTGCTGCCGCGCAACAACGGCAAGATCCTGAACCTGAACGCCACCGAGATGGCGGCGATGAATGTCACTGAAAGCGGCAACACCCTGCTGTCGCCGACCCCGACGGATGTGGATTACTGGAAGCACACCTATGATCAGGTGATCACGACCCTGCCCTATATCTATTCCGATCCCGGCACGGGAACCGGCGGCGGTACCGGCACGGGCGGTGGCGGGGGGACGGACCCCAGCGATCCCACCGGCGGCGGCGGCGGTCTTGTGGATGTCATCATGATCACCGGCACCGCGGCGAATGACGATCTGACGGACCGGGCCTACAGCCATGACGCGGTGAACCATTTCCAGGGCCTGGACGGGAAGGACAAGCTGACCGACACCGGCGGCGACGACATCCTGGAAGGCGGCCTGGGGGCGGATTTCTTCATCTTCGACAACCGCAAGAACAGCGACGAGGTCTCGCACGACCTGGTGATGGATCTGAATTTCAATGCAGGCGACCGGCTGCGCATCATGAACAACCAGCCCGGCAGCTACAGCGACGATCTGGATCCGGCCAACAACATGATCGTGTCGCCGAACGGCTCCAGCGTCACCCTGCGCAGCCTGGCCGACCTGGTGGAACTGCAGGCCGGGGCCACGGTCGATATCGCCGCCAATGCCGCCGACACCGGGGTGGTGCTGACGATCCATGACGAGGTGGACAAGACCATCGAACTGCAGGGCATCCTGATGAGCGACCTGGGCCTGGGCTGAGGCCGGGAGCAGGGCGGGGCTCAGCCGCCGCGCAGCGCCTGTCCCAGCATCCAGCCCGCCCGCGCCGCGCGCAACCGCAGCAGCGTGGCCGCGCCGCGGCGGCGTTCGATCCCCGAGGCCAGCTTGTCCGAGCCCAGCACTTTCGGCAGATGCGCCAGCCCCGAGACCAGCACGGCCCCGGCCCGCAGCGCCCATTTCGCCCGCGCCGCCGGGGAGGTGCCGTTCAGGTGGAACCCTTCCAGCGTGGTGCGTTGCCATTTCTTGGCCAGTGCGGCCCAGTCCTGCCGGGTCGGATGGCTGACCGCCAGGTCGTCGGCATAGACCAGATCGTGCCCCCTGGCGGTGGCGCGGAAGCACCAGTCCATGTCTTCCGACAGCCCGACGATCAGCGGGCCGACATCGTCGAAGACCGCGCGCGAGGTCAGCAGGTTGGCGGTGACGGAAAATCCCTTGTCCTGCACATAGCTGCGCTGGTGGAAGGCAAAGACCGTCTCGAAGGCCTCGGCGCCCGAGCGGGGGGGCGGGGTTTCGTCAAACGTATCCACCCGCCCGCCGGTCAGCCCGGCCTTGCCCGCCAGCCGCAGGGCGGTCTCCAGCCAGTCGGGGGCGGGCACGCAATCGCTGTCCAGAAAGGCGATCAGCGGCGCCGTGGTCTCGGCCACCCCGCGGTTGCGCGCCGCCGCCGCGCCCTTGGCAGGCTCGGTCACAAAGCGCACGCCCGGATGGGCGGCCTGCAGCGGGCCCAGGTCGCAGGGGCTGGCGTTGTCGGCCACCACCGCTTCGACGTCCCGATGCGCGGCCAGTTGCGGCGCCAGCGCCGCCAGGCAGCGGCCCAGACGCTCGGGATCGTTGTAATGGGGGATGATGACGGCCAGCCGTGGCGGGGCGGGGGCGGTTTGCGGGGCGGGGGCGGTTTGTGGAGCGGGGGCGGTTTCAGGAGTGGGGGGAACAACTTCGGACACTGGGAACACCTCGGGATCGGAACCTGCCGCCCTTGTGCCAAATTGCGCGGGGCGCGCCTAGGGTCATGGTGATGCGGCACGGGGAGCGGGGCAGGGGGGTCCCTTTGCCCCTCGCGCCACCCTGCACGCCGGGTGGGGACAAATACGACTGTTCTAGGCTCCTATGCCAAGCTGGTATTGCCCCGCGGGGTTTCGTAACCTTGACACATGACGCTCACTCAAGCAGCTGAATTGGCCACAATAATTGGTGTGGTGGTAGCAGGGATTGGCCTAATCTATGCGGCAATCCAAATTCGGAAGAATGCGCGAATTTCCGAAGGTCAGTTTCTTCTCGAACTCACCAAGATGTTCAAGGAGCATGATGCGGTTCATATCAAGCTTCGACCGGCGGGTGATTGGCAGAAGGGTGATCAAGATCCTAGTACGCTAGACGACTGGGCAGCCGTTGATGCCTACATGGGGCTTCTTGAGCGGTGTGAAGTGCTGATGAGGCAGAAGTCACTCAACCCAGAGGTATTTGCGAGCATGTTTGCGTACAGGGTCGATAACCTGTTGGCACAAGAAGCAATCGTTGGGGGGAAGCTGGTTGGCGACGAGTGCACTCATTGGGCCGACTTCATCAAGCTCGCCAAGCGACTGAGAGACATGGATGCGTTGCATCAGGACCTGCCCAAGGGAATAAGATAGGCGCTTTCTGGATCTGCCCGGTGATAGAACGCCCCGGTGCTACTACCGATCTGGCGCAGAAAAACTCCCCGTATCCGCATCGCCTGCCACACAGCGCGCCCCAGACCGGTTTCCGGATGCGCATGGGGGCGCCGTGTCAGAGGCCCTCCGCCCCCACGGCCTGATCTGCGCAAACATCTTGTTGGGATGTGACGGCGCGGGCCGGGGCAGGCGATGCCATGATTCACATCAACGACTTTTCCGGCAGGTTATGCAAACATCCGAATACGTGTCTGGCCTGAGTGCCACACGATCTGATCGGGGGGGAGCAGCAATGCAAATTACCACAGGAAATGAACGCACCACCGGGCGCGCTGCATCGGGTCGGCTGTGCAGATGCGCCGGTGCCCTTGCCCTTGCCTCGGTCCTTCTGGCAGGCCAGCCCGTGCCGGGTGCGGCGGCGACGCTGAAGGTGTCGCTCAGCATTCCGCAGTTGAAAGTCACGGCAGACATGGACGGCCCAGGGGACAATACGGCAGAGGCCTATGCCTCTGGCAGTATCGGGTATTCAGGTATTTTTTCCGGAACTTCAGGGCGTTTTCGTACAGGCACTTTCAAGGCCAAGGAGAACAGAACCGTCTACCCGGACTGGTCCATCGTTCGGTCCATCGATCCCAGGGTCTATACCCAGAATTACGGGTATTCCGTGCCCATCAGCATCCATCTTCGCGACAAGGACGTCCGGCGGGATGACCGGATCGATATCAACCCCGTTCGCGGGGTGAGCGGTCTGTACTTTTTCTTCGATCTTCAGACCCAGGCCATGTCGATCCGCAGCCCGCAAACCGGGAATGCCGGAGAAAACGCCACCATCTACTTCGACATGTTCTCGCAGCCGCTGGTGTATGATTTCAATGTCGACAGCAGTGCGACCCCGCAGGGGAATGGATGGCTCTATACCTATGATTTCCAGAACCTGTCCTCCAGCCACTACGACATCACCAATGTGGTGCTGAAAGGGCTGGGAAATATCTCGTGGAATCTGGCGCCCGGGGCCTCCATCCAGGTGAGCCGCTGGTCAAGGCACGAACCGGGCCGGGCGCTTGCCACCGGTCTGTATTCGGATCTGGATCAGACGGTGCGGACCCAATACGTGGACGCGCCCGTTCCCCTGCCGGCCTCGCTGGTGCTGCTGGCGGGATCGCTTGCCGCGCTGGCCTTTCAGGGCCGGGTCCGGCGCAAGGTCTGCGGTCCGGCCTAGGGTCCGGCCCGCGGCACGGCCGCCGCCTCTCGTCTTTCGCGCGGCGGTCTTCGGGGCATTGGCACCAGCGGCCAATGCCCTTTTCACTGCATCAATCCGTCCTCTGGCCGCCAAGGGTTACTCTGCTGTTAGGTGCAACCCGGGCCTGTCCTGTGTTTTGCAGGTCCGCGTGGTATGTTAGATGGTGCAGGCGGGGACGGCGCGCTCCGCGAGATATGGGCGAGTAGCATGCGTGATTTTCCCCTGGGCGTGGTGATCGTCACCTTCAATTCCGGTGGCGAGGCGGTGGATTGTGCCGAAAGCCTGCTGGCAGCGGCGCAGGCGGCGGGCGTGCGGCTGCGGGTGGCGCTGGTGGACAATGCCTCGGATGACGACACCGTGGCGCGGCTGCGCGGCTGGGCTTCGGGCGAAACCCCCTATGCGGCGCCGGTGGGCCTGCCCTTCGATCTGAGCCCTGTCGCCAAGCCGCTGGACCTGCGCGAGGGCGGTGCCGATCTGGCCCCCGATCCCGGCGCCCGGCTGACCCTGCTGCACAACGCCGCCAACCGTGGTTTTGCCGGGGGGGTGAACGTCGGGCTGGCCTATCTGGCGCAGTTTTCCGACATCGAGCATTTCTGGGTGCTCAACCCCGACAGCGTGGTCCCGCCCGAGGCGCTGACGGCGCTGGTCGAGACCCTGCCCAAGGCCGGGGATTACGCGCTGATGGGCGGGCGGGTGACCTATCTGGACCCCTCCGACATGATCCAGATCGACGGCGGCAAGGTGAACATGGCCACCGGCGTGACCGCCAACATCCACCTGGGCCAGTCGCACAACGACACCCCGCCGCCGGCCTCGGACGAGCTGGATTTCATCATGGGCGCCAGCATGATCGCCTCGCGCGCCTTCTATGAAGAGGTCGGCCCGATGCGCGAGGAGTATTTCCTGTACTACGAAGAGGTCGACTGGGCCATGCGCCGGGGCGACCGGCCGCTGCTGTTCTGCGAGGGGCTGCGGATCTATCACCATGCGGGCAGCTCCATCGGCTCGCCGACGCTCAGCCGCCTCGCGTCGCCGTTCTCGCTGTATTTCAAGCATCGCGGGCGGATGATGTTCCTGCGCCGCTTCGCGCCGAAACGCAGCCTGCTGACCGGCTATGGCTATACGCTGGCCTATGCCGCGCGGCTGCTGCTGCGCCACCGCGCCCCCGAAGAGGCACATGCGGTGCTGGCCGCCGCCTTCGGGCTGAGGCCGCCGGCCTCGGTGCGCGCCCGGCTGAGCGGACCGGCCGCCGAGATCGCCTTTGCTGCGCCAAAGCGCACCGCCCTTCTGTAAACCTGTCCGGGGGCCGCCCCCCGAAACCGACCCGAGAGAGACCCCATGTCGACCCTGACCTGTTTCAAGAGCTATGACGTCCGCGGCCAGCTGGGCGTGAACCTGGATGCCGGCATCTGCCACCGCATCGGGCGCGCCTTCGCGCAGGTGATGCAGCCCGGCCTGGTGGTCACCGGCCGCGACATCCGCGAAAGCTCGGCCGAGTTGCAAGAGGCGCTGATCGCCGGGCTGCGCGACGGCGGGGCGGATGTGATCGACATCGGGCTGTGCGGCACCGAGGAGGTCTATTTCGCCACCACCCATTACGACGCCGGCGGCGGGCTGATGGTGACGGCCAGCCACAACCCGATCGATTACAACGGCATCAAGATGGTGCGCGAAGGCTCGCGCCCGGTGTCGGGCGACAACGGGCTGAACGACATCCGCGATCTGGCCTACAGTCAGGATTTCGCCCCGGTCGAAACCCCCGGCAGCCTGCGCGTCGAAGACCCGCGCGCCGCTTTCGTCGACCGGGTGTTGTCCTTCATCGATCCCGGCGCGCTGACACCGCTGAAGATCCTGGTCAACGCCGGCAATGGCACCGCCGGCCCGGCCTTCGACGCCATCGCCGGCAGGCTGGAGGCGCTCGGCGCGCCGCTGGAGTTCGTGCGCATGCACCATGATCCCGACGGCAGCTTTCCCAATGGCATCCCCAACCCGCTGTTGCCGGAAAACCAGCCGGTGACGGCGCAGGCGGTGCGCGACCATGGCGCCGATTTCGGGGTGGCCTGGGACGGCGATTTCGACCGCTGCTTCCTGTTCGACGAAACCGGGGCCTTCATCGACGGCGAATATATCGTCGGCCTGCTGGCCGCGGCCTTCCTGGCCACGGAACCCGGCGCCAGCATCGTGCATGATCCCCGCGTGATGTGGAACACGCTGGACGTGGTGGCGGCGGGCGGCGGCACGGCGGTGGTGTCGCGCACCGGGCACGCGCTGATCAAGGCGCGGATGCGCGAGGTCGACGCGGTCTATGGCGGCGAGATGTCGGCGCATCACTATTTCCGCAACTTCATGTATTGCGACAGCGGCATGATCCCCTGGCTGAAGGTGGCCGAGCATATGGCGATGACCGGCCAGAGCCTGTCGGCGCTGGTGGCGCAGATGCGGGCCAATTTCCCCTCGTCGGGCGAGATCAACTTCCGGCTGGAAGATCCCGACGCCGCCCTGGCCGCCATCGAGGCGCGGTTCGGGCCCAAAGCCACCGGCACCGACCGGCTGGACGGGCTGAGCCTGAGCTTTGACGACTGGCGCATGAACCTGCGCAAGTCCAACACCGAACCGGTGCTGCGCCTGAACGTGGAAACCCGCGGCGACCGCGCCCTGCTGGACGCCCGCGTCGATGAGTTGCGCAGCCTGATCACCTCGGCCTAAGGTGCCGCGTCCGCCCCGAAATTACGCGGCGGCGGATGCGTCTGGCAGAAGGAGCCCCGCCCATGAAACTGGCAATGATCGGAACCGGCTATGTGGGGCTTGTGTCGGGGGTCTGTTTTTCCGACTTCGGCCATGCGGTCACCTGTGTCGACAAGCAGGCCGCCAAGATCACCGCGCTGGATGCCGGCCAGGTGCCGATCTATGAACCGGGGCTGGACGATCTGCTGGCGCGCAACGTGGCCGCCGGGCGGCTGTCCTTCACGCTGGATCTGGCCGCCGCGCTGAAGGGGGCCGATGCGGTCTTCATCGGCGTCGGCACCCCGACCCGGCGCGGCGACGGCCATGCGGATCTGACCTATGTCTATGCCGCCGCCCGCGAGATCGCCCATGCCATGGACGGCTACACGGTGGTGGTGACCAAATCGACGGTGCCGGTGGGCACCAACCGCGAGGTCGCCCGGATCATCGCCGAAGAGGTGCCCGGTGCGCAGTTCGACGTGGTCTCGAACCCCGAGTTCCTGCGCGAGGGCGCGGCGATCGAGGATTTCATGCGCCCCGACCGCATCGTCGTCGGCGTCGAATCCGAGCGCGCGCAGGAGGTCATGGCCGAGATCTATCGCCCGCTGTCGCTGCGCGAGGCGCCCATCGTCTGGACCGGTCTGGAAAGCGCCGAGATGATCAAATACGCGGCCAATGCCTTTCTGGCCACGAAGATCACCTTCATCAACGAGATCGCGGCGCTGTGCGAAAAGACCGGCGCCGATGTTCAGGCGGTGGCCAAGGGCATGGGCATGGACGGGCGCATCGGCAACAAGTTCCTGCACGCGGGGCCGGGCTATGGCGGTTCGTGCTTTCCCAAGGACACCAGCGCGCTGGCCCGCATCGGCCAGGAACATGCCGCCCCGCAGCGCATCGTGGAAACCGTGATCGCGGTGAACGAGGCCACCAAGCGGGCGATGGTCGACAAGGTGCTGGACCTGTGCGGCGACAGCGTGGCGGGCCAGAAGGTGGCGGTGCTGGGGGTGACCTTCAAGCCCAACACCGACGACATGCGCGACGCGCCGGCGCTGACCATCGTGCCGGCGCTGATCGGGCGCGGCGCCAGGGTGCATGTGGTCGATCCGCAGGGCCAGCGCGAGGGCGCGGCGCTGCTGCCAGGCGTGGTCTGGGACGACGATCCCTATGAGGCCGCCCGCGATGCCGCGGCGGTGGTGCTGCTGACCGAATGGAACGAGTTCCGGGGGCTGGATCTGGCCCGTCTGGCCGGGGTCATGGCGACCCCGCGGCTGGCCGACCTGCGCAATGTCTTCAGCCCCGAAGCGGCGCGCGAGGCGGGCTTTGCCTATGTTTCGGTGGGCCGCCCCGCCGCATGAGGGCCGGGGCGGGGGCCGGACTGGCCGCGCTGGCGCTGGCCGCGGGGCTGGCGGTCCTGCTGTGGCCGCGCCCGCCCGGGGATCCCGCCGACCGCGCGCTGACCCCTTGGGAGGATCCGGCGCGCCCCGCCCGCATCCTGGCGTTCGGCACCAGCCTGACCGCCCGCGGGTCCTGGCCCGAGGATCTGGCCGCCACCCTGACCGCCTGTCTGGGCCATCCGGTGCAGATGACCCGCGTGGCGCAGAACGGCATGGGCTCGACCTGGGCGCTGGCGCAGCTCGACCGCGTGGTCGCGGCGCGCCCCGACCTGGTGCTGCTGGAGTTTTCCATCAATGACGCCGATCTGCTGGACGGGGTGTCGCGGCGTACCAGCCGGGCCCGGCACGCGGCGCTTCTGGACGCCCTGGCCCGCGATCTGCCCGACACGCGGGTGCTGCTGATGACCATGAGCCCGGTGGCCGGCGTGGTGCGGCATCTGCAGCGGCCGTGGCTTGGGGCCTATTACGGGATCTACCGCGATCTGGCGGCGGACCATGGGGTCGGTCTGGCCGATCTTTATCCGCGCTGGCGGGTGGCCCCGGCGGATCTGCCCGACGGGCTGCACCCCGCGCCGGGGGAGACGGCGCAGCTGGCGGTGCCGGTGCTGGCACGGATGATCGGGGCCGCCGCCGGGCAGCCCGCCTGCGGGGCGGGGGCGGGGGCCGGAAAAGGGACAGGGGCGGGGGGCTGAGCCCCCGCCGCCGGGATCAGACGAATTCGAAGTCCGAGAGGTTGAGCGCGCTGGCGGTGGTGTCCTGCAGCACGATGGTCTGGCCGTTGGACAGGGTCAGCTCGGCATCGCTGCCATTCTGCACCAGGTTCAGCCCGGCCAGGGTGGTGGCGGCCACGCCTTCCAGCCGGATCGTGTCGCTGCCCAGTTCGAAGTCGCGGATCGTATCCACGTCACCTGCCTGTGCCAGCGTGTCCTGGAACACGAAGACATCCGCGCCGCGGCCGCCGATCAGCGTGTCATCGCCCAGGCCGCCGTCCAGCAGATCGTTGTCGCGCCCGCCGCTGATGTAATCCTTGCCGTCGCCGCCATAGAGATCCTGCGCCCCGTAGGAAAACAGCAGCCGATCGTTGCCGCCGCCGCCATGGACCGTGGCCGTGACATTGTCGGTGACGCGCAGCAGGTCGTCGGTGCTGCCCAGCACGGTGTCGGTCGAGCCCGAGGCGCCGGGCAGGGTCACCACCAGGCTGTTGGTCAGCACGAAATCATTGGCGGTCATATCCGCCACGTTCAGGCCCTGCACGATGATGAAATGCTTGCTGGAGGCGATGATCTTCACCCCGGCGGCATCGCTGCGCAGGTCGAGGTCGCTGAAGCTGGCAAAGCCGAAACCCGACAGGTCGATGATGTCCTCGCCCTGGGTGAAATCGGTGATGTAGTCCTTCTTGGCGCTGGAGGAATGCAGCTCGTCATCGGAGGTGAAGAGGAAGCGGTCATTGCCGCGCCCGCCGGTCAGCGTGTCCTTGCCGGCGCCGCCGAACAACACGTCATCGCCGTTGCGGCCATCCAGCCGGTCGGACCCGGCGCCGCCCACCAGAACGTCATCTCCCGAGCCCGCGAAGATATCGTTGCGGCCGCCGCCGGCGATGATGACCGCCGCCGCCGCGCCGCTGCTTTTCAGCTTCTCGGTGGCGTTGGACAGATAGACCACCTCGGCGCCGCCGGTGCCCCCGGTGCCGCCGCCCGTGCCCCCGGTGCCGCCACCCGTGCCGCCGGTTCCGCCGCCGGTGCCCCCGGTGCCGCCGCCGGTTCCGGCCGAGCCGCCGGTCAGGGTCAGATGGGTGTTGCCGTTCGCGGTGGCCACGTCGAAACTGTCGGTGGCGGCCAGGCCGGAGAAGGTCAGGCTGGCCTCGGCGGTGCCGTCGCCATCCAGGTCGACGCTGAGCACGCCGCTGGCGGCGTCATAGCTGACCTGGCCTGCGCCCAGGGCGGTGCCCTTGATCACCACGGTGTCATCGCCGTCGAAGTCGATCACGGTGTCGCCGTCCAGCCCGACAAGGCTGTCGGTGACGGTGTTGGCGCCATTGCCCAGGTCCAGGGTGTCCGCCCCCAGCCCGCCGGTCAGGAAGTCGTTGCCGCCCCGGCCGCGCAGCACGTTGTCCAGCTGGTTGCCGATCATCAGGTCATTGGCCGAACCGCCGGTGGCGTTCTCGATCAGCGACCGGGTGTCGCCCTGGTGCAGCAGGGACATGTAGACATGGCGCGCCGCGTAGATCGGGGCGGACCCGCCGACCAGCTGCGCGCGCTGGCTCAGCCCGCCCACGTCCAGGTCCAGGCCGCGCCCGGCGTTCAGGTCGATCTCGAGGTCGGTGGTATAGTTGGACAGGTCGATCAGGTCGGTGCCATTGCCATCCCACAGGGTGCGGAAAATGCGGTTGGCGCCGGGGGTGCCCTGGGACACGCCATCGATCAGCATCTCGCCGGTGGCGGGATCGAAGCTATAGACGGTGTTGCCCGACAGGGTGGCGTAATTGGCGCCGTACAATTCCTGGATCGCCAGCAGGTCCAGCATCATCAGCGATTGCGGGTAGCCCCAGCTTTCCACCGTGTAGCTGCTGCGCGGCCCGCCCAGGTAGGACCGGTAGGACATGACCGTGTATTCCAGCCCGTCATAGGCGGAATCCATCGTGGTCGGATTGTCATGGGGGTGCTTCAGGCCGACGGAATGGCCGATCTCGTGCAGCGACACCAGGTATTCGTAGCTGCCGATATAGGGGACCGGGGTGGGCGCGATCATCTTGTCGAAATAGGCCTGGTCGAGACCGAACCAGATGTCGCCATTGGCGTCATAGGTGCCGGGGCTGTAGGCCCAGGCGGTGTCCGGCACGCTCGACCCGCCGACCCGGATCACCGCGCTTGCGGCGTTGCCGGTCTCGGTCATGTTCAGGCCCGAGACCGCGTTCCAGGCCGAGAAGGCGTCGCGCAGCACATCCTTGCCGGCGTCGCTGAAGTTCAGGAAATGGCCCGGCTCCATGTAGGCGGAATAGGAACTGGGATAATCGGCGGCACTGCTGGCAAACCCATAGCTCAGGTCGCCCGTGCTCCAGGGCCCGGCGGGGCTGAGCAGGGCCTGGATCTCGCTTGCACCCGGCGGGGTGTCGGGTTCGGTCGACAGCGTCGCGGACCCGTTGACAGCGCTGGTCGTCGTCACAAGACCGGACCCTTCAGGCTTGGGCGCGCTGCAAACACCTTCGCAGCACGGATCAAGGCACACGTCACACATCAAACTTCTCCAAAACACTTAACAACGCGAGGCTGGGTCGCGTCGCACGCCACATTTTGCTTCGTTGGGAAGGGTTGACGACAGGACTGCCGCGCCCGGGAAGAACTCGAAGATAACGAAGCAGTTACCATGAATCGGCATTGAAAAGAAACGCAAACAGACTCCGCCAGGGCCGCAGCAGCCGCCGTTTGATACCGCCTGGGGCGAGAATCGGCGTGAAATTGCCTAAAAAAATGCTAATAAGCGGGAGTCTCTGCCTTTTCGGAAAATGTGCTTAAAATACACGCTTAGGTTGAATGATTCCTTTACCCTTCCCGAGTCGCCGCCTGCACAGAGGATGTGTCACGCTTAACAAGCCCGGCCCCGTGGGCTATGACTTTGTGCAGTGCTGACAGTTCGGTAGAGGCAGTGTGATGATTCATCCAGTAATTCTGTGCGGCGGGTCCGGGACCCGTCTTTGGCCCCTGTCCCGGAAGGCCTATCCCAAGCAATTCACGCCGCTGTTCGGCCGCGAAAGCCTGTTCCAGGCCTGCCTGCGCCGCTATCTGGGCGACGGCTTCGGCGCCCCGGTGGTGCTGAGCCATGCGGATTTCCGGTTTCTGGCCGCCGAGCAGATCTCGGCGGTGGGTCTGGAGAAGGCCGCCATCCTGCTGGAGCCCGAGGCCCGCAACACCGCCCCCGCGATCCTGTCGGCGGCGCTGTATCTGGCCGGCCAGGGCAAGGGCGACGACCTGATGCTGGTGGCACCCTCGGACCATGTGATCCGCGATGTGCCGGCCTTCCTGACGGCGGTCGAAGCCGGGACGGCGGCGGCGGAAAAGGGCGATCTGGTGGCCTTCGGCATCCGTCCCGACCGCGCCGAGACCGGCTATGGCTACCTGGAAGTGGGCAGCACCGACACCGCCACCCCCAAGGCGATGCCGGTCACCCGCTTCATCGAGAAACCCGATGCCGACCGCGCCGAGGCGATGTTCGCCGAGGGCCGCTTCCTGTGGAACGCCGGCATCTTCCTGTTCAAGGTGGACACGCTGATCGCCGCCTTCGAGGCGCTGGCCCCCGAGATGGTGCCGCCCTGCCGGTTGGCGGTGGAAAAGGCCCGCGACGACCTGGGCTTCCTGCGCCTGGACGAGGAAGCCTTCGCCAGCGCGCCGGAAGACAGCATCGACTATGCGATCATGGAAAAGGCCGCCGCCGTGGCCACCGTGCCGGTGGAATGCGGCTGGTCCGACCTGGGTGCCTGGGACGCGGTCTGGCGCGAGATGTCGCCCGACGAGCAGGGCGTCGCCACCTCGGGCGCGGTGACCCAGATCGATTGCGCCGACGTGCTGCTGCGGTCCGAGGACGACGGGCCGCGGGTGGTGGGGGTGAACCTCAGGGATATTGCCGTGATCGCCATGCGCGACGCGGTGCTGGTGGCCGACATGTCCGACCTGCAGGCGGTGAAGACCGCGGTGCAGACCCTGAAGGCCGAAGGCGCCGACGAGGCCGAGATCCTGCCGCGCACCTACCGCCCCTGGGGCTGGTACGAGACCCTGGCCCTGGGCGACCGCTTCCAGGTCAAGCAGATCATGGTGCCGCCGGGCAAGAAGCTGTCGCTGCAAAGCCATGTGCACCGCTCCGAACACTGGGTGGTGGTGCAGGGCACGGCCACGGTGACCATCGATGACGAGGTCAAGCTGGTCACCGAGAACCAGTCGGTCTACATCCCGCTGGGGGCCGTGCATCGGCTGGAAAACCCCGGCAAGGTGGATCTGCACCTGATCGAGGTCCAGACCGGGTCCTATACCGGCGAAGACGATATCATCCGCTACGAAGATATTTATAATCGCGCGTGACACTCGGGGGGACCCGGTGCGGTTTCTGACCGCGCCCCCCCTGCCGGACCAGAAAAGGAGGCGCCGTGTCTGACGCCGCGCTGTCACGCTCCCGCCCGACCGGACGGCCGGCCATGGCGGAGCCGCCCAAGACCTTCCCCCCGGAACAGATGGTGCCGGGGAAGATCCCGCCCGTGCCGAAACTGGCGCTGCTGGCGATGATCGCGATGATCTCGCCGATCTGGCTCGACGTGGCCGGGGTGCTGCTGGCGCCGACCCGGGTGCTGTTCGTGGCCTGCCTGCCGGTCCTGCTGGTGATGCTGTTCATGGGCAAGTTCGGCAAGGTGGTCCTGACCGACTATCTGATGCTGTTCTATTCCTTCTGGATGTACCTCTCGATCGCGCTGTTCAACACCGATGTGGTGCTGGTCTTCGGCACCCTGCAGATGTCGCTGGTGCTGGGCGGATACCTGATCGGGCGGGCCTCGATCCGCACCCTGGGCGACTGGCAGGCGATGGCGCGGCTGTTCGGGATCATCGTGGTCTGCATGGCGCCGCTGGCGGTCCATGAGGCCATCACCGCGGCCTTCCTGATCCCCGATTTCATCGCCTCGCTGCCGGGGTTTACCAGCGTCACGGATGTGACCGACAAGGGCTATCCGCGCCGGTTCGGGCTGGACCGGGCGCAGGTGGTCTTCGGCCACCCGATCCATTTCGGCCTGTATTGCGCCATGCCGATCAGCCTGTTCTTCATCGGGCTGCGCAACAAGATCTCCTTCATCACGCGCGGCACGGCGGTGGCGCTGATGCTGGCGGCCTGTTTCACCTCGGTGTCCTCGGGGCCGCTGCTGTCGGCGATCTTCCAGACCGGGCTGATCGGCTATTTCATGATGCTGGACGGGCATCCCAAGCAATGGCCGATCCTGCTGTGGGGGCTGGCCATCATCTATGCGATCATCGAGATCGGGTCGGACACCTTCGGGCTGTACGCGGTCGCGGTGCGGCTGGCCTTCAACTCCAACACCGCCTCGATCCGCCGGACCCTGTGGGAATACGGCACCGCGCAGGTGGCGGACCATCCGATCCTGGGCATCGGCCACAACTGGTGGAACCACCCGGTCTGGATGTCGGGCAGCATCGACAACTACTGGCTGCAACTGGCGATCCTCTATGGCATCCCCGCCAGTTTCGCCATGATCGCGGTCTATTTCTCGATCATGATCCGGGCCGGGCGCGGCAAGTTCATCCCCGGTTCCGACGCCTACAACGCCCGCGTGGCGGTGACCTTCCTGCTGGTCACCATGTTCCTGATCCTGGCCACGGTGACGATCTGGAACGAGGTGCTGGGCATGGTGATGTTCCTGCTGGGCTCCTCGGTGTTCCTGTTGCAGCCGCTGGCCGGCGAGGCGCCACAGGCCGCGGCCGATCCGCGGGCCGCCCGCAGCCGCGGCGGCGGCCGGCCGGCGGCCGCCGATCCGGTGCCGCCGCCCCGTGGCGGGGCCGGGACCGGGCCGGGATCCTCGGCGCCGGTCTATACCCGTTTTCCCAAAGGAAGTGTTCCCGCAGGCGGTGCCCGTCCTGCCCGGCCCGGCTCTGCCCGCGCCGCGCAGCCGGTCCGCAAGCGTCTTAACGAGGATTGAGTGTCGTGCGTCCGCCCCATCTGAAAAACCGGTCCGCCCTGCTGGACTGTATCCGCGCCGTGGCGATCATCATGGTCATCGGCTTCCACGTGGCGCTGGAATACCCCCGCGCCGATCTGGACACGGCGGCCCTGTTCCTGCGCCGCTACGGGCTGCTGGGGGTGGCGATCTTCTTCCCGCTCAGCGGCTACCTGATTTCCAGCTTCCTGCTGACCCGCGACTATCCCGGCTTCCTGAAGACCTTCTTCCTGCGCCGCTTCTTCCGCATCGTGCCGCTGTATTTCGTGGCGGTGACGGTGTTCGCCCTGGCGATGATCGTGACGCAGACCGACCTGCACCTGCTGGACCGGATGTGGGTGCCCTACAGCTTCCTGACCGCCTGGATCATCTTCTTCCAGGGCGAGGCCACGGTGCCCTACACCATCACCTGGTCGCTGTCGGTCGAGGAATTCGCCTATATCGTCTTCGGCCTGGTGACCTGGTTCAGCCGCCGCAGCATGCCCGCCTTCCTGATCGCGGTGAGCATCCTGCCGGTGCTGCTGCGCTGGTACCTGTACTGGGAAAGCGCCAACGGCAACCACACCCCGGCGATCCATTATTTCCCGCTGGCCCGGATCGACGCCATCGCCACCGGCGGGGTGCTGGCCTGGCTGATGGTGCGCAAGACGCCGCTGAAATACCTGCTGCTGGGGTTCGGCGGGCTGACCGTGATCGCGGCGCTGCTGGTGCAGCAGAACCCGGTGCTGAACCGCACCTTCCTGTATTCGCTCACCACCTTCGGCACCTGCTTCTGCATCGCGCTGTTCGATGGCGGCCGCTGGCGGATGTACTCCAACGCGGTGATCGAGGTGATCGCCAATATCGGCTTCTATTCCTACTTCACCTACCTGTTCCACTATTTCAACGTCTACGCGCTGTTCGCGGTGGTGCACAAATTGTTCGCAACCCCGCCGTCGTTCTGGATCATGACCCTCGCGGCGCTGGCGCTGACCCATGCGCAGGCGATGATCTCGTACAAGATCTTCGAAGGGCCGATGATGCGCTTCGGGCGCAAGCTGGAAGGGCGCAAGGAGACCGGCGGCAAGAAGGCAGCGGGCATGGTGCCGGTGCCCATGGCGACCGGCGCGGATATCCCCAAACCGCCCGAGACCTGAGCCGCGCCCAAACCCTGGCACAAGGCCCGGCCCCTGACGGGGACCGGGCCTTTTTGTGAACCGGGGGTTTCGGGCCGGAAACGGCGCGGGCGCGCCTCAGGGGGGCGGTTGCGGAGAGGGGCGAAATCCTGCGCCAAGCGCGCCCATACTCTGCGGTGCGGAAAAAGGCGGCTCTGAGCCCGATGCTACCGAATGCTACGGTCAGCTCGAACTGGCAGGAAGCCGACCATGGAGACATCTGAGTGAAATTATCAGATGACTGCTTCGAGCCCGATGCTGTCATCGCTTTCACAACTATTGCAGCGATAGACTATGCTCTCGTGACAAAGAATCTGCCTTGAGAGTAGTCGCTGATATGTCGAACCCTACTGTCTACCACATCCCGGTTTGCCCCTTCTCACAAAGGATCGAGATCCTCCTTGCGTTGAAGGGGTTGGAGCGGGCGGTTGATTTCCAAGTCATAGACATCACCAAGCCGCGCCCAAAATGGCTTTTAGACTACACTGGCGGCTCCACAGCGCTTCCGGTTCTGGTTGACGAACAAGACCGTGCACTGAAGGAAAGCCTCGTGATACTGAACTACGTCGAGGAGCGGTTTGGAGAAACGCAAGTCGCTCGCAATGATCCATTTGAGCGTGGCATTGAGAGGCTGATGATAACCCGAGAGGGTCCGTTCGGTATGGCCGGATACTTCTACGTCATGAACAGAAATCGTGACGAAATTGCCAACAAGCGGGAAACCCTCTTGGAGCACTACAAGTGGCTCAACGACTTTTTGTTGCGTCACAATCCGGACGGTACATGGTTGTTTGATGAGTTCGGACTGGCGGAGGTCGTGTTTACGCCTCTAATGATGCGATTTTGGTTTTTGGATTATTACGAGAGCTTCCACCTACCCGATTGTCCGGAGTTCGATCGAGTGGCTCGTTGGAGAGAGGGGTGCCTTGCTCATTCCGCTGCTCAGCAGGTAACCCCGGAGCAGATCGTGAAGCTTTATTATGACTATGCAGTTGGGTCCGGCAACGGTGCTCTACCCGAAGGACGAAACGTTTCTTCGTTCACGTTCAATCCTGATTGGTCTGCCAGACCGATGCCCCCAAAAGACAAGTATGACCGCATTGCCGCCGACAGTGAGTTAGGGCTGGAAATTACAATCTGAGCGTTAGTCTCGGATGCTAACTGAGCAGTATTGGTTCGGGTCAGAACGGCTCAATCGGTTTGTGTTACTTTGGAAGTTTCCTCTGCCCCTTAACGGCAACTCAGTCCGCTGAGCAGGGTCGGACGGCAGTTCGCGAGTGGCTGCTTCGTCCGCACACCAGACCTCCGCCGGAATACGCCGAACGGCGGCAACGCGCAGTTAGCGGTTGCTCGCGGTGATCGGTCGAAGGTCGGCAAGGCCCCGCACAGCCGACCTTCGCGTGTCCCGGTTGAACGGCTGTCTGCAGGGCCCAAAACCGCTGTCGGGCAGATCAAGGGCTTGCGGGGGATTTCCCCGGCAGGTTCAGGTGGGACAGAAGCCTCGAATTCCGTTCGCGCAGGATGCCGCCCCGCTCCGCACCGGCCCCCCTCAGCCCAGCGGCTGGACGTATTCGATGATCACCCCGCGGGTCGAGACCGGGTGCACGAAGTTGCACAGGAAATTGCCCGCGCCCTGCACCGGTTCGTCTTCCAGCATCCGCACGTCGCGCTCGGCCAGCGCTTTCTGCACGGCGCGGATGTCGGGGGTTTCGAAGGCATAGTGATGCAGGCCCCCGGCGCCCCGGTTGAACTTCATCAGCGGCCCGCCGGTGGGCACCACCAGTTCCACCGCCGCCGTGCCGGCGGGGGCCTTCAGGAAGATGCACCAGCATTCGAAGGCCTCCACATAGCCGCGGTAGTCTTCTTCGTGGTTGAACAGCGCCATGAAGGCCTCGGCGGCCTCCATGTCGGGCTGGATGATGCCCACGTGGTGCAGTTTCGGGGCGGCGGGCAGGATGGGCAGATCGGTCATGGAGGCTCCGGCAGGGTCGGTCGGGAAGGTCGGGTCGGGAAAGGTCAGTCCCCGGACAGGCTGCGGGCGATGCGGTCGGCCAGCCAGGGGGTCAGGCGGGCGATGCCCAGGCTGGAGCCATGGGCCGCATCCACGTAATTCGCCGGATCCGTCGCCAGGAAGCGCGCCGCCCAGTAGTCGCCGAATTGCTGCACCCATTCGGCCTCATGGGCGTCACCGTAGCCGTCATAGAAGGGCAGGAACAGGAAGGCGGTTTCGAACCCATAGGTTTCGGCCAGCTTGTCGAGGTCGCGCAGATAGGCGCGCGAGACGCCGAATTCCAGAGCGTCGGGCAGCATCGGCACCGGCCAGGTGATTTCCGCGCGCCGCTGGGCGCTGTCGGCGGCGATGGCCAGGGCGTGATCCAGGGTGCCGGTCTGGCGCGCCTCGGCGTCGACGCTCCAGCCCGGATCGTTGAAGCCGCGGTGATCGGGGGCGGGGCCGAGATAGGCCGCCGGATCGAAATCCTTTGCATAGCCGAAGGCCTCGGGCAGCAGGCTGGCCAGCCCCAGTTCCATCTGCCGGTAGGGCAGGGCCGCCAGGTTCACCGGCAGCGTGCGGTTGACCAGCCAGGGGCTGGACAGAAGCTCGCCGGGCCGGGCCAGGTCGCCGAAGGTCTGGTGGCCGTCGCGCGGGAAGACCTCGACCAGTTCCCAGATCACCAGCTTGATTTCGGGGTGATGTTCCAGCGCCTCGCGCAGCACCGTCAGCCGCCAGTCGAAGCCCGAGGCCGGGATCGAGACATTGGCCACATGGGCGCTGACGCCGCGCTCGGCCAGGGCCGCTTCCAGCTGCTCCACATTGGCGCCGCGCGCGGTGCGCGACGAGCCGATGACCAGAACGTCGATCGGGGTGTCGTCATAGGCCAGCCGCTCATAGACCCAGCCCAGCCGGTCGAAGATCGTGCCCTTGAAGGACTGGTAGCGGATGTAGGGATCATGCGGCAGCGCCAGCGTCAGGGCGAAGGCGCCCAGAAAGACGGCGGCCACCAGCCCCAGGAAGCGGCCCAGCCCCAGCGGCCGGCTGAGCCAGCCGGGCCTGTCCGCCACCGGTGCCTCGGCGCTTCTGTCGTCCGCCTGCCGGGCGGCGGGGCCGAAGCTGTTCGGGCCGGAGGATGTCTCTGCCATGCGTCCTTGCCCCGTCAGAAGTTGAAATAGATGAATTCGGTCTCGCCGCGGCTGACGAAGGCCACGGCAAGAAACAGGACCAGCCCGGTATAGCATGCCCAGAGCGGTGTCGGGCGCCATTGCAGCGCGATCTTCGGCAGCGCCACGCCGCGCCATTTCGCCCAGCCCAGGATCGGTTCGTAGCGGTTCATGATCTGCTGGGTGTTGGGGAAGAAGGCGATCAGCGCGGCGGCCACCAGGATGAAGGTCAAAGGCTCGGTCAGCAGCTCGCCGAAGCTTGCGGGCAGGATCGACGGCAGCATCAGCAGGTCGCCCAGCTGCACCATGCCGGTCCAGATCGCCGCCGCCGCCGCCACGCTGTCGGCGCGGAACACCACGTTGGCGGCGGCCACGCAGACCAGCGTCAGCAGGTGATAGACCACCATGTCGCGCGGGCCGGGCTTGATCTTCTTGCGGCGCTTGCGCCGGTAGGTGCGCCAGAATTCGTTGACCGTCAGGTAGATGCCATGCATCAGCCCGAAGACCACGAAGGTCCAGTTGGCGCCGTGCCAGAAGCCGATCACCACGAACAGCAGGATCGTCGGCATCGCCGTGGTCAGGGCGAACATCTGCCATTTGCCATAGCCGCGCTCGGCCCCGAAGCGGGTCAGCGGCACCACCAGCGGCTGGTGCATATAGGCGACGATGAACTGCTGCAGGGTCATGTGCCAGCGCCGCCAGTATTCGATGATCGAGGCCGCGCGCAGCGGCGAATGGAAGTTCGGCGGCAGTTTTACCCCGAACATCCGCGCCAGCCCCAGCGCCATGTCGGAATAGCCCGAGAAGTCGAAATACAGCTGCAGCGTATAGCAGGCCGCGGCGCGCCAGGCCGCCAGCAGCCCGATCGGATCGCCCGCCGCCGCCGCGTCATAGATCGGCGTGGCGAAACCCGCGGCGCTGTCGGCCAGCACCGTCTTCTTGAACATCCCCAGCGCGAAGATCGCCAGACCGACGGTGAAATTCGCGGTGGCGAAGCGGCCCAGGCGGCGCCCGAAGAACTGCGGCATCATCTCCTTGTAGTGGACGATGGGGCCGGCGATGAGCTGCGGGAAGAAGATCACGAAGGTGGCATAGCGCCAGACGCCGGTGGGGCGCACCTCGCCGCGGGCCACGTCGATCAGGAAGGCGATCTGCTGCAGCGTGTAGAAGGAGATCGCCAGCGGCAGCAGGATCCGGTCGAGCACGAAATCGGTGCCGGCCACGCCGTTCAGGTTGTCGATGAAGAAATTGGCGTATTTGTAATAGAACAGGATGGCGAGGTTGAAACACACCCCCAGCCCCATCACCCGCGCGTTGCCCCGCCCGGCCTCGCGGCGCCGGTCCAGCCAACTGCCGAAGATATAGTTGCCGCCCATCGAGGCCAGCAGCAGCAGCACATAGGGCGGGTTCCACACCGCGTAGAACAGCAGCGAGGCCATCACCAGGAACAGGAAGATCCAGCGCTGCCTGCCGGTGGCGATCAGCAGGTAATAGCCCGCCAGCGCCGCGGGCAGGAACAGGAAGACAAACTGGAGCGAGTTGAACAGCACCGCGGATCTCCCGGCTCAGGACATCATGCGGACACGGGCGTCTGTACCGCCAGGGTCATGGGCAGGTCGGGGGCGTCATAGCCGGCCAGCTCCAGCACCCAGCGGGTGCCGCCCTCGCCGATCGGGCCCAGTTTCTCGAAGCCCAGCTTGCCATAGTGATCTTCGACCATGCCGTTCTTGGGCGAGGGCAGGTAGTCGCCGTAAAGCTTGCCGATGCCGGCGGCGCGGGCGGCCTCGACCACGGTGGCCAGCGTCGCTTCCTCGACCCGGCGCTTGAGCACCCGGCAGGACATCAGCCAGGTGTCGAAGACCCAGGCCCCCGGTTCGGCATCCTTGCGCAGGATCACCACCGAGATCATGCCGTTGTCGCCGAACTTGTCGGTCAGGCGCACCTGCAGGGTGTGGCAGGCGGGATCGTCTTGCATCGCCGCCACCTCGGCCTCGGTATAGCGCCGCGTGGTCAGGTTGAACTGGTTGGACTTGTTGATCA
>NZ_JBFBVU010000157.1:0-229 GCF_040689105.1 Meridianimarinicoccus marinus
TTGCCTGGCGCGCCGTGGCCAATGCCGGCATCAGCGGCTCGGACGTGCGTGACATGCTGCTGGAGGCCGTCGAACAGCGCTTCGGGACATATCGCGCCCCGGAGGTGATTGAGGTGCTCTCCGACAACGGTAGCGCCTACACCGAGAAGGACATGAACCGCACCGGGTTTGCCGGAGGCTGATTTGTCTTAGTTACGCGGCCATGTCTGATCTTTGCAGTGCAGCGTAG
>NZ_JBFBVU010000024.1:0-57841 GCF_040689105.1 Meridianimarinicoccus marinus
TCAGTCGCTGAAACACGAACACACAAATCTGCGCGTCCCCAATCCCATCATCACCATCAAGAGAGACCGTTCAACAGATCATGCGGGCACCGCCGAAAATGGGTGAAACCGTCGCAATTTCAGGCGATTAGATAATACCGGCGAGGTTTGGGCCCGTGTACCTGTGCGGAATTTCGCACAGCCCAAGGCTGTGGCGTGCGAATTCTCGCGCAATATTCAAGGCCGCCTATGCTTTTGGATAGGGGGCTATGCAAAAGACTTGTTCGCGATTCCAAAGTGCGGACGATATGTTAGTTGACAGCCTTTGTCCCTGCCCGTTGTCCGTTGGAGATTGCAATGACCGTGCCAATCCGTGCATCTGCCGTCCTCCTGGCCCTGGGTGTCGCCACCGGCAGCGCCGCCAACGGGACCTTGCCGATGCCCACCGACACGGTGATCCTGACCCTCAGCGGCAGCATCCAACACACCAATGTCGGTGATCTGGCGCATTTCGACCGGGACATGCTGGCCGGGCTGCCGCGCGTCGAATTCACCACCGAAACCATCTGGACCGAAGAAGCGACCACCTTCAGCGGCGTGCCCCTGCTGGCGGTGCTTAAACATGTGGGCGCACAGGGCAGCCACATCGTGGCCATCGCCATCAACGACTACAGCATGGAAATCCCGATGGAAGATCTGGGCGACTATCCGATCATCGCCGATCAGGTGAACGGGGCGCCCATGTCCGTGCGCGACAAGGGTCCGTTGTGGATCGTCTATCCCTATGATCAGGACGATTCCTTCCAGACAGAGGTGATCTATTCCCGCAGTGTCTGGCAGCTTGGGCATATCCGGGTTCTGCCCTGAGGGTGCGGGAGATGTTTGCGAAGGTCCCTTCGGGCGCGCGTACCGGTCTCAAGACCGGAGCCAAACCGCGCACCACCTTGTTGCACTATGCCACTTTCGTGGTGGCGATCGCGACGCTGGCCGGCATGGTCTGGTTCGTCGCCAGCGATTTCGCCGCCAAGGTCGAAAGCCTGGCCAAGGCGCGGTCGGACAACGTGCAATGGTCGCTGTCGCAGGTCGAAGTCGAATACCTGGTCTTTGACCATGCCCTGCGCGACGTCGGCGTCCATGGCATCGACGCCCTGCCCCAGTTGCGCCAGCATTTCGACATCCTCTACAGCCGCATCGACACCCTGCGCAGCAGCGACCTGTTCCGCGAGGTGCGCGAGCAGGCCGATTTCCAGCCCGCGCTGGCCGAGACGTGGGCCGCCATCACCGACGCCCTGCCCTATATCGACGGGCCGGACCAGATGCTGCTGGACAACCTTGACGCGTTGATCACGCGGTTCGATGCGATCCACGACGATGTGCGGATGCTGGGGCTGCATGGCATCTCGTTCTTTGCGGAACGGTCGGACGAACGGCGGGAAGGCATTGCCGAAACCCTGAACCGCGTGGCCGCGATCACGCTGGTGCTGGTTTTCATCCTGACCTTGCTGATCTTCATGCTGTGGCGGTTTTCGCGGGTGTTGCACAGCCATGCGGAGGATGCCCGCCTGTCCGCCGACCGCATCTCGGCGGTGGTCACCACGGCGCTGGATGCGGTGGTGGTGTCGGACCGCAGCGGCGTTATCCAGGAATTCAACGGCGGCGCGGAGGACATCTTCGGCTATACCCGCGACGAGGTTCTGGGCCGCACCATCGAGGACGTGATGGTGCCCCCGCACCTGCGCAAGGCCCATGCCGAGGGGTTCCACCACTATGTCACCACCGGCGAGCGCCGGGTCATCGGGCGCGGGCGCATCAAGCTGGAAGCGCGGCGCAAGAACGGCAGCACCTTCCCGGTGGAACTGTCGGTCTCGGCCACCCGGCAGCAGGATGGCGCCGAGATCTTCGTGGCCTTCCTGCGCGACATCACCGGGCGGGTCGCCACCGAACAGGCGCTGCGGCAGGCGCGCGACAAGGCCATGGCGGGCGAACGCGCCAAGGCCGAACTGCTGGCCGTCATGAGCCACGAGATGCGCACGCCGCTGAACGGCATGCTGGGCACTCTGGAATTGCTGGGCGAGACCGATCTGTCCGCACGTCAGAAGAAATACCTGTCGGTCGCCAACCGCTCGGGCCAGTTGCTGCTGCATCACGTCAATGACGTGCTGGACGTGGCGCGGCTGGAATCGGGAAAGATGGGCATCGACCGGCGCGTGGTGGATCTGTCGGATCTGGTGCGCGACGTGGTCGAAGGCCAACAGACCGTGGCCGAGGCCGCAGGCAACGCCATAGAGGTCTCGCTGCTGCCGCCGGGAAAATCGCTGGTGGTGAGCGATCCGGTGCGCCTGCGCCAGATCCTGCTGAACCTTGTGGGCAACGCGGTGAAATTCACCCGCAACGGCATGATCCATATTTCGGTCGATCGGCTGGGCTATGACGACATGGTGGAAATCAGCGTGTCGGACACCGGGATCGGAATCGCACCCGAGGACATCGAGCGGGTGTTCAGCGATTTCGTCACCCTCGACGCCACCTATGACCGGCAGAACACCGGCACCGGGCTGGGTCTGGGCATCGCGCGGCGCATGGCCCGCGCCATGAACGGCGATATCGGGGTCGAGAGCGAACCCGGCGAAGGCAGCCTGTTCTGGATCCGGATCCCGATGCCCCCGGCACCCGTCGGCGCCACTGCCGAGGTGGATGTTCTTGCGCCGGTGGTGCCACTGCTGCCCGAGGCCACGACCCCGGCGGAGCGGGGTCAGGCACCCTTGCGGATACTGGTGGTGGAAGACAATGAAATCAACCGGTTAGTGGTGCGCGAGATGCTGGAAACCGCTGGGCATTCGGTGACCGAGGCCAAGGACGGCCTGGAAGGCGCTGACGCGGCGCGGGACCACAGCTTCGACCTTATCCTGATGGACATCTCGATGCCGCATATGGACGGGATCGAGGCCACCCGGCTGATCCGCGCCCGCGACGGCGCCTCCTCCGGCGCGCCCATCGTGGCGCTGACCGCCCATGCCATGCTGGAGGAAATCTCGCGCTTCAAGGCCGCGGGCATGGATCACAGCCTGACCAAGCCGATCACGCGCGAGGCGCTGCAAATCGCCCTGAACCTGGCGCGCGGCAAACCGGCCAGCCCAGACGAACCCGCGCAATCCGCACCCGACGCAGACACGCCCGTGGACCAGTCCCGGCTGGACACCATGGCGCAAGAGGTCGGGGCGGATCGTCTGGCCAAGCTGGTCGACGCTTTCCTCGCCGAGGCCGACAGAACCGTGGACGGCCTGACCGCCGCGCCGCAGGCTGCTTCCGACGACCATGCGCTACTGGCGACACTGCACCATCTGGCCGGCTCGGCGGCGGTGTTCGGCGCCCGCGACCTGCACGACTGGCTGGCCGAGATGGAACGACTGGGCAAATCCGGCCAGACCGGCCAGATGCACGACCGCCTGCCCGAGATCGCGGCGATCTGGGCGCGGACACGAAGCCGGTATTCGGATATGCAGACCGCCGACAGCCGGAAATGACACTGGTCAGCCACCCGTCGCGGACGCCGCCTTCCTACTGCCGCTGCGCCCCCGGCCCCAAGCAACTTGAAATTGTTTGCAGAACACGTCGAATTACCTGAATGTCAGGGCAAGACCCCGATCCTTCGGGTGACATGGAGCGTGAATTTTGGAAGTACTCATTGCCGACGATCATGATCTTGTGCGCGAAACTCTTGCGGCCTTTTTGACCGGACAGGGCGGGATCGAGGTGGAAACCGTCGAAAACCTTGATCTGGCCTGCGAGCGGATCAAGGCAAACGGCAGTTTCGACCTGGTACTGCTGGACTACACCATGCCCGGCATGAACGGCCTTGAGGGGCTGCACCGCGCCATGGATATGAACGACGGCAAGCCGGTGGCGATCATGTCCGGCACCGCGCCCAAATCCGTGGCGCAAGAGGCGCTGGATGCGGGCGCCGTCGGCTTTCTGCCCAAGACCCTGCCCGCCAAATCGCTGGTCAACGCCATCCGCTTCATGGCGGCGGGGGAGACCTATGTGCCCGTGGCCTTCATGACTGCCGAGGAAGAGGTCGAGGTCAACCCCATCGCCAAGAAGCTGAGCGAACGCGAGATGCAGGTCCTCAGCGGCCTGTGCCGGGGCATGTCGAACAAGGAAATCGCGCGCGAATTGGACCTGCAGGAGGTCACCATCAAGCTTCACGTCAAGACGCTGACCAACAAGCTGGAAGCGCGCAACCGCACCCATGCGGCGATGATCGCCAAGGAAGCCGGGCTGTTCTAAGCGCGCACCCGCCTTGTTCCCGCGCCGCAGCATTGCCATATACCGCAGCAGCAACTTCGGAGGCGGCATGAGCGACAATGAATTCCCCGGCTGGCATGGCACCACCATCATCGGCGTCCGCAAGGGCGGCAAGGTGGTGATCGCCGGCGACGGGCAGGTATCCCTGGGCAACACGGTCATCAAGGGCACGGCGCGCAAGGTCCGGCGGCTCAGCCCCGGCGGCTTCGACGTGGTGGCGGGCTTTGCAGGCTCGACCGCCGACGCCTTCACGCTGCTGGAACGCCTTGAGACCAAGCTGGAAGCCACCCCCGGCCAACTGGCCCGCGCCAGCGTCGAACTGGCCAAGGACTGGCGCACCGACAAGTACCTGCAAAAGCTGGAAGCGATGCTGATCGTCACCGATGGCAAGGAGCTTCTGGTCATCACCGGGGCCGGCGACGTACTGGAGCCGGAACATGACGTGACCGCCATCGGCTCGGGCGGGAACTATGCGCTGGCGGCGGCGCGCGGGTTGATGGAGTCGGATCTGGACGCCGAAGAGGTCGCCCGCAAGGCCATGGCCATCGCCGCCGATATCTGCGTGTTCACCAATGGCAACCTGACGGTCGAAACCATCGGCTAGACCCGGACCGGGGTTTCGCCGCGCCGGGCACTGGCCGCGAACCCCGCCGCCAGGATCACCGTGTTCACCAGAAAGATCAGTGAATACAGCGGCATCTGGCGATCCATCGGCACGCCGGCGTCGATCAGCGCGCCGGTGACCACCGGGCCGATGGCGCTGCCCAGCACCATGGCCGAGGCTGCTCCGGCGCGGATCGACCCCATGTGACGGGTGCCGTAGAACTCGGCCCAGAAAGCGCTGGCCACGGTCATGAAACCGCCCATGGTCGCGGCCATCAGCATCAGGCCCACCGCCGCCAGTCCCAGCCCCGTACCGAGCCCCAGCACCGCGAAGCCCACTGCCATCGGCAATTGAAACAGCGTCATCAGGCGGCGCGCGCCCAGACGGTCGATCAGGATGCCCGACCCGATGACGGCGCTGACCGACACCAGCGTCGCCAGCGGGAACAGCGTCACAAGTTGCGCATGGGCCAGCCCCTTGGCCTGCGCCAGATGCACCTGATGGAAGTAGAAGGCGGTCATGAAGATTGCCGGGCTCATGACGCTGGGCAAGGCGCACCAGAACAGCGGATGACGCAGCGCCTGCGCGCGGGTCCAGTGCCGCCCGGCCATGCCCGGCGCATGGGTGGCGTCCGACAGGCTTTGCGGAATGCGTTCGCGTCGCAACAATACCAACAGCACCGGGATCGCCAGAAGCGCCAGCACGGCGGCCAGTCCCCACAACATGCGCCACGACATCATCGGCTTCAGCGCCACGAACCCCACCGGCAGCAGCGCCTCGGCGGCGGCAACCCCCAGCGTGGCAAAGGCCAGCGCCTTGCCCCGGTTCGACGCAAACCACCGCGCCATGGCGATACTGGCCAGATTGGTGGACATGCCCTGACCGAAGAACCGCAGCCCCAGGATGACGATCACCAGCATCGCCGGAGACGCCACCGTCGCCATCCCCAGACAGGACGCCGCCATGCCCAGCACGATCAGCGCCCCAAGGCTGCGCACCCGCATCCGGTCGGCCCAGCCCCCGGCCCAGATCATCGCCAGCGCCGACAGCAGCGTGCCGGCACTGTAAAGCGCGCCCCAACCGGCATGACTGAGCCCGAATTCCGCCTGCAACTCCGCCGCGAAGACCGCGATGAAAAAGGTCTGGCCATAGCCCGACCCGAACGCGATCAGAAACCCGGCGCTGAGCCAAGGGGCGTTGGACCGCAGGAAGCGGGGATCGGGGATTTGCATGGTCGGGACTCGGGTTTGGGGGCAGGCGTGCGGTCAGACTATCTGGCCTGACCGCCGCTGCAAAGACCCGCCCGCCTACAACACGTAGCGGCTGAGGTCGGCGGATCTTGCCAGATCGCCCAGATGCTTCTCGACGAAGGCGGCGTTGATCTCGACCTGATCGCCGGAACGGTCCGGCGCGGTGAAGCTGAGATCTTCGAACACCCGTTCCAGGATGGTATAGAGCCGCCTTGCGCCGATGTTTTCAACGCTCTGGTTGACCTCGGCGGCAATGCGCGCCAGCGCGGCGATGCCGTCTTCGGTGAATTCGACGACAACTTCCTCGGTGGCCATCAGCGCCCGGTATTGCAAGGTCAGGGCGTTGTCGGTTTCGGTCAGGATGCGCACGAAATCGCCTTCGGTCAGCGCCCGCAACTCGACCCGGATCGGCAGACGGCCCTGAAGTTCGGGCAGCAGGTCCGAGGGTTTGGCGATGTGGAAGGCGCCCGAGGCGATGAACAGGATGTGATCGGTTTTCACGGTCCCGTGCTTGGTGGATACGGTGGTGCCTTCGATCAGGGGCAGCAGGTCGCGCTGCACGCCTTCGCGGCTGACATCGCCGCCGCGCACGTCCTGCCGGGCGCAGACCTTGTCGATCTCGTCCAGAAACACGATGCCGTTTTCCTGCACCGATTCCAGCGCGGCCTTGGTGACCACCTCGTCATCCAGCAGCTTGTCGGCCTCTTCCGAGATCAGTACCTCGTAACTGTCGCCCACGGTCAGCTTGCGTTTCACCGTGCGCCCGCCGAAAGCCTTGCCGAAGATGTCGCCAATGTTCATCATTCCCGCGCCGCCCATGCCGGGCTGACCGGGAATATCCATCATCGGGAAGGGGCTTGAGGTATCGGTGACCTCCAGCTCGATCTCATGACCGTCCAGATCGCCACGGTGCAGTTTTTCACGGAACTTTTCGCGGGTTCCTTCCCGGGCATCCTTGCCGGCGATGGCCTCAATCACCCGATCCTCGGCGGCCTGTTGCGCCTTGGCCTTCACGTCCTCGCGCATCTGTTCGCGGGTCTGGATGATGGCTGCATCCACCAGATCGCGGATGATCTGTTCCACATCACGGCCCACATAGCCGACCTCGGTGAATTTGGTGGCCTCGACCTTCAGGAAGGGCGCCCTGGCCAGTTTCGCCAGCCGCCGCGAGATCTCGGTCTTGCCGACGCCGGTCGGGCCGATCATCAGGATGTTCTTGGGATAAACCTCGTCGCGCAGGTCATCGGGCAGTTGCTTGCGGCGCCAGCGGTTGCGCAGGGCAACGGCGACGGCGCGCTTGGCATCGGCCTGGCCGATGATGAAACGGTCAAGCTCGGAAACGATCTCGCGCGGGGTCAGGGTGGTCATGGTCCGTCCTTTCGTTGCAGGCGATGTATGGTGCCTGCGGCCCGGTGCCAAGGGGCGCGTGGCAATCAGCGCTGCCGCTTGAGATAGACGTAATAGGCGCCGTCGCCGCCGTGGCGCAGATGCGCGGGCATCACCTGCAGCACCATCGCCGACAGGTTCTGCCCATGCAGCCAATGCGGCACCTGATGGCGCAGCACGCCGCGCGGCACCGGCATGGCATAGCCTTCGTCGCGATCCTTGCCCTTGCCGGTGATGATCAGGACCAGGCGGCGATGCTTGTGATAACTCTCTGCAATGAAACGCAAAAGGGCAGGGTGCGCCTGCGCCAGTGTCATCCCGTGCAGGTCCAGACGGCCCTCGGGACGCAACTTGCCGCGCCGGATCTTGCCCATGGTGCGGGCGTCCACGCGGCTTGGCATGTGCTTGAGATGTTCGGCGATGCCCGGCGCGGGCGTGTGCTGAACCGGGGCGGACGCCGGGGCGCGGCTGCCGATGCGAAAGGCGGGCAGGTCGGGGGCAAGGCTGGCCGTGGGCGCCGGGGCGGGCGCTTTCTGGACACGGGGGTCGGGCATCGGCGTGGCCGAACCCAGAAGATCACCCAGATTGGCCTTTTCCGGCTTCAGGGGCGCAATGCTTTGCGCCACCTGCGACCAGAGTTCGCGATCTTCATCCGTCAGCGAGGAACGGCGGCGACGGCGGGCCATGGCAGAACGCTCCCAACCGGTACGGGATCATTCGCCGGTGGCGACGAGCTGCCAGTTGGGATCGTCGGTGCCCATGACGCGGGCAAAGGTCCAGACATCGCGCTGGCGCTTGATCTCGTTCGGGTCGCCTTCGACGATCTCGCCCGACAGGTTGCGCACCACCGAGGTCAACTCGCCAACAAACCGCACCGTCAGTTCCCCTTCCGAGGTCGCCGGGTCGAAGGCGGCGGTCACCAGCTTGACCTCGCGCACGCCGACGAAACTGGCGTCGATGGACAGGCCCTGTTCTTCCCGCGCGGCGATCACCTCGGCAAAGCTTTCACGCACGTCGTCGGCCAGAAACGGCTCGATCTCGGAAATGTCGCCCTTTTCGAACGCCATCAGGATCATTTCATAGGCACCTCGTGCGCCTTGCAGGAACTCGCCCACCAGGAAGCTGCCGTCGACCCGCTTCATCTCGGCCAGCGCTTGCGCGGCCGGGCTGTCGGGGTCCACATGATCGACGATGTCGTGGTCCGGTCCGCCTTCGATCACTTCAAGATCGGGCCGCGACCTGTCATCGGACTTGGCGCCCGCAGACGTCAGGGGGGGTTTTTCGAAACCCTCACGGGTACCCAACACGCCTTTGAGCCGCAGGACCAGGAATACGGCGATCCCGGCAAGCACGAGGAGTTGGATAATTGACGAGCTCATGGAGACCTCTCAGGGCAATGGGATAGCAGAACGGGCATGAGTTTCTTATGTAGGTGACAGCATATCACAAGTCCACCAACTGGCCGGACGCAAAAACGCGAGAATTCACATGTGGCTACTGTTCGCCTTCATCGCCATCCCCCTGATCGAGATCGGTCTGTTCATCCAGGTCGGCGGCTGGCTGGGTCTGTGGCCCACGCTGGCGATCGTCGTCGGCACCGCCATTGCCGGCACGGCGCTGGTGCGTAGCCAGGGTCTGGCCGCGCTGGGGCAGATCCAACGCTCGTTCGAAGAGATGGCCGATCCCACCGGCCCGCTGGCGCATGGGGCGATGATCCTGCTGTCCGGAGTGTTGCTGCTGACACCGGGGTTTTTCACCGATGCGGTGGGCTTTGCGCTGCTGGTGCCGGCGGTGCGCGAGCGCGTGTTCACCTACCTGCGCAGCCGGGTGAAAGTAACGTCGTTTTCCACCGGCCCGGCGCAGAACAGCGGCCCCATGTCGCGGGGCAGGCCCGGTGACGGGGTGATCGACGGCGAATTCTACGAGGTCGACCCCGACGAGATCGAACCGCGCCCCGGCACCCGGCCGTCAAAGTGGACGCAAGACTGACCCTGCCCCGTGCCGCGCAATGCTTGTGACGCCGGGGCCTAGCTGATACGCCCACGGCAAATTGACTTCTATCTTCGGAGAAAACGATGAACGATGACGCCCCCGCACCCAACGGTGCTGCCCAGCAGACACCGGTCAAGATGCAGGTCCTGGCCCAGTACATCCGGGACATGTCCTTTGAGAACATCGTGGCCCAGAAAGGCATCAACGGCGATGTGAAGCCGGACGTGCAAGTACAGGTCAACCTGGACGCCAAGAAACGCCCGGTGGACAACCAGTACGAAGTGCTGACCAAATTCACTGTCACCTCGAAAAACAAGGAAGACCAGTCGGTTTTGTTCGCGCTAGAGCTGGAATACGGCGGTGTTTTCCACATCGAAGGCGTGCCCGATCAGCAGCTGCACCCCTTCCTGCTGATCGAATGCCCGCGGATGCTGTTCCCCTATGTCCGTCGCATCGTGTCGGACGTGACCCGTGACGGCGGCTTCCCGCCGCTGAACCTGGACAACGTCGATTTCGTGGCGATCTACCGTCAGGAACTGGCGCGCCGCGCCCAGGCTGAAGCCGCCGAGGCCGCGCCCGCCGTGCCGCAGGCCTGACCTAGCCCTTTGTCTCGGCGGCGGGCAGGTACCGCCGCCAGACCGCATCGTCGCCCAGGGCCTCGATGAACACCTCATGCGCCTGCGCCTCGGCCTCCGTCAGGCGTGCGGGCAGCGGGTTGGGCCGCGGACGCGGACGCCAGTCTTCGCCGCCGCGCTGATCCGCACCGCCGCCCCGGTTCTGCGCCAGCATGAACCCCGGCTGACGCCCCCCGATCAACTCCAGATAGACCTCGGCCAGAATTTCGCTGTCCAGAAGTGCGCCGTGCTTTTCGCGCGCCGAATTGTCGATGCCAAAACGGCGGCACAGCGCATCCAGCGAGGCGGGCGAGCCCGGAAACTTCTTGCGCGCGATGGCCAGCGTGTCCAGTGCCTGCGACATGGGCAGGGTACGCAACCCGGCCCAGCCCAGCTCGGCATTCAGGAATTTCATGTCGAACGAGGCGTTATGGATGACCAGCGTGGCGTCCTGCACGAAGTCGAGGAACTCCTGCCCGACCCGTTCGAACACCGGCTTGTCTGCCAGGAATTCTTCGCTGATTCCATGCACTTCGAATGCATCCTTGGGCATGCCGCGTTTCGGGTTGATGTATTGGTGATAGACCCGGCCGGTGGGCATGTGGTTGAGCAGTTCGACGCCGCCGATCTCGACCAGGCGGTGACCTTCGGAGGGCTCGAAGCCTGTGGTTTCGGTGTCCAGAACGATCTCACGCATGGCTTTGCCCAATCTCCTGCAATATCCGGTCCACATCCGCCTGTGTCTGCGCAAAGCTAGTGGAACGAATAATGTAATCCGCCCGCGCGCGCTTGTCTGCATCGGGCATCTGTTTTGCCAGAATGGATTCGAACTGCGCCTCGGTCATGGTGCCGCGCGCCAGCACGCGGTCGCGCTGCACCTGCGCAGGGGCAGACACCACGGCCACTGCATCCATCTGGGCCTCGGTACCATTTTCGAACAACAGCGGAATGTCGAAGACGGTGACCGGTGCGGTACTTCGCGCGGCAAAGTCATCGCGGTCGGCGGCCACGAGCGGATGCACGACCTGTTCGATACGGGCCAGCGCGCTGGGGTCCGCGTCGATCCACGCCTTCAGCGCCGGGCGAGAAACCGCACCATCCACCACCGCCTCGGGATGCAGGGCCGCCAGTGGCGCCACCGCCGCGCCACCGGGCGCGTACAGCCGATGCACCGCCGCATCGGCATCCCAGACATCGCAACCCGCGTCTGCGAACATCTTCGCCGCCGTCGACTTTCCCATGCCGATCGAACCGGTCAGCCCCAGCCGAAACGCGCTCACGGTGCCAAGACCACGTCCCGCAGGGCCGCATCCACCGCCGGCGAGGTTCCGAACCAGGCGTTGAACCCCGGAACCGCCTGATGCAGCAGCATCCCCAGCCCATCGACGGTTTCCAGACCCTGCTTGCGCGCCTCGATCAAAAACGGCGTGTCCAGAGGTACATAGACGATGTCGGTCGCCAGCGCGCCCTTGGCCGCCCCGGCCAGTGACAGGGTGAAGGGCGGTTGGCCCTCCATCCCCAGCGAGGTCGTGTTGACCAGCGTATTGGCCCCCTCGGCGGCGATCTCGGCCCGATCCCAGGCGATGACCGTGACCTTATCTCCGAAATGTTCGGCCAGCGCCTCGGCCCGTTCCCGCGTGCGATTGGTCAGCCGGATCTCGGGCACCCCGGCTGTCAGCAGCCCGTCGATGACCCCGCGCGCCGCGCCGCCGGCACCAAAGACCGCCGCTGGTCCGGCATCGGGCTGCCAGTCGGGCGCGTTCTGCTTCAGGTTGGCGATAAAGCCGTAACCATCGGTGTTGTCGGCATGGATCTTGCCGTCCTTGAACACCAGCGTATTGGCCGCGCCCACACGTGCCGCCCGGTCGCTGACCTCATCGGCGAGGGCCAGCACCGCCTCCTTGTGGGGAATGGTGACATTGCAGCCGACGAACCCCGCCTTTGGCAGGCTGTGCAGCACGGTCTCCAGGTCCTCGGGCGCCACGTTCATCGGGATGTAATGCCCCTTTATACCGAGGAAGTTCAGCCAATAGCCGTGCACGCGCGGGGATTTGGAATGCCAGATCGGCCAGCCGATGACGCCCGCCAGGGGGATAGGGTCCGCACTCATCCTTCGATATCTCCTCGCAGGGTCAGGGTGTTCAGAAGCTCCAGCAGCGGCAGCCCGAGAACGTTGAAATAGTCGCCCTGGATCCTGGAAAACAACCGCACGCCTTCTTCTTCCAGCTTGTAACCGCCGACCGAATCACCCAGCCCCGGCCAGTTGCGATCCAGGTAGCCCGCAAGGTAGGCATCGGAAAACTCGCGCATGGTCAGCCGAACCATGCCGACATGCCGCCAGATCGGCTGATTGTCGCGCACCAAAACCGCCGCCGAGAGCAGCCGGTGGGTCTTGCCGCGCAACTGGAGGAGTTGTTCGGCCGCTGCTTCGCGGTCGGCGGGCTTACCAAGAGCGCGGCCGTCAAAGTCCAGCACCTGATCGCAACCCAGCACCAGCGCGCCGGGTCGTTTATCGCTGATCTTGCGCGCCTTCATTTCCGCCAGAAGATCGGCAATGTCGCGAGGAGGGGCGCCTTCGGCTTCCATCGACGCGCGGATCGCGTCTTCGTCCAGCCGGGGCTTTTCAACCTCGAAGTCCAGTCCTGCCGCGGTCAGCATCGCCTGACGCGTCGCCGAACCGGAAGCCAGTACAAATTTCTGCATCTTGTGGATAACTCTGTGTGGGACTCTGCGGAGGGGCGGTGCACGACGTCGGGACGAACCGGGACAGTTTCGGCAACCTCTCGCGCGGGGGGGATAAAGTCAAATCCGCACCCAGGTTCGTCCCCGGTAGACAAGTTTTCCCATGCTGGTAGGTCAGCTTTAGTGACTCAAGGGGTATCCGCAAACTTATCCACAGGTTGTGTTTCAGCTTCGTCTGGCAAGTATCTGTTTTAAAATGTATTTTAGTTACTTTCCGGACATTCGATGTGTCAGGGGCAGAATCTACCCACATGGAACAATCCTGTTGATAAATCCTTAATCCCCAATATCCCCTGTACTACCTACAACATCATCTTTTCTTTTCTCTTTCTTTATTGTTTTGAAGTGCTGCCAACCAAGGGAGCAAACATGTCCGATCTGCTTGTCAACCTGTACCCGTGGACAAAATCCTTGCATGTCATCTCGGTGATTGCCTGGATGGCAGGGCTTTTCTACATGCCCCGCCTTTTCGTCTATCATGTAGAGCGGGTGGCTGCGGCCGGGCCGGAGACGGAAGAAATCTTCGAAACCATGGAACGCAAGCTTCTGCGCTTCATCATGAACCCGGCAATGGTTGCCACATGGATCTTCGGGCTGGCGTTGGCGTTCACGCCCGGAATCGTCGACTGGGGCGCGGTCTGGCCCTACACGAAAGCGGCGGCCATCATTGCAATGACCTGGTTCCATCACTGGTGCGGATACCGTCGCAAGGACTTCCTGGCGGGAAAGAACACGCGCACAGGCCGCGATTTCCGGCTGATGAACGAGGTTCCGACGGTCCTGATGATCGTCATCGTCGTGTCGGTGATTGCCCGCCCGTTCTGACGTTGGCGCGGTTTCGTTGACTTCGAATTGCGAAAGTCTATATACCGCTTGTAACGGGCGTCCGTCCGTCATTTTCCGACTGCCGCAAGTTGAGCTGAACCGTGATCCCGGATCACGAGCGCCGGAGCGCATTGTATGAATATTGCAGTTTCCCAGGACCGGGTGAACCTCTCGGACCTCAAAGCAAAAAGCCCCACCGATCTGCTGGCGATGGCAGAGGAACTCGAAATCGAGAACGCCTCGACCATGCGCAAGGGCGAGATGATGTTCCAGATCCTGCGCGAACGCGCGGAGGAAGGCTGGGAAATCTCCGGTGACGGTGTTCTTGAAGTTCTGCAGGACGGCTTCGGCTTCCTGAGATCGCCCGAGGCCAACTATCTGCCGGGCCCCGATGACATCTACGTCTCTCCCGACATGATCCGCCAATGGTCCCTGCGCACCGGCGACACCATCGAAGGGGTGATCCAGTCGCCACGGGACAACGAACGCTATTTCGCGCTGACCAAGGTCACGAAGATCAACTTCGAGGCGCCCGAACGCGCGCGTCACAAGATCGCCTTCGACAACCTGACGCCGCTGTACCCGGACGAGCGCCTGAACATGGAGATCGAGGATCCCACCATCAAGGATCGCTCCGCGCGTATCATCGACCTGGTGGCCCCGATCGGGAAGGGCCAGCGCTCGCTGATCGTGGCGCCGCCACGGACCGGTAAGACGGTTCTGTTGCAGAACATCGCCGCGTCGATCGCCCGCAACCACCCCGAGTGCTATCTGATCGTCCTGCTGATCGACGAACGCCCGGAAGAGGTGACCGACATGCAACGCTCGGTGAAGGGCGAGGTTGTCTCCTCGACTTTTGACGAACCGGCCTCGCGCCACGTCGGCGTGTCCGAGATGGTCATCGAGAAGGCCAAGCGTCTGGTCGAGCACAAGCGCGACGTGGTCATCCTGTTGGACTCGATCACCCGCCTGGGCCGGGCCTACAACACCACTGTGCCGTCCTCAGGCAAGGTGCTGACCGGCGGTGTGGATGCCAATGCCCTGCAACGTCCCAAGCGCTTCTTCGGCGCCGCACGGAACATCGAGGAGGGCGGGTCGCTGACCATCATCGCGACCGCGCTGATCGATACCGGCTCGCGTATGGACGAGGTCATTTTCGAGGAATTCAAGGGCACCGGTAACTCGGAAATTGTTCTTGACAGGAAAGTCGCCGACAAGCGCGTCTTCCCGGCGATGGATATCCTCAAGTCCGGCACCCGGAAAGAGGATCTGCTGGTCGACAAGATCAACCTGCAGAAAACCTATGTCCTGCGCCGTATCCTGAACCCGATGGGCACCACCGATGCCATCGAGTTCCTGATCTCCAAACTGAAACAAACCAAGTCGAATTCAGAGTTCTTTGACTCCATGAACTCTTGATATTGTGTAGGTTTGCGCTATGGACACCATATATGCCCTTGCTACGGCACAGGGCAAAGCGGGTGTCGCGGTCGTCCGGGTTTCGGGGCCGCACGCCCTTGATGCGGTAAAGACCCTGTGCGGTCGCGTGCCGGACCCCCGGCGCGCGACGCTGTGCGACCTGCGCGATGCCGATGGCGGCCTGATCGATTCTGCCCTGATCCTGACCTTTTCCGAAGGTGCGTCGTTCACCGGGGAGATATCTGCCGAATTCCAGGTGCATGGCTCGCGCGCGACGGTTGCGGCCCTGTTGCACGCCCTTTCACAACTTCCGCATCTGCGTCTCGCCGAACCGGGAGAGTTCACCCGCCGTGCCCTGGAGAACGGACAGCTGGATCTCACCGAGGTCGAAGGTCTGGCCGATCTGATCGACGCCGAAACCGAAGCCCAGCGGAAACAGGCGCTGCGCGTTCTGTCCGGCGCCTTGGGGCGGAAGACAGAAAGCTGGCGACACGATTTGATCCGGGCCATGGCGCTTCTCGAGGTCACCATCGACTTTGCCGATGAAGAGGTCCCGGTGGATGTGACACCCGAGGTCACGCAGTTGTTGCGCCGGGTGACCGCCAGCCTGTCGCAGGAGATTTCCGGATTTCAGGCGGCCGAACGAATCCGAGACGGATTCGAGGTTGCCATCGTCGGCCCGCCCAACATCGGGAAGTCCACGCTTCTGAACACACTGGCGGGGCGAGATGCGGCGATCACGTCGGACATCGCCGGCACCACCCGGGACGTGATCGAAGTGCGCATGGATGTTGGGGGGCTACCCGTGACGTTCCTGGACACGGCGGGCTTGCGCGAAACCGAAGATGTGGTCGAAGGGCTGGGCATCGAACGCGCCGTCGCGCGCGCGAACCTGGCCGATCTTCGCATTGTACTCACAGATGGAGCGGTTCCCGTTGGCGTGACGATCACACAGGATGATTTGATCCTGCGGGGAAAGTCAGACCTTGCCGCCAGTACTAGGCCTGGGATTTCCGGAAAGACGGGGGAAGGGGTCACCGACCTGCTATCCCATGTGCAGGAGTGTTTGCAGGGTCGCGCCAGCACGGCCGGGCTGGCGGTGCAAGAACGCCACCGTCAAGCGATGACGCACGCGCGCACGGTTTTGGAATCAGCCCTTAATGCGCTAGAGATGGGCGACCGTCCAACCGAACTGGCCGTCGAGGATATCCGTCTTGCGGTTGCGACACTGGACGCTCTGGTCGGCCGTATTGATGTAGAAAATGTGCTGGATGAGATCTTCAGCAGCTTCTGTCTGGGAAAATGACAATGTTTCACGTGAAACATGACAGCTTCGACGTGGTGGTGGTTGGCGGTGGCCATGCAGGCTGTGAGGCTACCCATGCTGCCGCGCGCCTGGGTGTTCGTGTCGCTCTGGTCACGCTGGATACCAGCAAGATCGGCGTGATGTCCTGCAACCCGGCCATTGGCGGTCTCGGGAAAGGTCATCTTGTGCGCGAGATTGATGCCATGGATGGCATCATGAGTCCCGTGGCTGACAAGGCAGGGATCCAGTTCCGGCTCCTCAATCGTCGCAAGGGCCCGGCCGTACAGGGTCCACGGGCGCAGTCGGATCGCAAGATCTACCGTGACACCATGCAGCAGAGGCTCGCGGCGGTACCAAACCTGTCGGTCATTGGTGCAGAGGTCACGGATGTCGCCATCAACGACGGTAGAGTGTCAGGTATTGTGCTTGGGGATGGTTCGGTTCTGCCCACCAGGGCCGTTGTCATCACCACAGGCACATTCTTGCGCGGCGTCGTGCATATAGGCGATGTCTCATATCCTGCAGGGCGGATGGGGGAGGATCCTTCCAACAAGCTTGCAGCCCGGTTTTCGGACATGGGATTGCCTCTGGGCCGCCTAAAAACAGGAACTCCCCCCCGTCTGGATGGTCGGACAATCGATTGGGGGGTTCTCGAGGAGCAGCCGGGCGACGATCAACCGACCTATTTCTCATTTCTGACGACATCCACCACGACACGTCAGGTCAGTTGCGGGATTACCCATACCAACGCGCGCACGCATGAAATCATTCAGAAAAACCTCACTCGATCCGCGATGTATGGCGGCCATATCGAAGGAGTCGGCCCACGATATTGCCCGTCAATCGAGGACAAGGTCGTGCGTTTCGCGGACAAGGACAGTCACCAAGTGTTCCTGGAGCCAGAAGGGCTGGACGATCCGACCGTCTACCCGAATGGCATTTCGACATCCCTGCCAGAGGATGTTCAAGAGGCTTATGTGCGGTCGATTGTCGGCCTTGAGAACGTCCGGATCCTCCAGCCCGGATACGCGATCGAGTACGACTATGTCGACCCGCGGGCGCTGAACCTGAACCTGGAGTTGCGGGAACAACCGGGCCTCTATCTGGCTGGCCAGATCAACGGCACCACGGGATATGAAGAGGCCGCGGCGCAAGGTCTTGTGGCTGGGTTGAATGCCGCACGACATGCAGTGGGTGAGGGGGGCGTGACCTTTGAGCGTTCCAACTCCTATATCGGCGTAATGATTGACGATCTCACCACCCGAGGTGTGGCGGAGCCATATCGCATGTTCACATCGCGGGCGGAATTCCGGCTGTCCCTGCGGGCCGACAACGCGGATCAACGCCTGACCCCCGTGGGTCTGGAACTTGGTTGTGTTGGTGAGACCCGGAAGGCCGCATTCCATCAGAAGATGGAAGATCTGGCTGGGGGGCGCACCGCCCTGGAAGCAGAAAGCTGGACGCCACGCGAGATTCTGGCGGCAGGCATCAAGGTTGCTGCCGACGGCGGTCGCCGCACCAGTTGGGACCTGCTGTCCTTCCCGAACGCTTCTTTCACCAACATTCTTGCACTGAACCCGGCCCACGAAAGCCTCGACCCAGAGGTGCAAACCCAGTTGTGGCGCGATGCGCTCTATTCCAAGTATCTGGACCGGCAGGCCAGGGACGTCGCCTTGTTGAAGCGCGATGAAGCGGTGAAAATTCCGGCGGACTTTGACTTTGACGGAATTTCCGGCCTTTCGAACGAATTGAAGACAAAGCTTAACCGGACACGTCCAGCATCCGTGGCGCAAGCGGCGCGACTGGAAGGGATGACACCGGCAGCCCTGTCGTTGCTGCTGGTGCGATTGCGCCCGGCGCGTCAGGAGAAACGGGCGTGACGCACAGCCTTGCAGGCCTCGATGTTTCACGTGAAACACTGGAAAAGCTGTCCATCTACGCCGATCTGGTGCGAAAATGGACGCGCAAGATCAACCTGGTGTCTCAGAAATCTCTCGACCAACTCTGGGACCGTCATATCGTGGATTCCGCGCAGGTCTATGCGGCTGTGACGCCCAAGGGCGGTTCCTGGGTTGATTTGGGAAGCGGCGGCGGCTTTCCCGGTGCAGTTGTTGCTATTCTGGCGCAGGAACTGGCGCGGGATGTCACCCTGACCTGCATTGAAAGCGACCAACGTAAGGCCGCCTTCCTGCGCACTGTTTCACGTGAAACATCCACGCCCTTTTCGGTTCTGGATGCGCGCATCGAGGCCGTCCCACCCCAGAATGCCCAGTATCTGAGCGCGCGCGCTTTGGCGCCTCTTGCCGAACTGTTGGGGTTTGCGGAGCGGCACCTTGCACCGAAGGGGACCGCCATCTTCCCCAAAGGCGCGCGCCATGCAGAAGAACTGTCTGAGGCCCGAAAGCACTGGCAGTTCGAGGTGCAAGAGATTACCAGTTTGACTGACGCCCAAGCAGTTTTGTTCAAGATCGGAGCCCCGAGACGTGTCTGAGTTCTCCACACCGCGCATTATCGCAATTGCCAATCAGAAGGGCGGGGTCGGCAAGACCACCACGACCATCAACCTTGCCTCGGCCCTTGAAAAGCGGGGATTTTCCAGCCTCGTTATTGATATCGACCCCCAGGGCAATGCCTCCACAGGTCTGGGCGTTGAGATGGGTGCGCGGGGAAAAAGCACCTACGACCTTCTGATCGACGGCGCGCCGTTGGGAGAGGTTCTGTGTGCAACGTCGATCGACAATATCCTGATCGCCCCGGCCACGACCGACCTCAGCTCCGCGGATATCGAGCTTGTCGCCAACGAGCGCCGCAGTTTCATCCTGCGGGATATCCTTCGAAGCCCGGTGATGGCCGAACTTGGTGTGGACTATGTCCTGATTGACTGCCCGCCGTCGCTGAACCTGTTGACCGTCAACGCCATGGTGGCCTCGGATTCCATCCTGATCCCACTGCAAAGCGAGTTTTTCGCGCTGGAAGGCCTGTCGCAGCTGATGCTGACCATCCGGGAGGTGCGCCAGACCGCAAACCCCGATCTGCGCATCGAGGGCGTGCTGCTGACGATGCACGATCAGCGTAATCGTCTGGCACAGCAGGTCGAGATCGACGCACGCGAAACCCTGGGCGAACTGGTGTTCAAGACCATCGTGCCGCGCAACGTGCGGGTGAGCGAAGCGCCGTCCCATGCGGTGCCGGTTCTGGACTATGATCCGAATTCGAAGGGCGCGATTGCATATGGGGACTTGGCAGACGAGCTTCTTGCGCGCTATCACAGCATATCGGCATAAAACAATAAGGCAGGGCTAGATATGGGTGGAGAGAAACGCGGATTGGGCCGAGGCCTGTCTGCCTTGATGGCGGATGTGGCTCCGATAGAGGCCAATGAGAGCGTCGCGCCGCGCGGCGAACTGGTGGTTCCCATCGAAGATATCGCACCGAACCCGGATCAGCCGCGGCGTCGGTTCGGGGATCAGGATCTGACCGACTTGGCCAACTCGATCCGCGAGAAGGGCGTGATCCAGCCCCTGATCGTGCGGAAATGGCCGAACGGGGATGCTAAGTATCAGATCGTCGCGGGGGAACGTCGCTGGCGTGCTTCGCAAATGGCGCAGTTGCACGAGCTTCCGGTTCTGGTGCGGGACTTCTCGGACACCGAGGTTCTGGAAGTGGCGATCATCGAAAACATCCAGCGGGCCGATCTGAACCCGGTGGAAGAGGCCGCCGGCTATCGCCAGTTGATGGACAAGTTTGGCCACACGCAGGAAAAGATGGCAGAGGCTTTGGGCAAGAGCCGGAGCCACATCGCCAACCTTCTGCGACTGCTGAACTTGCCCGCCGAAGTGCAGGCGTTCCTGGTTGATGGGCGGCTTTCGGCGGGACATGCCCGTGCGCTGATCACCACCGAAGACCCCGTGGCTCTGGCCCGCAAGGTGGTCGAGAAGGGGCTGTCGGTGCGCGATACGGAACGGCTGGCCAAGGCGGAATCCGAGCCCAAGCCGCCGCGCAAGGCGCGCGTGGTTGATGACGAGAAGGACGCGGACACGCGGGTTCTGGAACAGGATCTGTCGGCCAACCTGGGTATGAAGGTGCAGATCGCCCACAAGCCGGAAAAAGAGACAGGATCACTGACCATCAGCTACAAGTCTCTGGATCAACTGGATGAATTGTGCCGGATGCTCAGCCTTACACCGTCGGGCGCGTCCATATAAAGATCAGCACGGCACAGAGAACGAGGGCCTGGATCATCAGGATCTGGGCCCGAACCCCCAGAAGGACAGACAGCCCGAAGGCCACGGCGATCGACACCGTGGCCAGTTTCTTGGCGTTGCGATGAATGGCGCCCTTGGTGTGCCAGTCGCGGATGTGCTCGCCATAGACCGGATGCATCACCAGCCAGTTGTGCAGGCGCGGCGAGGATTTTCCAAAGCAGAACGCGGCCAGGATCATCAGCGGCACGGTGGGCAGCAGCGGCAGGAAGATGCCCAATGTGCCCGTTCCCACGGCCAGAAAGCCTGTCATCAACCAGAGCACGCGCATGGGTCAGTCCATCAGCAGTTCGCGCAACACGCCGTTCAGAACCCGGCGTCCGGCTTGGGTCGCACGCAGGCGCGATCCGGTCAATGCAACAAGCCCCAACTCTTGCAGATGTGACAGGCGCGCGGCGTCGGGGGCAAGGTCCAGACGGGCGAGCCGGGACAGGTCGCTGCCTTCGGACAGGCGCAGGCTCATCATCAGGTATTCGGCGGCCTGATCTGCGGCGGGCAGGGTGCTGCGCAGGGTTTCGCCGGTGCCGCGCTGTTCCACTGCTTGCAGCCACGCGCCGGGGGCGAGATGGGTTTCGCTGGCCATGCGGCCTTCGGGCGTGGTGACCCGACCGTGCGCGCCGGGACCGATGCCGATGTAGTCGCCATAGCGCCAGTAGATCAGGTTGTGTCGGCTTTCCGATCCGGGCGCGGCGTGGTTCGACACCTCGTAGGCGGGCATCCCATGCGCCGTGCAGATCTCTTGCGTCAGGTCATACAGGTCCGCCGACAGGTCATCGTCGGGCAAGTCGCGCAGCTTGCCGCGCGCGTAGCGGTCGCCGAAAGCCGTGCCGGGTTCGATCGTCAATTGGTAGGCCGAGAGGTGATCGACGGCCATGGACAGGGCTTCGGTCAGTTCCGCTGACCAGCCTTCGCGGGTTTGTCCCTGACGGGCATAGATCATGTCGAAACTGACGCGATCAAATTCTTTCCGCGCAATATCAAAGGCTTGACGTGCTTCCGCCACGCTGTGCATCCGACCGAGGCGGCGCAGGTCATCGTCGCGCAGCGATTGTACCCCCATCGACACCCGTGTGATCCCGCCTTGCCGGAAGGCGCGGAACTTCCCGGCCTCGACCGAGGTTGGATTGGCCTCCAGCGTGATTTCGGGATCGTTCGCCATGGGCCACAGGCGGCGCACCTCGTCCAGAATGGCGGCGACCGTGCCGGGGTCCATCAGGCTGGGGGTGCCACCGCCGAAGAACACCGTGTTCAGCACCCGACCATGCGTTTCGCGCGCCGCGCGCCGCAGTTCCGCCAGATAGGCCTTGCGCCAGCGGGTGTGGTCGATGGTGGCCGCGACATGGGAATTGAAGTCGCAATAGGGGCATTTGGCGGCGCAGAACGGCCAGTGGATATAAAGGCCGAACCCGCCGGCCTCCCAGTCTGGGCGCTCAGTCAAGCAGGCCCGCTTTCATCTTGGCGAAAGCATCGGCGCGGTGGCTCATGGAGTGTTTCTTTGCCTGATCCATTTCGCCAAAGGTTTCGGTCTCGCCATCGGGCAGGAAGATCGGATCGAAGCCGAAGCCCTGTTCGCCGCGCATGGGCCAGACCAGCCGCCCCGAGGCACGGCCTTCGAACAGCAGGTCGCTGCCATCCGGCCATGCCACGCACAGCGTGCAGCAGAAATGCGCGGTCCGGGGTTCCGGTGCGCCATTCTCCTCCAGCAGATCCCAGACCTTTTTCATGGCCATCGGAAAATCGCGCCCCTCGGGCGTTTCGGCCCAATCGGCGGTATAGACCCCCGGCGCGCCGTCCAGGGCATCGACCATGATGCCGCTGTCGTCCGACAGGGCCGGCAGGCCCGCCGCCTTGGCCGCCGCATGTGCCTTGATGCGCGCGTTGCCGGCGAACGTGTCCTCGGTTTCCTCGGGTTCGTCGAAGCCAAGCTCTTTCACCGACACGACCTCGATCCCGTAGGGCGCCATCAGCGCCCCGATCTCGCGGATCTTGCCCGCGTTGTGGCTGGCGATGACCAGCTTTTCGCCGATCCTGCCGGTCATGCGGTGGCAGCCTTCTGGGCGGCGACCAGTTCGGACACGCCCGCGTCGGCCAGATCCAGCAACTCACCCATCTGGGCACGGGTGAAGGCGGCGCCTTCGGCGGACATCTGCACCTCGACCAGCTTGCCGGACCCGGTGATGACGAAATTGCCATCGACGCCCGCGTCGCTGTCTTCGGGATAGTCCAGATCCAGCACCGGCTGACCGGCGTAGATGCCGCAGGAGACCGCCGCGATGGGATCGATCAGCGGATCCGAGATCACGTCGCCGGCCTTCATCAGCTTGTTGACCGCAAGGCGCAACGCGACCCAGCCGCCGGTGATTGCAGCACAGCGGGTGCCGCCATCGGCCTGGATCACGTCGCAGTCGATGGTGATCTGGCGTTCGCCCAGGGCGACGCGGTCCAGCCCGGCGCGCAAGCTGCGCCCGATCAGGCGCTGGATTTCCTGGGTGCGGCCCGACTGGCCGTTCTTGGCCTCGCGCCGCATCCGGCTGTGGGTAGCACGCGGCAGCATCCCGTATTCGGCGGTGACCCAGCCAAGGCCCGAGTTCTTCAGAAACGGCGGCACCCGCTCTTCCAGCGAAGCGGTGCAGAGCACATGGGTGTCGCCCATGCGGATCAGGCAAGAGCCCTCGGCGTGGCGGGTGACATCGGTTTCGATGGACACGGGGCGAAGTTCGTTGAGTTTACGGCCGGACGGGCGCATGACATTTCCTTGCGTTGGGATGCCGAACCCTTATCTTCGCAAGGCGGTGTGGTTCAAGCCTGCAAGGGCTGTGCGCGTGAGAACGGGACAAACGGGATGACCGACAGCAGCAAGGTACTGCAAGATCTGAACGACCGCTCCCGCGAGGTGTTCCGGCGGGTGGTCGAAGGCTATCTGTCCAGCGGCGATCCGGTGGGCTCGCGCACGCTGACTCGCTCCATGTCGGAAAAGGTCAGCGCGGCGACGATCCGCAACGTGATGCAGGACCTGGAATACCTCGGACTGCTGGGCAGTCCGCATATCTCGGCAGGCCGCGTGCCCACCGAGAAGGGCCTGCGCATGTTCGTGGACGGGTTTCTGGAAGTGGACCAGATGACCCTGCAGGATCGCGAGATGATCGACGCCACCGTAAAACGCTCGGACGGCGATGTGGGGGCGATTCTGGATGGCATCGGCTCGGCCCTGTCCGGGGTGACCCATGGCGCCAGCCTGGTTCTGACGCCCAAGCACGAAGCACCGATCAAGCATATCGAGTTCGTCAGCCTTGCCGCCGACCGGGCGCTGGTGGTGCTGGTCTTTGCCGATGGCCATGTGGAAAACCGGGTGTTCACGCCGCCGCCGGGGCAGACGCCCTCGTCCATGCGCGAGGCGGCGAATTTCCTGAACGCATTGGCCGAGGGCCGCACCGTCAGCGAATTGCGCCGGGTCATGGAAAGCGAGATCAAGCGCCGCCGTCAGGAGATCGACAAGCTGGCCCGCGACCTTGTGGAAAGCGGGCTGGCGGTCTGGGACGAGCAGGGCGAGGGCGCCGAACGTCTGATCGTGCGGGGCCGCGCCAACCTGCTGGAAAGCCAGGACGCCGTCGACCTGGAACGCATCCGGAGCCTGTTCGACGACCTGGAGCGCAAACGCGATATTGCCGAGTTCCTGGACCTGACTGAAACCGGCGAGGGTGTGCGCATTTTTATCGGCTCGGAGAACAAGCTTTTTTCACTTTCGGGTTCCTCTCTGGTCGTCAGTCCCTATATGAACGCGGATCGAAAGATTATCGGCGCCGTGGGCGTGATCGGGCCGACACGTCTGAACTATGGGCGGGTCGTGCCGATCGTGGATTACACGGCGCAACTGGTCGGCAGGATGATCTCCGACCGGAGTTGAGAAGGAGGGATCATGGCAGATCCGAAAGCCAAAGACGTGGGCGACATGGAAGACATTCTGCCGGGCGTCAGCGAAGACGACCTTGTCGATCTGGACACGCTGGCAGAACAGGTGCCCGATCTGGATATCGAAGTGGCGTCCCTGCGCGGCGAAGTCGAGGCTCTGAAAGCCGAGCGCGACGAAATGCACGACCGCTTCATGCGGGCGCTGGCCGACGCCGAGAACGCCCGCAAGCGTGGCGAGCGCGACCGCCGCGAGGGCGAGCAATACGGCGGTTCGAAACTGGCGCGCGACATGCTGCCGGTCTACGACAACCTGAACCGCGCCCTGCGCGCCGCACCCGAAACCGGCAGCGAAGCCGACAAGGCGCTGCTGGAAGGGGTGGAGCTGACCCTGCGCGAGTTGCTGAACATCTTCGAAAAGCACGGCATCCAGCGCGTCGCGCCGGAGCGAGGCGAGAAGTTCGATCCGCAACTGCACCAGGCCATGTTCGAAGCCCCGGTGCCCGGCACCAAAGCCGGCGAGATCATTGAGGTCATGGCCGAAGGCTTCCTTCTGCACGACCGCCTGCTGCGTCCGGCGCAGGTCGGCGTGTCGTCGATGCCGGCCTCCTGATCCGATCTTCATGACAACATGCGGCGCCCCGTATCCCGGTGGCGCCGCAATTCGTTGAGGCGGCGCACTCCCGCCCCCTTTTGGCCTGACGGCCGCAAGGCGTTGGGCCGGGCGCCGCTGCGCGGCGTTTGCATGGCGCCGATTGTCAGGTTCTTGGGACTGAAAAAACTATCCCTGCGAAAACTGTCTCACCATCGGCCTCAAACTCGCACACGGCTTCCCAGCGTACGCCGGGACCGGGATCCAAGTCCGCTTCAAACTCTTGCCGCTCCGGGTCGGTTACGGGTCGGCAAACAGACCAGGCACCTTGATACCACTCGGGCAAGTCCATTGCTGGATACGCGAAGTATCGCCGCTCAGGCCGAACATCCTCAACGTCAATCATGATGGCCCGAACTTCGCCGAACGGCAGCAAAAATGATCCAATTGGACGCTCTGGAACCCTATGATAGCCGGCCTTGAAGTAAACATACACTTCATAGCCAATAAAAATTACCAGAACGGCCAATATTCCACGTTTGAGCCACTTCCACATCTTGACCAGACCTTCACAAGTTTTTTCGGTCATTTAAAAATTTGGGAAAACAAAGTCTATCGAGGCATGAAAAATGCATTAACCGAGTTATTCGAATGCCAAGCTTCGGAGCGACTCCCAGCGCTTCTCAACCGTCCCGCACCATCCCGCGCAGTTCGTAGAGCAGGCTCAATGCCTGGATCGGGGTCAATTGGTCGGGCTGCACCTCGGCCAGCCGGTCCACCGCCGGATGGGTCTTTTCGACAACGGGGGCGGGCGGCGGTGGGGCTGCGAACAGGGGCAGATCATCGAGCATCGGGGCACGTTTGCCGCCTTCGCGGTCGCCGGCCTCGAGGGTTTCCAGCACCTGCCGCGCGCGGGCGATGACCGGGGCGGGCAGGCCGGCCAGTTTCGCCACCTGCACCCCGTAAGAGCGATCGGCAGCGCCGGGGCGCACCTCGTGCAGGAAGATGACCTCGCCTTCCCAATCCTTGACCGCCACGGTGGCGTTGCTGGCATGGTCCAGCTTTTCGGCCAGCGTGGTCATTTCGTGGTAATGGGTGGCGAAAAGCGCCCGGCAGCGGTTCACGTTGTGCAGGTGTTCCAGCGTCGCCCAGGCGATGGACAGCCCGTCGTAGGTGGCGGTGCCGCGGCCGATCTCGTCCAGGATGACGAGAGCGCGCGTGTCGGCCTGGTTCAGGATGGCGGCGGTTTCCACCATTTCCACCATGAAGGTCGACCGGCCCCGCGCCAGGTCATCGGCGGCGCCGACGCGGCTGAACAATTGCGACACTGTGCCGATGCGGGCCTCGCGCGCCGGCACGAAGGCGCCGGACTGGGCCAGCAGGGCGATCAGCGCGTTCTGCCGCAGCCAGGTGGATTTGCCGGCCATGTTCGGGCCGGTCAGCAGGCAGATGGCGGCGCCGTCGTCTTCGGCGCTGAGGGCGCAGTCATTGGCGACAAAGGACGCTCCCGACTGGCGCGCCAGCGCAGCCTCGACCACCGGGTGACGTCCGGCGCGCACGTCGAAGGCGCGGCTGTCCTCCATCCGGGGGCGGGTCCAGTCGGACCCGGCGGCCAGATCGGCGAACCCGGTGGTCAGGTCGATCTCGGCCAGCGCGCGGGCGGCGTGGCCGATCGATGCCGCGGTGTCCAGACAAGCTCTGCACAGACGCGCGAAGATCTGCTTTTCCAGCTCCAGCGCGTGCGAGCCTGCATTCAGCAGCCCGCGTTCCAGTTCTGACAGCTCCACGGTGGTGAAGCGGATGGCGTTGGCGGTGGTCTGGCGGTGGATGAAGGTTTCCGTCAGCGGCTCCGAGGTCATCCGGGTGCTGTGGGTTGCCGGAGTTTCCACGAAATAGCCCAACACGTTGTTATGCTTGACCTTCAGCGAACCGATGCCGGTCAGCTTGGTATATTGCGCCTGCAGTCCGGCGATCAGGCCCCGGCCTTTGTCGCGCAGGGTGCGGGCCTCGTCCAGCGCGGTGTCATAGCCGGTGGCCACAAAGCCGCCATCGCGGGCCAGCAGGGGCGGGTCGGCGACAAGGGCTTCATCCAGCAGATCGGTCAGCGCCTCGTGCCCCAGCAGATCCTGCGCGGCCCGGACCAGACGCTCGGGCAGATCGTCGGGCAGCATCGCGGCGATGGTGCCGGCCTGAGCCAGCCCGTCGCGCAGGGCGGTCAGGTCGCGCGGCCCGCCACGGTCCAGCGACAGGCGGCTGAGGGCGCGATCCATGTCGGGCGCGCGTTTCAGCGCGTCGCGCAGGTCGTCGCGCAGGCGGGGATTGTCCAGCAGCGCCTCGACCGCGTCATGCCGGTCGCGGATTTCCGCCAGATCCTGCGAGGGCGCCGACAGCCGCCGTTCCAGCAGCCGCGCGCCGCCTGCCGTCACTGTCCGGTCCACGGTCGCCAGAAGCGAGCCGTTGCGCCCGCCCGACAGGCTTTGGGTGATCTCGAGATTGCGTCGGGTCGCGGCGTCGATGGCCATGGCACCGCCCGGCGCTTCGCGCACCGGCGGGCGGATCAGCGGCAGTTTGCCCTTCTGGGTGATCTCAAGATAGTTGACCAGTGCGCCAAGGGCTGCGGTTTCGACCCGGTCGAACTGGCCGAAGGCGTCGAGCGACGCCACCGCGTACAGCGCCTTCAGCCGGGCCTGCCCGCTTTCGCTGTCGAAACTGGCGGCGCCCAGCGGCACAAGGGCAGCGCCGGTTTCCTCGGCCATGCCGCGCAACTCGGGTTCCAGCGCGTCGGGACAGAGGATCTCGGGCGGCGACAGGCGGGACAGCAGATGCGGCAGCATCACCCGTTTGCAGGGCGCCACGGTCATCTCGCCGGTGGAGATATCCACCCAGGCCAGGGCGCCGGTGCCCCGGATCTCGGCCCAGGCGGCCAGGTAATTGTGCCGCCGCGCGTCCAGCAGGCTGTCCTCGGTCAGGGTGCCGGGGGTCACGACCCGTGTCACGCCGCGCTTGACCACCGCCTTGTAGCCGCGCTTTTTCGCTTCAGCCGGGTTTTCCAGCTGTTCGCAGATGGCCACGCGAAATCCCTTGCGGGTCAGGGTCAACAGATACCCCTCGGCGGCATGGACCGGCACGCCGCACATGGGGATATCCGCGCCCTCGTGCTTGCCGCGTTTGGTCAGGGCAATGTCCAGCGCCGCCGCCGCAGCCACCGCATCGTCGAAGAACATCTCGTAGAAATCCCCCATCCGGTAGAACAGGATGGCACCGGGATGGTCGGATTTGATCTTCAGGTACTGCGCCATCATCGGCGTCATGGGGCGGCTCCGGGGCTGCGATTTGCGTCTCATGGGTGTAGTGGGTCGGGCGAAGCGGCAAAAGCCCCGATCGGTCCGATCCGCCTTATCTGCGCCTGTCTGCGCTAACACGCGTTGAGACCGCACGGTGCCTCGCGTAAGACGGCGGGAACCGACGGAGGAGACCCCGCCCATGTCCAAGACCAAGATCACGCCCGAAGACGCGCTGGCGTTTCACCTGCTGCCGCATCCGGGCAAACTGGCCATTCAGGCCACGGTGCCGATGAGCACGCAGCGGGATCTGTCGCTGGCCTATTCGCCCGGCGTTGCGGTGCCGTGCGAGGCCATCGCCGCCGACCCGCAGGCGGCCTATGACTATACCACCAAGGGCAACACGGTGGCGGTGATCTCGAACGGAACCGCCGTGCTGGGGCTGGGCAACCTGGGCGCGCTGGCGTCGAAACCGGTGATGGAGGGCAAGGCGGTGCTGTTCAAGCGCTTTGCCGATGTGAATTCCATCGACATCGAGCTGGACAGCGAGGACCCCGAGGAGCTGATCGCCGCGATCCGGCTGATGGGGCCGACCTTCGGCGGCATCAACCTGGAAGACATCAAGGCGCCCGAGTGTTTCATCATCGAACAGCGCCTCAAGGAAGAAATGGATATCCCGGTCTTCCACGACGACCAGCATGGCACGGCGGTGATCTGTGCCGCCGGGCTGATCAACGCACTGCATCTGTCGGGCAAGAAGATCGAGGATTGCCGTATCGTGCTGAATGGCGCGGGCGCGGCGGGCATTGCCTGTCTTGAACTGGTCAAGACCATGGGCGCCAAGCATGACAACTGCATCATGTGCGACACCAAGGGCGTGATCTATCAGGGCCGCACCGAGGGCATGAACCAGTGGAAATCGGCCCATGCGGCGCGCACCGATCTGCGCACGCTGGAAGAGGCCATGCAGGGGGCCGACGTGTTCCTGGGCGTGTCGGTCAAGGGCGCGGTCACCCGCGAGATGGTCGCCTCGATGGCCGACAACCCGGTGATCTTCGCCATGGCCAACCCCGATCCCGAGATCACCCCCGAGGAAGCCCACGACGTGCGGCTGGACGCCATCGTCGCCACCGGGCGGTCGGATTATCCCAACCAGGTCAACAACGTGCTTGGGTTCCCCTATCTGTTCCGGGGGGCGCTGGACATCAACGCGCGCGCCATCAACGACGAGATGAAGATCGCCTGCGCCCAGGCGCTGGCCGAACTGGCGCGCGAGGATGTGCCCGACGAGGTCGCCATGGCCTATGGCCGCAAGCTGAGCTTCGGGCGTGACTACATTATCCCGGCGCCCTTCGACCCGCGCCTGATCCACCGCATTCCGCCGGCCGTGGCCAAGGCCGGCATGGACACGGGCGTGGCGCGCCGTCCGATCATCGACATGGACGGCTACAAGCGGTCGCTCAAGGCGCGGATGGATCCCACCGCCTCGATCCTTGAAGGTCTGCACGCGCGGGCACGCCAGAACCAGGCGCAGATGATCTTTGCCGAGGGCGACGACATCCGCGCCCTGCGCGCCGCCGTGGCCTATCAGCGCTCGGGTCTGGGCAAGGCCCTTGTGGTGGGCCGCGAGGCGGACGTGAAATCCAAGCTGGAAGCGGCGGGACTGGGCGATGCGGTGCGCGAATTGCGCATCATCAATGCCGCCAACACCGTGCACCTGGACGCTTACAAGGACTTCCTCTACGACCGGCTCAAGCGCAAGGGCTTCGATGCCTCGGACGTGCATCGTCTGGCGGCGCGCGACCGGCATGTGTTCTCGGCACTGATGCTGGCGCATGGGCACGGCGACGCGATGGTGACCGGGGCCACCCGGAAATCGGCGCATGTGATGGAACAGATCAACCATGTCTTCGACGCCGATGCCGAACACGGGGTGGTCGGGGTCACGGCGCTGTTGCATCAGGGCCGGATCGTGATGATCGCCGACACGCTGGTGCACGAATGGCCCGATCAGAACGACCTTGCCACCATCGCCGAGGGCGCGGCCAGTGTCGCCCGGTCGCTGGGGCTGGAGCCGCGCGTGGCCTTCGTCAGCTTCTCGACCTTCGGCTACCCGGTGTCGGAACGGGCCGAGAAGATGCATATGGCGCCGAAAGTGCTGGAAGCCCGCGGCGTGAACTTCGAATTCGAAGGCGAGATGACCGTGGATGTGGCGCTGAACATGACCGCCATGGAGTCCTATCCGTTCTCGCGCCTGTCGGGCCCGGCCAACATCCTGGTGGTGCCGGCGCGGCACTCGGCCTCGATCTCGGTCAAGCTGATGCAGGAAATGGCCGGGGCCACGGTGATCGGCCCGATCCTGTCGGGCGTGGCCAAGCCAATTCAGCTGTGTTCGACCAATGCCACCGAGAACGACATCCTGAACATGGCGGTGCTTGCGGCGTCAAAGGTCGGCTAGGGGCGGAAACGGTGGAAAGGGCCCCGCTGCGCGGCGCCCCTTTTTGAGTATTTTTGCCAAGAAAAAGCGGGGGCGGTCCGCAGTTGGTGCGATGCGCCCGCCTTGTGGCAGCCGGCGTCGGGTCAGCTGCCGGTGAAGGGGGCGGCGTCGCCCCAGATGGCGCGGACCCGGGCGTTGCGGCCACAGGCGTCACGGTATTTCTTGTAGGCGGAGGCCTTGGACTGGGGACCAAAGCGGGTCAGGATCAGCCCGTCCTGCTTGTAATAGTCCTGATGGTAGTCTTCGGCGGCGTAGAAAGGGGCGGCCTCGCGCACGGGCACCTTGGTTCTGCGTCCGAGATCGTCCTCGGCCCGGGCAATGGCGGCCTCTGCCGCGCGCGCCTGTTCGGGGGTCAGGGCGAAGATGGCCGGGGCATAGGTGTGGCCGCGATCGCAGAACTGTCCGCCGTCATCGTAGGGATCGATGGAGCGCAGGAACAGGTCGAGGATCTGATCATAGGAGATGACGTCCGGGTCGAAGGTGATCTGCACCACTTCCGAATGGCCGGTGCCGCCGCGCGTCACCTGTTTGTAGCTTGGGTTGGCGACGGTGCCGCCGGCAAAGCCCGAGACGGCATCGGTCACGCCCTTGACCTTTTCGAAATCGGCCTCGACGCACCAGAAGCAGCCACCCGCCACCAGCGCGGTTTCCCGGCCTGCCGCGCCGGCATCGCTGGCTTGCAGGCTTAGCCCCAGGGCAATGGCCAGTGCCAGAAGCGCGGGTTTCAGGGTCTGGAGTTTGCGGAACAGGGTCATGGCGTTGCCTCCTTTGGGCAAACCCTGACGCCATATCCCGCCCTCGTTCAACGCTGGATTCGCAATGTCACGCAGGGTTGAGGGGCCGTGAAAGGGTGCAAGCCTCTGTCATTTCAGGGTGGATCGGCTAGGGTTTTCGGTGCGGGGACAAGGGTTTCCCGGACAAAATGGAGGATAGGATGAGCAAACGTGACGACCTGATTGCGGTCTATGCCGAGGATCTGGCCAGCAAATGCGGGGTGACCCCGGACAGCGACCTTCTGACCAAGGTGGTGATCGGTCTGGGTCCGGCGATCTACAATGCCGACAGTTCGATGGTGGCGGGCAGCGATCCGTCGGAACTGGAGACCGTGCGGAAGAACTTCCTGATCGGCAAGCTGGGTCTTGCGGACGGGCCGGAGCTGACCGCCGGGATCGACGCGGTACTGGACATTTATGGCCGGTCCGAACGTCAGAAGCACCGTGCGGTGGTCTACTATCTGCTGACCAGGCATTTCGGCAAGGAAGACGTCTACGCCTGAAGCCGAAATTTGCGAGACTTTTGAGACGATTGCGCGACAGAAGTCTTTTGCGCCGGGGCGATGGATCGGCTATCAAGGTCCTGTCCTGCCAGGATGGCTGGAACCGAAATTCGAAACACGTGTGGTGCGAAAGCACGTGGGGTGAAGGGAGGTCCGGCTTGGCGGGACCTCCCTATTTTTTTGGTCGTTTGTGTCGGGGTCTGCCGCCGGAGAGCGTCGTTGCGATCAGAGCGTGCCGGCGGCTTGCAGTGCCGCGAAGGCCTCATCGGCGGTTTCCACGAAGCGGAACAGGTTCAGATCCGTGTCCGAGATGGTTCCGGCGCGGGCCAGCGCGTCCCAATTGACGATCTCGCGCCAGAAGGATTCACCGAACAGCAGGATCGGGACCGGGCTCATGCGCTTGGTCGAGATCAGGGTCAGCGCCTCGAACAATTCGTCCAGCGTGCCGAAGCCGCCGGGAAACACGGTGATCGCATTGGCGCGCATCAAGAAATGCATTTTGCGGATGGCAAAATAGTGGAAGTTGAAGCTGAGTTCGGGTGTCACATAAGGGTTCGGCGCCTGTTCGTGCGGCAGCACGATGTTCAGCCCGATGGACACGCCGCCCGCGTCCAGCGCGCCCAGATTGCCCGCCTCCATCACCCCCGGTCCGCCGCCGGTGACCACGACGTTCTCGGTATTGCCGGTGGCGACGCTGCATTCGGTGACCAGCCGGGCGAAGGCGCGGGCCTCGTCATAGAAATGGCTGAGTGCGCCCAGGGCCGGGGTGCGCGCCGTGTCAGTGTTTTCCGGTGCAGGGATGCGCGCGCCGCCAAACAGCACCACGGTGGAGCGGATGCCGGCCTCGTCCAGGGTCAGCTGGCTTTTCAGCAGTTCCAGTTGCAGGCGCACCGGACGCAGGTCGTCGCGGCACAGGAAATCGCTGTCTGTGAAAGCCAGCCTGTGGGTGGGTGATCGGGTCTGCGGGGTGTCGGGAATGCCGCGCGCCCGTTCGATGTCGTCGCGGGCATGGGGCAGGGGATGGGCCTTCTGGTCCGTCATTGGGGTGTCCTCGCCACTCGATCGCGCGTCGTTGCGCCTTGGGTCTTGCCGAAGTATAGCCTTGCCGGAGCTTGAGCCAGAGTAAACGCGCGAAAGGGTCGCCCATGTCGAATGCCGCCTTGGAAACTGCCATCGAAGCTGCCTGGGAGGCACGCGACAGCATCACTCCCGAAACCAAAGGGGAAACCCGAGACGCCATCGAAAGCACGCTGAACGCGCTGGACAGCGGCAAGCTGCGTGTCGCGGAACGGCAGGCCAATGGTGATTGGCGTGTGAACCAATGGGCCAAGAAGGCCGTGCTGCTGGGCTTTCGTCTGAAGGACATGGAGAAACAGTCCGGCGGGCCGCAGGACGGCGGCTGGTGGGACAAGGTCGACAGCAAGTTTGCCGGCTGGAAGAAGAAGGACTGGAAGGCGGCTGGGTTCCGCGCGGTGCCGAACTGCGTGGTGCGCAAGTCGGCCTATATCGCCCCCGGCGTGGTGCTGATGCCGTCCTTCGTGAACCTTGGGGCCCATGTGGACAGCGGCACCATGGTGGACACCTGGGCCACCGTCGGCTCCTGCGCGCAGATCGGCAAGAACGTGCATCTGTCGGGCGGTGTGGGCATCGGCGGTGTGCTGGAGCCGATGCAGGCCGGGCCGACGATCATCGAGGACAACTGCTTCATCGGCGCCCGGTCCGAGGTAGTCGAAGGCTGCATCGTGCGCGAAGGCTCGGTTCTGGGGATGGGCGTCTTCATCGGCCAGTCCACCAAGATCGTCGATCGCGAGACCGGCGAGGTCATGTACGGCGAGGTGCCGTCGGGCTCGGTCGTCGTGGCCGGGTCGATGCCGTCGAAGAACGGTGTAAACCTGTATTGTGCGGTGATCGTGAAGCGGGTGGACGCGCAGACCCGCTCCAAGACCTCGATCAACGATCTTCTGCGGGACTGATGCGCTGAGCGCCGGGGGCGGCTCCCGTCCCCGCGCGGCCCCTTCGGGCCTTGCGGCCTTGGGCCGGGCGCCGCTGCGCGGCGCAAGATGAGTATTTTTGACAAGAAAAAGAGATAGTCGCGACGGAATCCCCGAGCCGCGCCGTAACAGTCTTGTTCCATTCCGGGAGGCAAGAATGTTCAAGGACGTAACGCTTGTATTGGCCATTGCCCTGGGGGTCCTCGTACACGATGGGTTCGGGATTGTGCCCCCTGTCCTCGGCTAGGGGCATTGACCCGGCCAGGCGCGCCGCATACCTCCGATCCCATGACCAAGGAAAAGAAACCTCAGCAGGTGTTCACCCTGCTTGTCGAGATCGGCCGCAAGCCCGGCGATGGCCTGCCCAAGGGCGCCACCGGGGCCGCATTGATGTGCTATGCCAGCGGTGTGGATGAGCCTGAAGCGGTGCGGGAAACCGTGGCGGTTCTGAAGCAGGCGGAGTTGGCGCCACTGGATGTCAACGGCTATGGCACTCTTGAGGAGCGGCTGGAGCAGGGCCACGACATTTCCGACGAGGAACGTGGCCTGATGGAGCGCGCCCTTGCCGAGAACTCGGTGATCGTGGCGCAGATGACCCCCTTCTTCGAAGATACCGCCGGAGGCCCGCATTGACCCCCGTTGATCCCGTTGCCCTGACCGCCGACCTTGTGCGCTGCCCCTCTGTCACGCCGAAGGAAGGCGGGGCGCTGGATCTGTTGTCCGCGCTGCTGACGGAGGCGGGCTTCACCTGCACGCGGGTGGATAGGGCCGGCATTCCCAACGTCTTTGCCCGCTGGGGCGAGAAGGGCCATGCCCGCAGTTTCGGCTTCAACGGCCATACGGATGTGGTTCCGGTCGGCGACGCGGCCGCCTGGACCTGCGATCCGTTCGGAGCAGAGGTCCGCGACGGTTGGATGATGGGCCGGGGCACTACGGACATGAAATCCGGCGTCGCGGCCTTTGTCGCGGCCGCCATCGACCTGGTGCGCGAGACGCCGCCCGACGGGGCCATCATCCTGACCATCACCGGGGATGAAGAAGGCGATGGCGTCGATGGTACCGATGCGATCCTCGACTGGATGGCGCGGCAGGGTGAGGCGATGTCCCTATGCCTTGTGGGCGAGCCGACCTGCCCCGAGACCTTTGGCGAGATGATGAAGATCGGGCGGCGCGGGTCGTTGACCACATGGTTTACCGCCAGCGGTGTTCAGGGGCATTCGGCCTATCCGCATCGCGCGAAAAACCCGATCCCGGCGCTGGCGCGGCTGGTTGACCGGCTGTCGTCGCACGAGCTGGACCAGGGCACGGCCCATTTCGATCCCTCGACGCTGGCGGTCACCGGCTTTGACACCGGCAATGCGGCCAACAATGTCATTCCGGCGCAATGCACGGCGATGGTCAACATCCGTTTCAACGATACGCACAGTTCCGAAGGGCTGTTGGAGTGGCTTCGGGACGAGGCCGACAAGGTCACCGCCGAGACCGGCATTAGTTTCGAGATGACCAGCAAGGTGTCGGGCGAAAGCTTCATCACGCCGCCGGGAGAACTGTCAGAGCTGATCAGCCGGGCCGTGCAGGCCGAGACCGGGCTGACGCCGGTGCTGTCGACCAGCGGCGGCACCTCGGACGCGCGCTATGTGCGCAATCACTGCCCGGTGGTGGAGTTCGGCCTTGTCGGCAAATCCATGCACCAGGTGGACGAGCGGGTCGAGGTGGCGCAGATCCCACGCCTGAAATCCGTCTACACCCGCATCCTGAAAGACTATTTCGGGTGCAACTGACCATTGACGAGGTCTCGGACCCCACGGCCTGTTTTGCGCTGCGGCGGTCGGTCTTCGTCGAAGAGCAGGGGTTTCGCGAGGCCGAGGAATTCGACGATCTGGATGCCACGGCCCGGCATCTTCTGGCCAGTGATGACACCTTCCCCGTAGCCACGGCGCGGCTGATGATCCGTGGCGACACCGGGCGCATCGGCCGGATCTGCGTGGTCAAACCCTATCGGGGTAAGGGCGTCGGCGCGGCGCTGGTGCGCGATGCACTGGACCGGTTGCGCGCCACACCCGGTGTTCATCGCGCGGTTCTGGGGGCGCAGGCGCGGGCCGCGGGGTTCTACACGGCCTTGGGCTTTTCGGTCTGCGGGCCGCTCTACGACGACGGTGGGGTGCCGCATCACGACATGGAGATTGCCCTGTGACACCCAAGCTGGTGGTCATGGTGAAAGAGCCGCGACCGGGCCGGGTCAAGACCCGACTGGCCGCTGGGATAGGGACAACCGCCGCCGCCTGGTGGTTCCGGCATCAGACCGCACGCCTGCTGCGCGACCTGCGCGATCCGCGCTGGCAGACGATCCTCGCCGTCGCGCCGGACCGCGAGGGGCTGCGCAGCCGTGTCTGGCCCGCCGACGTGCCACGCTGGCCGCAGGGGCGCGGCGATTTGGGCTGTCGCATGGGCCGGATCTTTCGCGCGCTGGCGCCCGGTCCGGTGCTGATCGTCGGCGCCGATATTCCGGGGATCACACCGGCCCTTGTCCGCGACGGTTTCCGGGCTTTGGGCGACCACGATGCGGTCTTTGGCCCGGCGCAGGACGGCGGCTATTGGTTGATCGGTCTGGCGCGCCGCCGTCCGGTGCCGCCGGGGTTGTTCGCCGGGGTGCGCTGGTCCAGCGAACACGCGCTGTCCGACACCATCGCCACCCTGCCCGATCACCGCATCGCCCAACTGGCGTGCCTGCGCGATGTGGATACGCTGGAAGATCTGCACGCCCTCGCCGCCGCGGGTCAAGGATCGCGCAGCGACCGCGCGCCCCGCGCGGCGTGTCCTTGACGCGCCGCCCGCCAAACATCCTTGAACCGGTGTCTGAGACGCACAAGCGTCCCTCAGACACCTCCCCAGCCGACCTGCTGAGTCGCGCAGCGACTCAGCCCGGCCCAACGCCGCACGCGTTTCTTCGAAACGCACCGCGGGGGCGGGAGCACGCCCTTTCCCGGTGACGTGCGCCGATGCCCGTGCTAGGCCAGCCTCATGACCCGTATCCCCACCAAGGACGAGATCCTCGACTGGATCGCCGCCCATCCCACGCAAAGTTCGAAACGCGACATCGCCCGTGCCTTTGGCATCAAGGGGGCAGATCGCATCCCGCTGAAGGCGCTGCTGCGCGCGCTTGAGGCCGAGGGGCATCTGGAAAAGCGCCGCAAGACCTATCGCGACCCGGATCGCCTGCCGCCGGTCAGCGTGCTGCAGATCCTGCCGGTGGGCAGCGATGGCGACCTTTATGCCCGGCCGCTGGAATGGCACGGCGAAGGGGCCGAGCCGAAGGTGCTGTTCATCCCGCGCGGCGGTGAGCCTGCGCTGGGGGAAGGCGACCGGATCCTCGCCCGTCTGGCAAAGATCGAGGATCAGCCCCACGCCTATGAGGCGCGGCTGATCCGGCGCATCGGCACCAATCCACTCCGCATCCTTGGCATCTTCCGCAAGGGGGCCGAGGGCGGGCGCATCCTGCCCATCGACAAGAAATCCGACAAGGAATACCGCGTCGCGCCCGGCGCAACCTACGGCGCGAAGGATGGCGAGCTGGTCGAGGGCGAGCAGGCCGGACCGCGCACGCGGCTGGGTCTGCCGTCGGCCCGGATCGTCTCGCGGCTGGGCGACCCCAGCGCGCCGCGTGCGGTGTCGCTGATCGCCATTCATGAACACGGCATTCCCGATGCCTTCCCCGACGAGGTGATCGCCGCCGCCGATGCCGCCAAACCAGCGCCGCTGGGCAAGCGCGAGGATCTCCGCGACCTGCCGTTGGTGACCATCGACCCGGCGGATGCGCGCGACCATGACGACGCGGTCTATGCAGAGGCCGACGACGATCCCGACAACCCCGGCGGCCATGTGGTCTGGGTCGCCATCGCCGATGTGGCCCATTACGTCACGCCGGGCAGCGCGCTGGACCGCGAGGCGCGCAAGCGCGGCAACTCCAGCTATTTCCCGGACCGGGTGGTGCCGATGCTGCCTGATCGGCTGTCGGGCGATCTGTGTTCATTGCACGAGGATGTGCCGCGCCCCTGCATTGCCGTGCGGATGCAGCTGGATGCGACCGGCGAGAAGATCGGCCACCGCTTCACCCGCGCCATGATGCGTTCCGCCGCCTCGCTGACCTATGACGAGGTACAGTCGGCAATGGATGGTGAACTCTCGGGCCGCATCGTCCCGATGATGAGCACCGTCGTGCGCCCGCTCTATGCTGCCTATGCCACCATCCGAAAGGCGCGGGAGCGTCGCCAGCCGCTGGAACTGGACCTGCCCGAACGCCGGATCGAGCTGGGCGAGGATGGCAAGGTCGCCTCGGTCGCCTTCCGGCCCCGCTTTGACGCGCACCGGCTGATCGAGGAATTCATGATCCTCGCCAATGTCTGCGCCGCCGAAACGCTGGTGGCCAAGCGCCGCGCGCTGCTGTTCCGCGTCCACGAGGAACCCAGCCCCGAAAAGCTGGAGTCCCTGCGCGAAACCGTGCAGGCGGCGGGGTTCACGCTGGCCAAGGGGCAGGTGCTGCAAACCCGGCACCTGAACCGCCTTCTGGAACAGGCCGCCGGCACCGACGAAAGCGAGTTGGTCAGCATGACCACGCTGCGCTCGATGACGCAGGCCTATTACAACCCCGAGAATTTCGGGCACTTCGGGCTGGCCCTGAAGAAATACGCGCATTTCACCTCGCCGATCCGGCGCTATGCCGACCTGATCGTGCATCGCGGCCTGATCTCGGCGCATGGCTGGGGCAAGGACGGGCTGACCCCCGAGGATGAAGAGAACCTCGAAGAAACCGCCAAGCAGATCTCGGACACCGAGCGGCGCTCGATGCTGGCCGAACGCGACACCACCGACCGCTATCTTGCCGCTTATCTGTCGGAACGGGTCGGGACCGAGGTGGCGGGCCGGATCTCGGGCGTGGCGAAATTCGGGTTGTTTGTCCGCATGGACGATACCGGCGCCGACGGGCTGGTGCCGGTGCGCACGCTGGGCGCGGAGTTCTTCCACTACGATCCCGAAAGCCAGACCCTGATGGGGTCGGACACCGGCGTCGTGCTGGGGCTGGGCCAGCGGGTCATGGTCCGCCTGGCCGAGGCCGAAGGTCTGACCGGGGCCATCGGGCTGGAATTGCTGGAGGTCGAGGGCAAGGCGCTGCCGCGCAGCGGCCGGAGCTACGGCGGTCGCGGCAAGCCGGTCAAGCGCAAGGTCGGCAAGGCAAAGGCGAAGGCTGCCAAGACCAAGCGAAAGGTCGCCCGCACCCGACGCTGACCCCTAGCCGGAAACCACCATTTGCGCTACCTTTTGTTCAAAACACTACATACTGGGTTTCGAACAGGGGATCCCCATGAGGTTTTTCAAGCAGTTACTACCCGTCGTCTTCAGTTTGACCGCCACGGCACTGGTCGCGGAATCCGCGCTGGTCAGCCAGGCGGCCAATGTTTCACCGCGGCCTGTGCTGCGACCCGAGGTCAGCAACGTGACATCCGTATCCGTCAGCAATCTGGGATTTGAACGCTGGCTCAACGGGTTCCGGTCCCGCGCCCGCGCGCAGGGCATCTCGGAGCAGACGCTGAACGCCGCCTTCAGCGGCATCCAGTACAACACCAATGTGATCTCGCGCGATCGCAACCAGTCGGAGTTCACCAAGGCGCTGTGGGAATACCTCGACAGTGCCGTGTCGAATACCCGGATCGACAACGGTCGCGCGGCCTACCGCAAGTATCAGCAGACGCTGGCCGCGATCGAACGGAAATACGATGTCGAGGCCGAGGTCGTCGTCGCCATCTGGGGGCTGGAAAGTGCCTATGGCACCTATCGGGGCAACACCGATGTGATCGAGGCGCTGGCGACACTGGCGTATGACGGGCGGCGCGGGAACTTCTTCGAAGAACAGCTGACCGCGTCGCTGAAGATCCTGCAGGCCGGCGACGTGAGCCCGCGCAACATGACCGGAAGCTGGGCCGGGGCAATGGGGCACACGCAGTTCATCCCGACCTCTTATCTGGCCTATGCGGTGGATTTCAGCGGCGATGGCAAGCGCGATATCTGGTCGAACGATCCGACCGACGCGCTGGCCTCCACCGCCGCCTATCTGAGCCGGTTCGGCTGGAAGAAGGGGCAGCCCTGGGGCGTGGAAGTGCGGCTGCCCGGCAGTTTCAACTATGGGCTGGCGGGCCATGGCACGGCGAAAACGCCCCGGCAATGGGCGGCGCTGGGGGTGCGCGGCATGGATGGCCAGCCGGTGCCGAACCATGGTCGCGCCTCGATCCTGCTGCCTGCCGGATCGCAGGGACCGGCCTTTATGATCTTCAAGAATTTTAACGTGATCGAGCGCTATAACGCCGCCGACAGCTATGTCATCGCGGTGGGCCACCTGAGCGACCGGATCAAGGGCAAGCCCGATTTCATCGCCAGTTGGCCGCGCGGCGACCGCACCCTGCGGCTGTCCGAACGCAAGGAGTTGCAACAGCGGCTGAGCGCGGCGGGCTATTCCACCGGCGGCGTCGATGGCCTGATCGGTCCCAATACGATCGACGCGATTCGGAACTATCAGAAATCGGCCGGTCTGGTGCCCGATGGCTATGCCTCGGTCGAACTGTTGAAAACGCTGCGCTAGCCAATCCCCAACGGGCCGGTACACCCCGGCCCGCAAGCCCTGCGCTCAGAATTGATCGAGCAGCCCTTCGGCGCGAAAGCTCAACTCCCGCGATTTTCCGATAATGACATGGTCGTGCAGGGTCATGCCCAGCACCGAGGCCGCGTGGTCAATGCGTTCGGTCATGGTGATATCGGCCTCTGACGGTGTCGGGTCGCCCGAGGGATGGTTATGCACAAGGATCAGCGCCGTGGCATTGAGTTGCAGCGCCCGTTTCATCACCTCGCGCGGGTAGACCGGCACGTGATCAACGGTGCCCTGCGCCTGCTCTTCATCCGCGATCAAGGTGTTCTTGCGATCCAGATAAAGCACCCGGAACTGCTCCACCTGGCTGTGCGACATGGTGGTGTGGCAATAGTCCAGCAGCGCGGGCCAACTGGACAGAACCTCGCGATCCAGCACCTTGGAGCGGGCCAGCCGCGCCGCTACCTCGCGGCTGAGGGCGAAGTCGAGCACCACCGAAGCGCCGACGCCGGGAATTTCGGTCAACCTTTCGGGCGGGGCCGCAAGCACATGGGTGAGATCGCCGAAGGTCTTGAGCAGCGCGTGCGCAATCGGCTTCACGTCGACGCGCGGCAAGGCCCGGAACAGCATCAGTTCCAAAAGTTCGTAGTCGGGCACGGCCTTGGGGCCGCCGTCCAGGAACCGCTGGCGCAGTCGCTTGCGATGATCGCGGATGTAGGAGGGTTGCGGTTTCCGGGTCGCAGGAACCGCTGCCGACACCGGCGTGGCGGGGCCATCCAGCGGCAGAAAGGGTTCGCGAAAGGCGTCAGAGGTCTCCATGGGCACCAGATTTCGCGCCCATGGATAAAGTTTGTCTTAACGGGTCAGCTTTTCATGCTGTCCCAGAAGCCCTTGACCTTGCCGAAGAAACTGTCGGCTTCCGGATGGTTGTCGGCAGACAGCCCTTCGAATTCCTTCAGCAGCGCCTTCTGCCGGGTGGTCAGGTTGACCGGAGTTTCGATGGCCATCTCGATGAACATGTCGCCCTGTCCGCCCCCGCGCAACGCGGGCATGCCCTTGCCGCGCAGGCGCATCTGCCGGCCCGACTGACTTCCGGCGGGCACTTTCACCCGGCTGCGGCCGCCATCAATGGTGGGCACCTCGACATCGCCGCCCAGGGCGGCTGTGGCCATCGGCACCGGCACCCGGCAATACAGGTTCACACCGTCGCGCTGGAACAGATTGTGCTCGGCCACCTCGATGAAGATGTAGAGGTCCCCCGTGGGACCGCCGCGCATCCCGGCCTCGCCCTCGCCGGCAAGGCGAATGCGGGTGCCGGTTTCGACGCCGGCGGGGATGTTCACCGACAGCGCGCGTTCCTTCTCGGTCCGGCCCTGGCCATGACAGGCAGGGCAGGGGTTCTTGATGATCTGGCCAAGCCCGGAACAGGTCGGGCAGGTGCGTTCAACGGTGAAGAACCCTTGCTGCGCCCGTACCTTGCCCATGCCGGAACAGGTCGGGCAGGTCACCGGCTCGGCGCCACCCTCGGCGCCGGTGCCGCTGCACGATCCACAGGTCACGGCGGTGGGGACGGTGATGGTCTTTTGCAGGCCGCGATAGGCGTCTTCCAGCGAGATCCGCAGATTGTAGCGCAGGTCGGCCCCGCGCGCGGCGCGCTGGCGTCCGCCGCCACGTCCGCCGCCGCCCATGAAATCGCCGAACAGATCGTCGAACACATCCGAGAAGGCCGAGGCAAAATCGCCCTGCCCGCCGGGATGCCCGCCACGCGGTCCGCCGCCGCCGCCCATGCCGCCTTCAAAGGCTGCATGGCCGAAACGGTCATAGGCCGCTTTCTTCTCGGCGTCCTTCAGAACCTCGTAAGCCTCGTTGGCTTCCTTGAACTTGCCCTCGGCATTCGGGTCGCCGGTATTCCGGTCGGGGTGAAATTCCTTGGCCTTCTTGCGATAGGCCTTCTTGATTTCGTCCGCCGATGCGCCGCGCGCGACCCCGAGAACGTCGTAGTAGTCGCGTTTTGCCATTTGCGCAGTCCTCTTTCACAACACAGAACCGGCCCCACCCGAGGGGCAGGACCGGTCCAGGCGTCACATGGCGCTTAACCGCGCTTGCTGTTGTCCAGATCCTCGAAGTCGGCGTCGACGATATCGTCATCCACACCAGAGGGTTCGTCGGCCCCGTCCGGGGCCGCTTCGCCGGACTGTTCCTGCTGCGCCTTGTAGATGGCCTCGCCCAGCTTCATCGAAGCTTCGGTCACGTTCTGGATGCCCGAGCGGATCTTGCCCGCGTCTTCGGTCTCCAGCGCTTCCTCAAGCGCGCCAATGGCCAGTTCGATCGCCTCGACCGTGGTCGGATCGACCTTGTCGGTATGTTCTTCCAGCGACTTCTTGGTCGAATGGATGAGGCTTTCGGCCTGGTTCTTGGCCTCGACCACCTCCTTGCGCTCCTTGTCGGCCTCGGCATTGGCCTCGGCGTCGCGGACCATTTGGTCGATCTCGTCGTCGGACAGACCGCCGGACGCCTGGATGGTGATGTTCTGCTCCTTGCCGGTGCCCTTGTCCTTGGCGCTGACCGCAACGATGCCGTCGGCGTTGATGTCGAAGGTCACTTCGATCTGGGGCAGACCGCGCGGGGCCGGCGGGATGTCTTCCAGGTTGAACTGGGCAAGCATCTTGTTGTCGCCAGCCATTTCCCGCTCGCCCTGGAACACGCGGATGGTCACCGCGTTCTGGTTGTCCTCGGCGGTCGAGAAGACCTGAGACTTCTTCGTCGGGATCGTGGTGTTGCGGTCGATCAGGCGGGTGAAGACACCGCCCAGGGTTTCGATGCCCAGCGACAGCGGGGTCACGTCCAGCAGGACCACGTCCTTGACGTCGCCCTGCAGAACACCGGCCTGAATGGCGGCGCCCATGGCGACAACCTCATCCGGGTTCACACCCTTGTGCGGCTCCTTACCGAAGAACTTGGTCACTTCTTCCATGACCTTCGGCATCCGGGTCATGCCGCCGACCAGAACCACCTCGTCGATGTCCGAGGTCGACAGACCGGCGTCTTTCAGCGCGGCCTGGCACGGCTTCATCGAGGCCTTGATCAGATCGCCGACAAGGCTCTCCAGCTTGGCGCGGGTCAGCTTCATCACCATGTGCAGCGGCTGGCCGCCGTTGGGGTCCATCGAGATGAACGGCTGGTTGATCTCGGTCTGGCTGGAGGACGACAGTTCGATCTTGGCCTTTTCCGCGGCTTCCTTCAGACGCTGCAGGGCCATCTTGTCCTTGGTCAGATCGACGCCGTTTTCCTTTTTGAACTGATCGGCCAGATAGTTCACGATCCGCATGTCGAAGTCTTCACCGCCCAGGAACGTGTCCCCGTTGGTGGATTTCACTTCGAACAACCCGTCATCGATTTCCAGGATGGTCACGTCGAAAGTGCCGCCGCCAAGGTCATAGACCGCGATGGTTTTGGCTTCTTTCTTGTCCAGACCATAGGCCAGGGCCGCGGCGGTCGGTTCGTTGATGATCCGCAGCACTTCCAGACCGGCGATCTTGCCGGCATCCTTGGTGGCCTGACGCTGGGCGTCGTTGAAATAGGCCGGGACGGTGATGACCGCCTGGGTCACTTCCTCGCCCAGATAGCTTTCGGCGGTTTCCTTCATCTTCTGCAGGATGAAGGCCGAGATCTGGCTGGGGGAATATTTTTCGCCACGGGCTTCGACCCATGCGTCGCCGTTGCCGCCGTTGATCACGGTGAACGGCAGGTTCTTCATGTCTTTCTTCAGGTTCTCGTCATCGAACCGGCGGCCGATCAGGCGCTTCACACCGAAGATGGTGTTGTCCGGGTTGGTGACGGCCTGACGCTTGGCCGGCTGGCCGGCAAGACGTTCGTTTTCGGTGAATGCAACGATGGACGGGGTGGTGCGGGCACCTTCGGCGTTTTCAATAACGCGGGCTTGCGACCCATCCATGATAGCGACGCAAGAGTTGGTGGTCCCGAGGTCGATACCGATCACTTTGGCCATGTGTATGTACCTTCTTTCTTTGGCGATGTTTGGGGACGGCCCGAGAAGCGGCGCCTGTCCCCGATCCCTAACTTGATGCCGGTGTTCCGGCTGACTGGGCAGTATATAGGTGGCGTATCTTTGGGCTGCAAGCGACGCATGGCGCAGGAAAACCGGTGAATGCGGGGAAATTTGCGGCCAATGTGCGGGGAAATGGCGCGGAGGGGGGCGAAATGCCCGAACTGGATCTGAACGGGGTGCGCCTGCTGCCCGGCCATCTGGACGCCAAGGCGCAAGCGGCGCTGGTGGGCACGGTGCGCCGCATCTGCGCCGCGGCACCCTTGATGCAGCACGTCACACCGCGCGGCCAACCGCTGTCGGTGCGGATGACGGCGGCGGGACAGGTCGGCTGGATCAGTGACAGGCAAGGCTATCGCTATGCCGCGCGACACCCCGGCGGCACCGACTGGCCGCCGATCCCCGACTTGCTGCTGCGGCTGTGGGCCGATCTGCTGCCAGAAGCCCGCGCGCCGGAATGCTGCCTTGTGAATTTCTACGGCGAGGGCGCCCGCATGGGCCTGCATCAGGACCGCGACGAGGCCGATCTGAGCCAGCCGGTGCTGTCGGTCTCGCTGGGCGACGACGGCTTGTTCCGGGTGGGCGGCACCGCGCGCGGCGGCAAGACCCGTTCGGTCTGGCTGAAATCGGGCGACGTGGCGATCCTGCAAGGAGCGGGACGGCTGGCCTATCACGGCGTCGACCGCATCCGTTTCGGCAGTTCTCCGCTGTTGGCGCAGGGCGGTCGGCTCAACCTGACCTTGCGCGTGGTGACCTGAGCCGCGATGCTGCGCCGAATGCGCCCAAATTCGCAGTCCGCGCTTGTCGTCGGCGCAAACGCGGGGAACAAGGGGGCCAGTGGATAGCGTGGAGTGGTACTGATGGATTTTGGTAAACTGGAAACGGAAATGCGCCGTCTGGCTCTGGAAGCCGGCGATGTGATCATGGAGATCTACGGGCGCGAGGATTTCGACGTGAAGGCGAAATCCGACGACAGCCCGGTGACCGAGGCCGACGAGGCCGCCGATGCGCTGATCTCGGCCGGGCTGCGGGCCGCTTTCCCCGATGTGCTGCTGGTGACCGAGGAACAGGCCGCCTCGCACAGCGAATCCGCCTCCAGCTTCCTGATTGTCGATCCGCTGGACGGCACCAAGGAATTCGTCAAGCGGCGCGGCGATTTCACCGTGAATATTGCCTATGTGGAAAACGGGGTGCCGATCCGGGGCGTGGTCTATGCGCCGGCCAAGGATCGCCTGTTCTATACCGATGCCAGCGGCAAGACGGTCGAGGAGGCCGCGCCTTTCGCCAAGGATGCCAAGGGCGCGGTGACCGAAGTTTCGGTCAAGACCCCGGACAATTCCGCGCTGCTGGTGGTGGCGTCGAAAAGCCACCGCGATCAGGCCACCGACGACTATATCGCCAAATACAATGTGGCCGACATGAAAAGCGCGGGTTCGTCGCTGAAGCTGTGCCTTGTGGCCACCGGCGAGGCGGACATCTATCCGCGCCTTGGCCGCACGATGGAATGGGACACCGCCGCCGGGCAGGCGGTGCTGATGGGTGCGGGCGGCAAGATGATCCGTTTCGATAACCACGCCCCGTTCACCTATGGTAAACCGGGGTATGAGAATCCATTCTTCATCGCCCATGCGCCGGGCGTGGACCTGAAGGAAGCCTGATCGCCCATGTCCGTCGTCATTGTCATTCCGGCCCGCTATGCCTCGACCCGCTATCCGGGCAAGCCGCTGGTCCTGCTGCACGGGCCCGATGGCAGCGCCAAGAGCCTGATCCAAAGATCGTGGGAAGCCGCCTCGGCGGTCTCGGGCATCGACCGCGTCGTGGTCGCCACCGATGACGACCGCATCCGCGCGGCGGCGGAGGCGTTTGGCGCCGAGGTGGTGATGACCGCCGAAAGCTGCGCCAATGGCACCGAACGCTGCGCCGATGCGCTGGAGCGTATGGGCGGCGGGGCCGAGATCGTGGTCAACCTGCAGGGCGATGCGCCGCTGACGCCTGCATGGTTCGTCGAGGATCTGGTTGCAGGGCTTCAGGCCGCGCCCGATTTCAAGGTGGCGACCCCGGTGCTGCGCTGTGACGGCGCGGCGCTGTCGGGGTTTCGCGCCGATCGCCGGGCCGGACGGGTCGGCGGCACCACGGCGGTGTTCGATCGCGATCACCGGGCATTGTATTTCTCGAAGGAAGTGATCCCCTACACCTCGGCGGACTATGCGGATACGGCGGACACGCCGGTGTTTCATCACGTGGGCTGCTACGCCTATCGCCCGGACGCGCTGACCGCCTATGGTCAGTTGCCCGAAGGGCGGCTGGAAGCATTGGAGGGGCTTGAGCAATTGCGCTTTATCGAAAACGGCTGGCCCGTGCTCTGTGTCGAGGTCGAAGGCCGCGGCCGGGCGTTCTGGGAACTGAACAACCCGGAAGATGTTCCGCGAATCGAATCCATGCTTAAATTGATTGGATAACGTGGGGTCTTGTCAGTCCTGCGGGTGTCGGATGAAATGGGGCGTCTCGTTGACGCGGAACTCGGTTCGGACGTGCAGCCGCAGAAAGTTGTCATAAAAGCAGAGTAGTCCCTTGCCGGGTCGGGAGTACCGAACTTGCAACGGGGTGGGCCGCAGGTCATCATTTACACGCGGTCGTTAAGGTAAAGGAATGGGTATAGCTATGACGCGTAAGGTCACCAAAGCCGTGTTTCCGGTGGCCGGAATGGGAACAAGGTTCCTGCCGGCAACGAAATCGATCCCCAAGGAAATCATGACTCTGGTGGACCAGCCGTTGATCCAGTACGCGATCGACGAGGCGCGCGCTGCGGGCATCACCGACTTCATCTTCGTGACCTCGCGCGGGAAATCCGCGCTCGAGGACTATTTCGACGGCGCGCCGCTACTGGAGCAGACCCTGAAGGAAAAGGGCAAGACCAAGCTGCTGAAGGCGCTGCACAAGACCGACATGCCGTCCGGTGCGATTTCGTATGTGCGCCAGCGCGAGGCGCTGGGGCTGGGCCATGCGGTCTGGTGTGCCCGCCGGCTGATCGGGGATGAACCCTTTGCTGTACTGCTGCCCGACGACGTGATTGACAGCGAAACCCCCTGCCTAGAGCAGATGGTCGACGCTTATGAGCACACCGGCGGTTGCATGGTCGCGGCCATGGAAGTGCCGCATGAAAAGATATCCTCCTATGGCGTGCTCGACGTGGCCGACGACAGTGGTGCCACCGTGTCGGTGAAAGGCATGGTCGAAAAACCCAGGGCCGAAAACGCGCCGTCGAACCTCGCGGTCATTGGCCGCTACATCCTGTCGCCCGCGGTTCTGGACAGTCTCAACGACATGAAGATGGGCGCCGGGGGCGAGATCCAGCTGACCGACGCCATCGCCGCGCAGATCAACACCGCCGAAGGCGTGCACGGCCACCGCTTCAACGGCCAGCGATTCGACTGCGGATCGAAAGCGGGTTTCCTGCAAGCGACCGTGGCCTTCGGTCTGGCCCGCGAAGAACTGTGCGACGAATTCCGCGCCTTCCTGCACGAATACCTCGCCATCCGCAGCGCCGCCGAATAATCCCGGCGCAGCGCCGGGCATGAAAAAACCGCCGTGGCATCCGCGGCGGTTTTCCTGTGTCTGGGCTGCGCTTGCGCGTCAGGCGGCCTTGGATTCCTCGGCGCCCGCCAGGATCGTGTACAGGATCGACGGGTCGTCGTTGGCCCGCAATTGCGCCTGGATCTTGGGGTTGCGCAGCGCCCGCGACACGACGGCCAGCGCCTTGAGGTGCTGGACGCCGCTGTTTTCCGGCGCGAACAGGGCAAAGACCAGATCCACCGGCTGATGATCGACCGAGTCGAATGGCAGGGGGCGTTCCAGCTTCATGAAGGCGCCGACAACCTTGTCCAGACCATCCATGCGGGCATGGGGAAGGGCGATGCCGCCCCCCACGCCGGTCGGGCCGATGCTTTCCCTGTCCAGCAGGGCATCGACCGCATCATCCGGACACAACCCATAGACGGATGCCGAAAGATCACTGAGATCGCGCAGGAGTTTCTTCTTGCTGGACATGCCAGCCACCACCTTCACGGCCTCGGGGTTCAGTAGGGATCCTAGAGTCATGCCTTGGGCTTTTCCTTCCCGCTGCTGAGCGGTCTCTGATGTCACGCGGGGGCGGTGCTGGGCTCGATCCAGCCGATGTTGCCGTCCTCGCGACGGTACACGACGTTCACGCCATCCGTCCCTTCGTTGCGGAACACCAGCACCGGCGCTTCGGCCAGTTCCATCTGCATCACCGCTTCGCCCACCGAGATCGACGGGATGCGGGTTTGCATCTCGGCGATGATGACCGGGGTCAGCGAGTCAGGCTCCGAGTCTTCGGTGCTGTCATCCGCCGCGATCACATAGGACGAACCGCCGATCACATCAACCGGTTGTTGACGATCCTTGTGGTGGTCTTTCAGGCGGCGCTTGTAGCGGCGCAGCTGCTTTTCCATCTTCTCGCCGCAGGAATCGAACGCGGGATAGATGTCGAAGGCATGGGCCTTGGCCTGCACCGTCAGCCCGGTCGAGAGGTGAATGGTCGCCTCGCATTGAAACTCCTGAGCGTTCTTGGAGAAGACGATCACCGCATCGGTCGGACGTTCGGCATACTTGTCCAGAAGGCCCGTCATTTCGGTCTTCACATAGGTTTGCAGCGCATCGCCAATGTCGATTTGTTTCCCGGTGATCTGATAACGCATGTTACCTCCAGTGCGTTGCGGCATCCCGGTTCCCGGCTCAACAGGGCTATCGCCCGGTTGGTAAAGGAACTGTAAACGCCAGTGTCAAAACTGACTGCGGCCCGGTTAGGGGACCCGACAACTTTGGTCGGATCCAAGGCGCGAGGCAAGCAAGATGAAGCATATCGGACCTTCAGAGGTCAGACATTGCCCCAAGTCAAACTGCGCTCGGATACCTGTCATTCGCCGGCCGAAACTCAATCAATGCGGAATCCTTCTCCCAGGTAGACCCGGCGGACATTTTCGTTCTGAACAACGTCTGTCGTCGACCCGCTCATCAGAACCTTGCCGTCATGGAGTATATAGGCACGGTCGACAATTTCCAAAGTCTCGCGGACATTGTGGTCGGTGATCAGCACGCCGATCCCGCGGGTTTTCAGTTGCGAAACAAGGGCCCGGATGTCGCCGACGGCGATGGGATCGACCCCGGCAAAGGGTTCGTCCATCAGCACATACCGGGGATCTGCGGCCAGGCAGCGGGCGATTTCGACCCGGCGACGCTCGCCCCCCGACAAGGACAGGGCGCGGGACCGGCGCAGGTGTTCGATGGAAAATTCCGACAGGAGTTCCTCAAGCCGTTCGCGCCGAGTGGTGCGGTCGGGCGTCGCAATCTCCAGAATCGACAGGATGTTGTCTTCCACGTTCAGCCCGCGGAAGATGCTGACCTCCTGCGGCAAATAGCCGATTCCCATGCGGGCGCGGCGGTACATGGGCAGCAGCGTCACGTCCTGGCCATCCAGGATGACCTTCCCGCCTTCGGGCGTCACCAGCCCGGCGATGGCGTAGAAACAGGTGGTCTTGCCCGAGCCGTTCGGCCCCAGAAGCGCCACAACCTCGCCGCGCTTCAGATCCAGCGAGACATCGCGGATCACCGGTCGTTTGCGATAGCTCTTGCGCAGGCCGACCACATGCAGCCCCATGTCGCCGTCGGTCGTCACCAATTGCGGGTCTGGCATTTTCGCGGAACGGGGCGCGATCACGGCTGCTCGTCCTGCGGTTGCAGGATGGTGCGGACCCGGCCCGCGACCTGGCCGATGCCGGTTTCCAGATCCACCACCAGCCGCTCTCCGGCGACGGTGTTGGCGCCCTGGGTCAGCAGCACGTTGCCGGTCATCACCACTTCGTTGGTCAGGGGGGTATATATCGCCTCGTCGCCCTCGGCGGCCTCTTCCGGGGTCACCAGAAGCACATCATCGCGCGCGGTTATGGTCTTGATGTCGCTGCCCAGCGAGCCGTCTTCCAGCACCACGTATTCCACCAGAACCCATTGTGCCGACAGCCGCATGTCGCCCTGCACCGCCACCACGTTGCCGGTGAACAGCGCGGTGCCGGCATCGCGGGTCAGATCGAGCTGGTCCGAGGTGACCTCGACCGGGGCATCAGGATCGGCATTGCGGAACCCGCCCGTGGCCACGCTGGTCTGCGCGGCGACGGGCTGCGCCAGGCCCAAGGCGACCAGTCCCAGGATAATCCGAAAATGTCGTCGCATGGCCTACCCCCGCCGTTCCCCTCAGGGGATGTATACCAGTCGCACGCCACCCGTGAAGAGCATCCGCGTGCGCGTGTCGTCCTCGGGATCGGTAAACACTTCCATCCGGCCCGCGTCCAGTGTTCCCAGCGGCCCGTCGGCCGAGATCGGCGTAAGGGTTCGCATATAGGTCAGGTCCGAGCGCAACTCCAGTGCATCGGTGCGGATGCGGTAGCCGTCCGAGGTCAGGATCAGCACGTCCTCGGTCAGGCGCGACACCATGTTGATGTCATCCATGACCCCGGTGCGCGAGGTGATCTCGTAGGTCTGTGCATCCTGTGTCAGCAGTTCGGCGAACAGATCCGTACCATGAGTTACGCGCGGCAGATCCTCGTCGGGCAACAGTGCCTTGGCAGTGATCTTGACCTCGGCCCCGTCCGCGGTGACCGAGGCATGCACCGGCGAACCCAGCCGCTGCTGGTCTGCCAGTTCGGACACGGAATCGTCGGCAAAGCGCAGGGCCTCGCCCTCGGGCGGGGTGCGGGCCAGCAGGAACAGGGTCGACATCAGGCCGATCGCCCCGAGCGGCAGCAGGATCTTTGCCGCCACCACCAGCCGGGAATAGGTGTTCCCGTGCGTGCTCACGGATCAGACGACCCCGGCACGCAGACAGTCGTGGATGGTCAGGATGCCCACGGCGCGGGCCGATTCCGTGCCATCGACCACGAACAGGCTGGTGATCTTGCGCTCTTCCATCATGTGCACCGCTTCCTCGGCCAGAACCTGCGGTGGCACGGTCTTGGGGTTGGCGGTCATCACGGTCTCGGCGGTCTGGCCCAGCAGCCCGTCCATGTGGCGCCGCAAGTCGCCGTCGGTGATGACGCCCACAAGGGCACCGCCCGCATCGGTCACGCCGACCACGCCAAAGCCCTTCTGGCTCATGATGACCAGCGCTTCGGTCATTGGGGTTGTCTGCGCGACCAGCGGGATCTTCTCGCCGGTGTTCATCAGGTCGGCCACTTTTGACAGTTGCGCGCCCAGCTTGCCGCCGGGATGGAATTTGCGGAAATCCTGCGGCGTGAAATCGCGATGTTCCATCAGCGCCACGGCCAGCGCATCGCCCAAAACAAGGGTCATGGTGGTCGACGAGGTCGGTACGATGCCGGTGCCGCAGGCTTCGGGCGCTTGCGGCAGCACCAGCGCCACATCGGACTGGCGCAGCAGCGTGCTGTCGGGGCGGCTGGCAACGCCGATCAGCGGAATGCCGAAGCGGCGGGTGTGGGCGATCATGTCGGCCAGTTCCGGGGTTTCGCCGGAATTGGACAGCATCATCACCACGTCGCCTTCGGCCAGCATGCCCAGGTCACCGTGGCTGGCTTCCGCCGGATGCACGAAATGCGACGGCGTGCCGGTCGAGGCCAGCGTGGCCGCGATCTTGCGCGCGATATGGCCCGATTTGCCCATGCCCGAGACGATGACCCGGCCCGAGGCTTCCAGCAGCAACGAGACCGCCGCACCGAAGCTGTCATCCAGCGCGTCATCAAGCTGTCGCAGTGCTTCGGTTTCAATGCCAATGACGCGGTGGCCGGTGTCCAGAAAGGCGTGTGTATCCTGTGTCATGCGTGCGCGAATATATCCGTGTCGGGCCAGCCCTCCAGATCAAGCCGGGCCCGTGTGGGCAGGAAGTCGAAGCAGGCCTGTGCCAGCTTGGTGCGGTCTTCGCGCGCAAGCCGTTCGTCCAGCTTCTCGCGCAGGGCGTGCAGGTGCAGCACGTCTGAGGCAGCATAGTCCAACTGGGCGTCGGTCAGGGTCTTGGCCCCCCAGTCGCTGGTCTGCTGCTGCTTCGAGATATCGACACTGAGCAGTTCGTTTACAAGGTTCCGCAAGCCGTGGCGGTCCGTATAGGTGCGCACCAGCCGGGAGGCGATCTTGGTGCAATAGACCGGGGCCGCCAGCGCGCCGAACGCGTGATACATGGCGGCAATGTCGAAACGGCCGAAGTGAAACAGCTTCAGCACGGTCGGGTCGCGCAGCATCCGGGCAATGTTCGGTGCCTCGGTCTGGCCCTTGGCGATCTGCACCAGATGCGCATTGCCGTCGCCGCCCGACATCTGGATCACGCACAGCCGGTCGCGGTGCGGGTTCAGCCCCATGGTCTCGCAGTCGATGGCCACCACGGGCCCAAGGTCCAGCCCATCGGGGAGGTCGTTCTGGTAAAGGTGGTTTGCCACGGTCAGCCCTTCGTCGTTTTCCGGATCGGTAGTCCACCACGCCCGCCATGTCAAAACATTGGCGGTATTTCGGGCTTTTGGCACACAGCGTCCGGGCCGGGGCCGAAACGGGTCGGCCCCGGCATGGGGGAACGGATGGCTGGCGCGGCTAGTGCGCCGGCTTGATGAAGGTGCCGTTGCGCAGGTCGCGCATGGCGGTCATCAGCTCCTCGCGGGTGTTCATCACGATGGGGCCGTGCCAGGCCACCGGCTCCTGGATCGGCGCGCCCGACACCAGCAGGAAGCGCACGCCCTCGGGGCCCGCCTGCACCGTGACCTCGTCCCCGGTGCCGAAGCGGATCAGGGTGCGGTTGCCGGACAGGTCGCGAATGTTCACCTCTTCGCCGCTGACCTCTTTCTCCAGCAAAACACCGGTAGGGGCCGAGGCATCGGCAAAGGCCGCCGATCCGTCGAAGACATAGGCGAAGGCCCGGCGATAGGTGTCGACCTTGAAGGTCTTCTTCACCCCGGCGGGCACGAAGATGTCCAGGTACTGCGGATCGGCGGCAATGCCGTCCACCGGTCCGCGCTTGCCCCAGAATTCACCGATGATGACCTTCACACGGGTGCCGTCGTCGTCGATCACCTCGGGAATATCCGCCCCCTTCACATCCTGATAGCGCGGGGCGGTCATCTTCAGGCTGGACGGCAGGTTGGCCCACAGCTGGAAACCGTGCATCTGCCCCTGCGCGTTGCCCTGCGGCATCTCCTGATGCAGGATGCCCGACCCGGCGGTCATCCATTGCACATCGCCCGCGCCCAGCGTGCCGGTGTTGCCCAGGCTGTCGCCATGGTCCACCGTGCCGTTGAGCACATAGGTGATGGTTTCGATGCCGCGATGCGGATGCCACGGAAAGCCCTTCAGGAAGTCCTCGGGGCGGTCGTTGCGGAAGTCGTCGAACAGAAGGAATGGATCCAGCTCCTCGGGATCCTGAAATCCGAAAGCGCGATGCAGTTTGACGCCGGCCCCTTCGAGGGTGGGCACGGCCTTGCGTTGATTTGCGACAGGTCTGATGGACATGAGCCTATCTCCTTTCCCTAGGGAAGATAGGGCGCGATCGGTCTGCGCTCAATGGCACAGGGTGTGCTGGGATGCGCGTTGTCTGTGCGCCTGTGCGAGGTGGTCGACACCGTCTGGGACTATTGCGGCTTGCGGGCCGTGACGATGTGGGCCGTGGCGGGGAACTCTGCCTGTCCGGATGCCCTGCGATACTTGAAAAGCCTGCTATCCGAGATATCGAGCACCGCTTCAATCGTTTGTTCATCAAGATGGATGCCGAACAGGGGCAGCCAGCCACGCAACTCGCCTTCGACGATGGTGCGTGGATTTTGGAATCGGGCCGTTTCGGTCCGTGTCGCCACAGAAACCTGGTCGTATCCCGCTTCGGAAAGGGGGTTGGTCACACTCACCGGATCGCCCATGCAGAAGGGCAGTCGCACCGCATCGGCGGCCTCCGAGGAAATCGTTTCCTTCAGAATGCGCACCACCTCCGCATAGGCCGGGTTCTTTTCGACCGAGTCCCAGACGGCCACGCTCAGGGTGCCGCCCGGTTTGGTGACCCGGTGCATTTCCTGGGCCGCTGCGGCCAGGTCGCGAAAGAACATCATCCCGAACTGGGAAATCACGCTGTCGAATTCGGCCTGGGCAAAAGGCAGGTCTTCGGCCTGTCCCGCGACCCATTCGATTTGCGGGGCAATCTCGCGGGCGGTGGCCAGCATGCCGGGCGCCGGGTCCAGACCGACCACGCGTCCTGAAGTGCCGCACAGGGCATAGACGTCGCGCGTCAGCACGCCGGTACCGCAGGCAACATCCAGAACATGGCTGGTGTCGGTAATGCCGGCCCCCGCAATCACATGGTGGGTCCAGGGCGCAAACAGCGCCGGAACGAAAAGCGCCTCGTATCCTCTGCCGGCCTCAAGCTCTTTCTGGGTAGGGTCTGTCATCTCTCCCCCGCTGCCGCGATTTCGGATGTGACAAGGAGAAGTCTAGCAAATTTCGGGCCGCGCGGGAACTGTGACGGGCATCGGTGCGCTGCGCCATACCAAAAGGCCCGGCGCAGGGGCCGGGCCTTGAAGATTGAGACCGAAAGCCGGGCCTACACCCAGGGGCGCGCGGCGCTGGCATTGGCTTCGAAGGCGTCGATGGCGGCGACCTTTTCGAAGGTCAGGCCGATGTCGTCCAGACCGTTCAGCAGGCAATGCTTGCGGAAAGGGTCCAGATCGAAGGTCAGGGTGCCGCCGTCGGGGCCCTTGATCGTCTGGTTTTCCAGATCGACCGAGATGGTGGCATTGGCGCCGCGCTGGGCGTCGTCCATCAGCTTGTCCACGTCTTCCTGCGGCAGCACGATCGGTAGGATGCCGTTCTTGAAGCAGTTGTTGTAGAAGATGTCGGCAAAGCTGGGGGCGATCACCACGCGGATGCCGAAATCCAGCAGCGCCCAGGGCGCGTGCTCGCGCGAGGAACCGCAGCCGAAGTTGTCGCCAGACACAAGGATTTGCGCGTTTCGGTACTGCGGCTTGTTGAGCACGAAATCGGGAATTTCCTTGCCATCGTCGTCATAGCGCATCTCGTCGAACAGATTCACGCCCAGACCCGACCGCTTGATCGTCTTCAGGAACTGCTTGGGGATGATCATGTCGGTATCGACATTGATCAATGGCAGCGGAGCGGCAACACTCTCGACGACCGTGAACTTTTCCATAGTAGAATCCTTGCTGCATTGCGTTATTCCGGGCAAGGGTTGCCCGGACGGCACCGCCAGACCTTCTGCCAAAAATCTGGTCCGGGGTCCAGCGCCGAGGAGGGTGCTGCAATGAACGGTTTTTCACGACACTGGATGTGGGCCACAATTCTGGCCGCCGCCGTAGGTGGCGCGGCCCAGGCCCAGACCCAGTATGACGAAGACAACGGCCGGCTTGAACTGCCGCTGTGGGAGTTGGGCATCGGCCTGACCGGACGGCAGACCGCCGAATATCCCGGCGCCAGCGACTACGCCACCCGCGTCGTTGCCTTTCCCTACATCGCCTATCGCGGCAAGTTCCTCGAGATCGGCGAACAGGACACCCTGCGCTTCATCCCGTTCCAGACCGAGCGATTCGAACTGGCGTTTTCCTTTGACGGAAACTCGGCGGTGGAACGGCGCAGCACCGAGTTGCATGGCGCCCTGCCGGATCTGGATGCGCTGGTCGAATTCGGGCCGGAATTCATCTGGCGCGCGGCCGAGATCGATCCGGTCTTCGGCGACCGCACCCTCGGCCGGGTGGAACTGGCCCTGCAGACCCGTGGCGCCTTTTCCGTCGGCTGGCCGCCCGAGTACGAGGGATTCGTCGTGCGCCCCGTGCTGCGCTATCGCCAGAACGGCGCGCTGAAGCCCGGCAGCCGGGTCGAGGCCGCCATCGGGCCGCTGTTCGGCACGCAGGGCATCAACGAATACTTCTATGCGGTGGATGACAGCAATGGCGACGGCTACAAGGCCAGCCACGGCTACATGGGCACCGAGATCACCGCCTCGATCCGCTATCCGGTGTCGCGCCGGGTGCGTCTGATCGGCGGCGTCGGTCTGGGGATACTGTCCGGTGCGGTCAGCGAGGACAGCCCGCTGTTCGAGAGCAATTTCAATGCCTCGGGCTACATCGGCTTCACCGCCAGCATTTTCCAAAGCAAGCGGCAGGCGCTGAAGGACCGCTAGGCGCGATCCCGGTTGGCGATGTCAGGAAGGTGCCGCCTTTGGCCCGCGGCAGGGCAGGGCGCGGCGGGACAGCCCGCCGCGCGCCGGATCACTTGCGGTGCGCGCGCACGAAGAAGGCCAGCGCGATCAGGCCCGAGCCGTTGAACAGCAGTTCGATGCCCAAAAGGATGCCCAGCAGGCTGACCGAGGCCACCGCGAAATTGGCGATGATATAGCCGGCCAGCAGCACCGACAGGGCGCCCGACAGCAGCATCGGCCAGAAGTACGGGGTCGATTTCATCCCCCAGGCCAACACCAGCCGCAGGATGCCGCTGGCGGCCAGCATGATCGTGACCAGCAGCGCCAGCGAGATCACGCCTTCCAGCGGGTTGGCGATGAAGGACACGCCGAGAAACAGCATCAGCACGCCCATGGCGACCGAGAAGATCTTGCGCCCGGTGCCCGCTTCCGACAGCCCCAGGAAGACTTGGATGCCGCCGAGGATCAGGAACAGGAGGCCAGTCACGATGGTCACCGCCATCGAGGCCGCGACCGCGTTGCCAAGGGCAAACAGCCCGAAGACCACCGACAGGATGCCGAGGATCAGCCATTTCGTCCAACTTTTCATGTCTTGGGTCTCCGGTTCGTTTTCTGGGTCAGGCGTCAGCCAGGGTGCGCACGTCAGTCAGCTTGCCTGTGACGGCGGCGGCGGCGGCCATGGCGGGGCTGAGCAGGTGGGTGCGTCCGCCCC
>NZ_JBFBVU010000158.1:0-205 GCF_040689105.1 Meridianimarinicoccus marinus
TGGCCGAGATCGATCGCATCCTCGGCATTCTGCCCACCGCCGAGACCGCCCGCAAAAGCTGGGAGGACTATGGCGAGATCATCGTCTGCGACACTTATGAAGAAATGCTGAGCGTGGCCGATGAGATTGCCAGCGAGCACGTCCAGGTGATGACCGACCGCGACGACTGGTTCCTCGAGAACATGACCTGCTATGGCGCGCTGTT
>NZ_JBFBVU010000025.1:0-52664 GCF_040689105.1 Meridianimarinicoccus marinus
TCAGACGGACCGCACCGAAGGTGAATTTGGACGGGTTTCGGATCAGCGTGCCCGCGCTCACCCCATGCGTTCGGAGGCGTAGGATCCGGGCGAGGCCGGGAACACCACGGTCTTGTTGCCGTTCAGGAACACGCGGCGGTGGATATGGGCGTGGATGGCGCGGGCCAGCACCTGACTTTCCACGTCGCGGCCCAGGCTGACATAGTCGTTGGGGCTTTGGGCATGGGTGACCCGCACGGTGTCCTGTTCGATGATCGGGCCTTCGTCCAGGTCCGCTGTCACGTAGTGCGAGGTCGCCCCGATCAGCTTCACCCCGCGCTGGAACGCCTGCTTGTAGGGGTTGGCGCCCTTGAAGCTGGGCAGGAACGAATGGTGGATGTTGATGATCCGGCCCGACATCTTCTGGCACATCTCGTCGCTGAGGATCTGCATGTAGCGGGCCAGCACGATCAGCTCGGCCCCGGTGTCCTCGACCACCGCCATGATCTGCGCCTCGGCCTGCGGCTTGTTTTCTTTTGTCACGCGGATGCAGTGGAAGGGGATGTCATGGTTCACCACCACCTTCTGGTATTCCATGTGGTTCGAGATCACCGCCACGATGTCGATGGGCAGCGCGCCGATGCGCCAGCGATAGAGCAGATCGTTCAGACAATGGCCAAAGCGGCTGACCATGATGACCACTTTCATCTTCTCGCTTTCGTCGTGGAAGGCGAATTGCATGTCGAAGCCCTGGGCGACGCTACCGAAGGCTTCGGTCAGCGTGGCGATATTCCTGCCGGTTTCCGACAGAAAGCTGATCCGCATGAAGAACTGGCCGGTTTCCAGATCGTCGAACTGGGAACTGTCGGTGATGTTGCAGCCGTTTTCGGCAAGGAAGGTGGCGATGGCCGCCACGATCCCACGGGTCGAGGTGCAGGCGACGGTCAGGCAATACTGGGTCATGGGAAACTCTCGTCAGAAGGCGGAAGATAAGGGGTCGGAACGATGCCTAACCCTGAAGCCGTTGCGCGGCGGTGGCCACCGCGTGCCACAGCGACCCGGCGGCAGAGCGCGGCCCCAGAAACGTGACCAGATCCTCGGCCCGGCGCAGGACAAACACGCTTTGGTGCGCCAGCAGGGTCCGTGTGGCGCACCCGGCGGTCAGCGCCTCGGGGCGCAGGTTGACCATCCGTTCCAGAAGCCGGGCCAATGGGGCAGCACCGTCATCCGACTGCAGGTCTATGGCCACCCAGCCATCGGTCTGCTCGGTGACACAGGCCTCCGGCACCGCCGTGACGACGCAGGCCGCGAAGTCGTCGTCAGCGGCCCCTTCGCCCAGCAGCATCCATTGGCGCGGTGCCATCCAGACGGCCGCAAGCCCGCCGTCGCCAAGGGCCATCCGCCCCGGCTCCGGCAGGGTCACACCAAATGGCTGCGGCAAGGGCGCCGGATCCTCCGCCAGCGCCAGCGAGGCCAGCGCCAGATCGGGACGCTCGCGCAAGGACAGCGTTCCGAAACTCTGCTCGCGCGGTTCGGCCACGCCGAAGGCGGTTGCGGGGGCAAGATCAGTCACGAAGACGCGCTCCTTCCGGATCGATGAAATGCGGCGACACCACTTGCAACTGCACGCTCTGGCCTTCCAGCGGATTGGCCGCGATCACCTCTTGACCCAGACGCGCGTCGCCGTCCAGCAGGTATCCCAGCCCGATGGCATGGCCCAGATGCGGGCTGTGGCAGGCCGATGTGATCCAGCCCGCGTCGCTGTCCAGTGACTGCACGACACCGGGGGCAAACAGATGGCTGCCCGGCACCACCGGCTGCGCCGGATCGACCGGCGCCAGACCGACCAGGCGACGGCGATCCTCGGCAAGAGCGCCGCGCCGGGACATCACCGCGCCGATCGAGTCCTTCTTGGCGGACACCATGCGGCCCAGCCCCAGCATCTGCGCCGTGGTCTGGCCGTTCAGCTCGGCCCCGGCGGCATGACCCTTCTCGATGCGCAGTAGGCCAAGCGCCTCGGTGCCATAGGGGGTCACGCCCAGATCCTCGCCAGCCGCCATCAATCGCGCCATCAGGGCCGCGCCATAGCGGGCGGGCACTGCGATCTCATAGGCCAGTTCGCCCGAAAAGCTGATGCGGAACAACCGCGCCCGCAGGCCGCCGCAGACCGTCAGTTCGGTGCAGGCCATGAAGGGGAAGGCGGCGTTCGACAGGTCAACCCCGTCGACGATCCGGTCCAGAAGCGTACGCGACTTCGGTCCCGCCACGGCGATCTGCGCCCAGGCGTCGGTGGTCGAGATCAGATGCACGTCCAGATCGGGCCACAGGCATTGCCGCGCAAACTCCATGTGACGATAGACCGGACCGGCGTTGGCGGTGGTGGTGGTCACCACGTAGTGGGTCTCGGAGAGCCGCGCGCAGGTGCCGTCGTCGAAGGCATGGCCATCCTCGCGCAGCATCAGCCCATAGCGCACCTTGCCCGGCGGCAGCGTGCCCATCTGGTTACAGTAGATGCGGTTCAGGAACGCACAGGCATCGCGGCCCTGCAGGTCGATCTTGCCCAACGTGGTGACATCGCACAGGCCGACCCCGGCGCGCACCGCCCGCGCCTCGCGGTCCACCGTTTGCCGCCAGTGGGTTTCCCCGGGCTGCGGATAGTATTGCGCCCGCATCCATGGCCCGGCCTCGGTGAAGACCGCGCCACGGGCTTCGGCCCAATGGTGCGTCGGGGTCAGGCGGCGCGGGCGAAATTCGGCACCGGTGTTACCACCGCCCAGCACCCCCAGAGTGATCGGGGAATAGGGCGGGCGAAACACGGTGGTGCCGGTTTCGGGGATCGGCTTGCCGGTCAGGTCGGCCATGATCGCAAGGGCCGTGACATTGGCGGTCTTGCCCTGGTCGGTGGCCATGCCCAGCGTGGTCCAGCGCTTCAGATGCTCCACCGACCGCATGTTTTCCTGATGCGCCAGGGCGATGTCCTTGACCGTCACATCGTTCTGGAAGTCGACCCAGGCCCGGCCTTTGCCCGGGACGTGCCAGAAGGCCGCCTGCCCGTCAGGCTCGGCAGCGGCGGAGGGAAGCCGCACGGGCGGCAGGGCGCGGCCCAGATCGTCCAGCACCTGCCGCGCCGCGCGCAGCCCGTCGGCCAGCGCCGCCGCAGTGCTGCCCTGCCCGGCCGCGGCCCCGGCGGAGATCAGCCCCTGCGGCCCATCGGCGGGCGGCAGGAAAGCCAGCCGATCCGCATCCCACAGCGGGCGCCCGCGATGGTGCGAGGCCAGATGTACGTTCGGGTTCCAGCCACCCGACACCCCCAGCACGCCGCACTCCAGCCAGTCGGAGCGGCCGTTGCGTGTCACCTGGATGGCCTGCAAACTGCGGCGGCCCCGCGTGCCGGTGACTGTGGCCCCGGCGAAAATGGGATAATCGCCCAGCGACACCGCCTCGGGGCGCGGATCGATGACGCCCATTACGGGCACCCCCTTGGCCGCCAGTTGTGCAGCACTGCGATGGCCGTCGTCGTTGTTGGTGAACACCGCCACCGGATCGCCCGCCCTCGCCTGCCCGGTCACCGCCCAGCGGTTGGCATAGGCGCGCAAGGCCCCGGCCAGCATCACGCCGGGGCGGTCGTTGTCGCGGAAGGGGATATGGCGCTCGGTGGCACCCGCGGCAAGGATGGCGCGCCGGGCGGTGATCCGCCACAGGGTCTGGTGCGGGCCCTGGCTTGCGTCCGGCGCGGCCTGTTCCACAGCACCATAGATGCCGTGATCATAGGCCCCGAACACCACCGTGCGCGGCATCACCCGCACGTTGGGCAGGGCGGCCAGTTCCGCCGTCACCGCCGCCACCCAGTCGGGCGCCGGTGCCCCGTCCAGCAGGCCGCCCTCGGCCAGAAGCCGCCCGCCCAGGCGGCTGTCTTCCTCGGCCAGAACCACCTGTGCCCCAGCGCGGCCCGCGGCCAGTGCCGCCACCAGCCCCGCCGCCCCGCTGCCGATCACCAGAAGGTCGGGGTGTAGAAACCCCCGGTCATAGGCATCCGGATCCGGCAGGTGCGACAGCGCGCCCAGCCCGGCAGCGCGGCGGATCAGGGGCTCGTAGAGCTTTTCCCAAAAGCTGCGCGGCCACATGAAGGTCTTGTAGTAGAACCCCGCCGCGAAGAAGGGCGCGGCCAGATCGTTGATGGCCAGCAGGTCACGCTCCAACGACCCAAGATGGTTCTGACTGTGGGCCTCCAACCCCTCGGTCAGCACGACCATGGTGGCGCGCATGTTGGAGGTGCGGCCTGCACCGCCGCCCAAGGTCACCAGCGCGTTCGGCTCTTCCGAGCCTGCTGCCAAAACCCCGCGCGGGCGGTGATACTTGAAGCTGCGGCCCACCAGTTGCACACCGTTGCCCAGCAGGGCCGAGGCCAGCGTATCGCCGGGATGGCCGCGATAGCGCGTGCCGTTGAAGGTGAAGCCAAGGGTGCGGGTGCGGTCGATCAGGCCACCGGCAATGCGGGTCATCACGGGCGCCTCGCCACGTCGCGGGCCAGTTCGGCGGACAGGATCTCGTGGGTGACGGTGTTACGCGTCACCACCAGCCACGACCGGTCGCCGTATTCGTGGAACCACAACTCGCGGTGCACGCCGGCCGGGTTGTCGCGCAGAAAGACGTGGTCGCAGAAAGCTGCTTCAGCATTCGGGGCATCCGGGTCGGGACGGTCCAGCAGACGGGCATCCCCGAGATAGGTAAACTCCTGCGCGTCACGCGGGCCGAGTAGGGGATGGGGGATCAGCATGGCAGGTCTCAGTGCAGGTTGGGTTGGGCGCCCACGCCCTTTTCGTCGATCACCGCCCCGCGCGCGAAGCGGTCCAGCCGGTAGGCGGCGGAGGTGGGGTGCGGGGTGTCCGTGGCCAGCAGATGCGCGAAGGCAAAGCCGCTGGCGGGCGTGGCCTTGAAGCCGCCGTAGCACCATCCGCCGTTCAGGTAGAGCCCTTCGACCGGCGTGCGGTCGATGATCGGCGAGCCATCCATGGACATGTCCATGATCCCGCCCCACGACCGCAGCAACCGCGCCTTGCCGATCATCGGCATCAGGGCCATGCCGCATTCGGCCACGTCTTCGACCGTGGGCAGGTTGCCGCGCTGCGCATAGGAGTTGTAGCCGTCCAGATCGCCGCCGAAGACCAGCCCGCCCTTGTCCGACTGGCTGACATAGAAATGTCCCGCGCCAAAGGTCACGACATTGTCCAGAACCGGCTTCAGCCCTTCGCTGACAAACGCCTGCAGGACGTGGGATTCAAGCGGCAGGCGCAGCCCGGCCAGCCCCATGACCCGGCTGGAGGATCCCGCCACCGCAACGCCGACCCTGCCCGCGCCGATAGGGCCGCGCGTGGTCTCGACCCCGGTGACACGGCCCTGCTCCCTGCGGAAACCGGTGACCTCGCAGTTCTGGAGGATGTCCACGCCCAGCCGGTCGGCGGCGCGGGCATAGCCCCAGGCCACCCCGTCGTGGCGTGCGGTGCCGGCGCGATCCTGGATCAGCGCGCCCTTGATCGGGAAGCGCGCGTTGTCGAAGTTCAGATACGGCAGCATCTCGCGCAGCGTGTCCTGCCCGACCAGACGGGCATCGGCGCCGCTCAGCTTCATGGCGTTGCCGCGCCGCCGGTAGGCATCGCGCTGCGCGTCGCTGTGGAACAGGTTGACGATGCCGCGCTGGCTGACCATCGCATTGAAATTGGTCTCCTGCTCCAGCCGCTCCCACAGTTTCATCGAGAATTCATAGAACGGCTGGTTGCCCGGCAGCAGATAGTTCGACCGGATGATCGTGGTGTTGCGCCCGATGTTGCCCGAGCCGATCCAGCCCTTTTCCAGCACCGCGATGCGCGCCTTGCCGAACTCGCGGGCGAGGTAAAACGCCGTGGCCAGCCCGTGACCGCCGCCGCCCACGATGACGAAATCATAGGCGGGCTGCGGTTCGGGGTTGCGCCACAGCGGCCCCCAGCCCTTGTGGCCGGTCAGGGCCTGCTGGATCACACGGAAACCGGAAAAGCGCATGGGCGTGCTCGCTTGGAAAGGGCGCGGAGGGACCGGCCTAGACGTCCAGGGTGTTGTCGCGTTCCCAGGTCGAGAAATGCGAGACGAAGGCATTCCACTCCTGGGTCTTCATCTTGACGTAGGAGCCGGCAAAGCCGGTTCCCATCATCGCCTGCAGCGCCTCGTCAGCCTCGAAGGCGCGCAGGGCGTCGAGAAGGTTCAGCGGCAGTTTCGGCGCATCGGTGACGGTATGACCCTCGGCATACATGTCGATGTCATAGCGCGGGCCGGGATCGGCGTTCGTGCGCACGCCGGACAGCCCGGCGGCGATGATCACCGCCTGCAACAGATAGGGGTTGGCCGCGCCATCGGGCAGGCGCAATTCGAACCGGCCCGGCCCCGGCACCCGCACCATATGGGTGCGGTTGTTGCCGGTCCATGTCACGGTGTTGGGCGCCCATGTGGCCCCCGACACGGTGCGCGGCGCATTGATCCGCTTGTAGCTGTTCACCGTGGGATTTGTGATCGCCGCCAGCGCAACCGCGTGCTGCATGATGCCGCCCAGAAAGCTGCGGCCCTGATCGGACAGGCCCAGCTCCTTGCTGTCATCGGCAAAGGCGTTGGTGGTGCCCGCCAGATCCCAGACCGAGACATGGGCATGACAGCCGTTGCCGGTCAGCCCTTCGATGGGCTTGGGCATGAAGGTGGCGCGCAGCCCGTGTTTCTCGGCCACCGATTTGACCATGAACTTGAAGAAGGAATGGCGGTCGGCGGTGACCAGCGCGTCGGCAAAATCCCAGTTCATCTCGAACTGGCCGTTGGCGTCCTCGTGGTCGTTCTGATACGGGCCCCAGCCCAGATCCAGCATGTAATCGCAAACCTCGGCAATCACGTCGTAGCGGCGCATCACCGCCTGCTGGTCGTAGCAGGGTTTTTCGGCGGTGTCGGCGGGGTCCGAGATCTGCATGCCATCCGGGGTCAGCAGGAAGAACTCCGCCTCGATCCCGGTCTTGACGCGCAGGCCCTCGGCTTCGGCTTCGGCGACCAGCTTGCGCAGCACGTTGCGCGGGGCCTGTTCGACCTCGGACCCCTCCATGATCGGGTTGGCAGCGACCCAGGCGACTTCCGGCTTCCACGGCAATTGGATCACGGTGGACGGGTCCGGCACCGCCAGCATATCGGGATGCGCCGGGGTCATGTCCAGCCAGGTGGCAAACCCGGCAAAGCCTGCACCCTCTTCGGCCATGTCACCGATGGCCTGCGCCGGCACCAGTTTGGCCCGCTGCCCGCCGAACAGGTCGGTGAAGGAAATCATGAAGTATTTGACGCCTTTTTCGGCGGCGAAGGCTGCAAGATCCGTGGTCATGGCCTGTCCTTTTCTCGAATGATCGTCAATATGTGCCAGACGTGCCCCGCCCGGCTCAGAACCCCGGCTTGCCCGGATACCAGTTGGTGCCCGCCAGCGGCACCTGCGCCATGGCGGCGGCCTCCATGGTCAGGGCGCACAGATCCTCGGGCTCCAGATTGTGGACGTGGCTCTTGCCGCAGGCGCGGGCGAGCGTCTGGCATTCCAACGTCATCACGTTCAGATAGTTGCGCAGCCGCCGGCCACCCTCGACCGGATCAAACCGCGCCATCAATTCTGGATCCTGCGTGGTGATGCCCGCCGGATCGCGCCCCTCGTGCCAGTCGTCATAGGCGCCGTGGGTTGTGCCCAGCTTCTGGTACTCATCTTCCCATTTGGGATCATTGTCGCCAATCGCCACCAGCGCCGCCGTGCCGACAGACACCGCATCGGCCCCCAGCGCCAGCGCCTTGGCTACATCGGCCCCAGTGCGAATGCCGCCCGACACCACCAGTTGAACCTCGCGGTGCAGCCCCAGATCCTGAAGCGCCTGCACGGCCGGGCGGATACAGGCCAGCGTCGGCTGGCCGACATGTTCGATGAACACATCCTGCGTGGCGGCGGTGCCGCCCTGCATCCCGTCCAGCACGATCACATCGGCCCCGGCCTTCACCGCCAGCGCGGTGTCGTAATAGGGGCGCGCGCCGCCGACCTTGATGTAGATCGGCTTTTCCCAGTTGGTGATCTCGCGCAGTTCCAGGATCTTGATTTCCAGATCATCCGGCCCGGTCCAATCGGGGTGACGGCAGGCTGACCGCTGGTCGATGCCGACGGGCAGGTCGCGCATCCCGGCGACACGCTCGGTGATTTTCTGGCCCAGCAACATGCCGCCGCCGCCGGGCTTGGCCCCCTGCCCCACCACCACTTCGATGGCATCGGCGCGGCGCAGATCGTCGGGGTTCATGCCATAGCGGCTGGGCAGGTACTGATAGACCAGCATCTGCGAATGGCCGCGTTCCTCTTCGGTCATGCCGCCGTCGCCGGTTGTGGTCGAAGTGCCCGCCAGCGACGCGCCCCGGCCCAAAGCCTCTTTCGCCGGACCCGAGAGCGAGCCGAAAGACATGCCCGCAATGGTGATCGGGATCTTCAACTCGATAGGTTTCTTGGCAAACCGCGTGCCCAGCGTTACCGAGGTCTCGCATTTCTCGCGGTAGCCTTCCAACGGGTAGCGGCTGACCGAGGCACCCAGAAACAGCAGGTCATCGAAATGCGGCACTCGGCGCTTGGCCCCGCCGCCGCGAATGTCGTAGATGCCGGTGTCGGCGGCGCGGCGGATCTCGGCGTTCACCTCGCGCGAGAAGGTCCAGCTCTGGCGGGGTTCGGTCTTGGGGGTCTTGTCCATGCTCAGTACTCGCCCGCGTGATCGATGTTGAAATTGTAGAGCTTGCGGGCCGAGCCATAGCGCCTGAACTCGCTCGGGTCGGCCTCGGCTCCGGCGCGCTTCAGCAGGTCGGCCAGCAGCGCCAGATGCTCGGGGCGCATCTCTTTCTCGATGCAATCGGTGCCCAGCGATTTCACCGTCCCGCGCACGAACAGCCGCGCCTCATAGAGCGAATCTCCCAATGCGTCGCCCGCATCACCCAGCACCACAAGGTTTCCCTTCTGCGCCATGAAGGCGGACATATGGCCGATGTTGCCATGAACCACGATGTCGATGCCCTTCATCGATATCCCGCAGCGCGACGAGGCATTGCCCCGGATGTTCAGCAGCCCGCCATGGCCGGTGGCCCCGGCGTATTGGCTGGCATCGCCGGTGATGGTGACTTCGCCCGACATCATGTTTTCGGCCACCCCCGGCCCGGCCGAGCCTTCGACGGTGATCCGGGCGGCCTTGTTCATGCCCGCACAGTAATAGCCGGTGGAGCCTTTCACCGTGACCTCAATCGGCCCGTCCAGCCCCACGGCAACCGCATGGGAGCCGCGCGGATTGACGATTTCGAAAGCCCCGCCGCCACCGGTTGCCGCCGCCTGCAGCGTGCTGTTCACGTCGCGCAGATCGACCTGCGCCATATCCAGAGTGGTCATGCTCAGCGTTCCCAGAAATAGACGGTTGCGGGTTCGGGTTCCCAGATGCGGGCAGCCTCAATGCCCGGCAGGTCGGCAAAGGCGCGGTATTCGCTGGCGAAGGCGACATAGTCGTCAGTCTCCGCCATCACCGCCGGTTTGCAGGCGATCGGGTCGCGCACCACGCCAAAGCCGCTACGGGTGCCGGTGACAAAGGTGAAGAACCCGTCCAGATCCTCCAGCGTGCCTTCCAGCGCCTCCTTCAGCGAAGCTCCCTCGGCGATGCGGGACGAAATATAGGCGGCACCGACCTCGGTGTCGTTCTCGGTCCGGGTCATCACGCCCTTGCGGGCCAGCTTGCGGCGCATGTCATTGTGGTTGGACAGCGAGCCATTGTGCACAAGGCACTGGTCATCGGCGGTCGAGAACGGATGCGCGCCCAGCGTCGTCACCGCCGATTCCGTGGCCATGCGGGTATGGCCGATGCCGTGGCTGCCGCCCATGGCGCGCAGGTCGAAACGGGCGGCCACGTCTTCGGGCAGACCCACTTCCTTGTAGATCTCCATCGCGGCACCCGTCCCCATGATCCGCAACCCGCGCGCTTCCAGCGCGGCAATCGCGGCGGCCTGCTGCGCGGCCGGGACCGTCAGCACGGCATGGGTATCGACAGGTTTGACGGTGACATGTGCGTTCAGGTCCCCGGCCAGAGCCTCCTCCAGCCCGGCAAAGGCAGTGTCGGGGCTGTCCGATTGCACGGTGATCTTCACCCCGTCACTGTCATCGCCGTAGATCGCGATCCCGGCGCTGTCCGGGCCGCGGTCGGTCATGGTGATCAACATATCGGTCAGCATGTCCCCCAGCCGGGGGCGCAGCGCATCCTGTTTCAGGAACAGGCCAACAATGCCACACATAGGATTCTCCGTCTCACGCCGATGGCCGGCTTCGGGACGTGCCTAGCGGATCCGCAATCTTCACTGCAAGAAAGTTATTTTCCTGTGGTGCGAATTATCGCGCCCCCGCCGCGCCTGCCCGATTTTCAGGCACACCGCCCCGGCCCACGCCCCGAACGCCCGCAATTCGGGCGGTTCGGGAACGGGATCAATCCTTCTGCGGATAGGTGATGATCGACAGATAGCGGGCCGGAAGCTCCAGCAGGTTTTCCGGGCCATGCGGCGCGTCGGAATCGAACAGCAGCGAGTCGCCGGGTTCCATCAGGAACAGCCGGTCGCCGTGGCGATACTCGATGCAGCCCTCCAGCATGTAGAGAAACTCCATGCCCTCGTGCTGGAAGGTCGGGAAGGTGTCGCTGCGGTCGGTCAGGGTGATCAGGTAGGGTTCATTGACCACGCCGGTGGCATTCGATCCCAGATGCCCTAGTAGATTGTACTGATGCCCGGCGCGGGTGCCGGCCCGGTCGGTCTCGACCCCCTCGCCCGCCTTGACCTGGATGCAGCCGCGCGCCTCTTCATAGCCCGAGAACAACCGCACCAGCGGCACCTGAAGCGCATGGGCCAGCGTCTGGATGGTGCCCAGCGACGGCGAGATCACCCCGTTTTCGATCTTCGACAACATGCCGACCGAGACCCCGGATTTCGCCGCCAGATCCGCGCCCGTCATGCGGTGATGCTTGCGCAGGGCGCGCACCTGGCGGCCGATGGCGACCTCGAGGTTTTTCTCGCGGGTGTCGCGCACCGCATGGGGGTTCTGGGTCAACCCGGCGTCGGTTCTGGTCAAATCGTTATCTCCGTCTACCTGCACCGGCGAAGTGTCCCACGGCGCGCGGCAGCGGTCACCCCCCAATTCCGGCAGACCGCCCCACACAGTGTCCAAACCCTCCGACGCCGCCCCGGAAAGGTCCGAAGCGGCACCAGATCACCCTCTTTCAGGATCGGTTCTGCGGTGCGAGGTCGCCAACGGGTGCCCGCCAGCGCCCCCGGCGCGGATCACCAGGCGTTATAGGCCAGGTATTTCCCAGACATTTCGACCTTCACCCGGTCGCCCTTTTCACTGGGCACGCGGGTCACGGACATGTCGAAGTCGATGGCCGACATGATGCCGTCGCCGAATTCTTCGTGAATCAGCGCCTTGATGGTCGGGCCATAGACGCCGACGATCTCGTAGAGGCGATAGATGCAGGGATCGGTGGGCACGGTCTGCTCCCAGACCTTGGTGGGGCTTTCCTCCAGCACCGCCGCCGCCTCGGCGGGCAGGTCCAGCAGCGCCACCAGTGCCGCCGCCTTCTCGGCGGAAAAGGCGTTCATGCCCATGCAGGCCGAATGGGTCCAGACCGGCGACATGCCGATGCTTTCGGCAATGCCCGCCCATGTCAGCCCGGCCTTCTTCTTGGCCACGATGATCATTGCGGTGACATCTTCCTTGTCCAGCATGTCGGTCAGCGAAAGGTCTTTCATCGGTCGTTCTCCTCGGTTGCGAAGTCAACCGCCCAGCTGGGCGGCAAGAATAAGGCACAGCGCCGCGAGGATCGCGGAGACGCCCTGCCAGAAACGGACGGGATTGCGCTGCGCCAGCGGCACGTGGCGGCCTTCGCGCCACGTGCTGCCGGGCGCCTTCAGATCGGCGACGAATTCGGTCAGCGCATCATAGCGGCGCAGCGGATCGGGATGGGTGGCCCGGCGCAGCGCCGCATCCATCCAGGCGGGCACGAGGCTGTCGTCGTCGCGGGCGGGCTTGTAGAACAGCCGCATCTGGTCGCGCCGCGTGCGCACCCGCGACACCGCCGCGCCATAGGGCAGCCGCCCGGTCAGCATCTCGTAGGCGATGACGCCAAGCGCGTATTGATCCGACCGCCAGCTGACCGCATCGCCAGACAAGTATTCCGGCGCGGTGAACTGGAAGGTGCCGGGCATCTGGCCCAGCATTCCCGGCGCGGCCTCCTCCACCCCGGCCACGAAGGTCGAACCCAGATCGATGATCTTCACGGTCCCATCGGGATCGATCATGATGTTCTCGGGGCGAATATCCTGATGGATCATCTCGCGGCGATGGAAGGCCCGCAGCCCGGTGGCGATCTGCGAGACGATGTCCCGCACCGCGTCCAGATCCGGTTCGGGATGGTCGGTCATCCACTGGCGCAAGGTGATGCCCTCGACGTACTCGGTGACCACATACAGCGCGGTGCGCTTTTCCGGCGCCCGCGCCGGGCGCAGCACATGCGCCGAGGACAGCCGCCGCGCAATCCATTCTTCCAGCACGAAGCGGCGCAGGTAATCCGCATCGGCGGCCATCTCGGTGGCCGGCACCTTCAGGGCGACGCGGTATCCCGCCGGATCGGTGGCCAGATACACATGGCTGCGGGCAGTGGCGTGCAGCGGGCGCAGGATGCGGAAGCCGTCGATCGAGTCGCCCGCCTTGGGCAAGGGCGGCACCGGCAGGCGCAAGGCATCGACTTCCAGATCCGCACCGCCCGCAGGCAGCCCGTCGATACGCAGGATCTGCACCGTCAGGTTGTCGTCGCTGCCCGCCGCCAGCGCCGCCTCGGCGACCCGGGCGGCGGCGGTGTCCAGATCGGGCACGGCCAGCGCCGCCCGCACCGCGCCGGGGGGCAGATGTTCATGCACCCCGTCGGTGGTCAGAAGAAACACGTCGCCCTCGTGCAGGGTCACGCGGGCATAGTCGATCTCGACATCATGTTCGACGCCAAGCGCCCGGCCCAGATAGCTTTCCTCGGCCGACAGAACCCGGCGGTGATCGGTGGTCAGCGGCTCAAGGCTGGCCCCGGACAGGCGCGACACCCGGCTGTCGCCGACGTGCAGCACATGGCCCGCGCGGCCTTTCAGGATCAGCGCGCTCAGGGTGCAGACCCTTCCTGCGTTCACATCCTCGACCCCGGAATTCTGACCGTGCAACCAGGCGTTGGTGGCCGCGATCACGCGGGTGGCCGAGGTCTTGACCGTCCATGTGCCCGGCGTCGCGTAATAGTCGCTCAGCAGCCCCTTGACCGCCATTTCGGCGGCTTCGCAGCTGACCCGGCTGGACGAAATGCCATCGGCCACCGCCAGCGTGATGCCCTTGTGGGTCAGCACATCGCCCTCGGGGATCAGGGCGCCGTGGAAATCCTGGTTCTCGGGCTTCCGTCCGGCCGCGGAATACTGGCCGATGGTAACGCGCAGCGTCGCCGGGGCGTTGATATCCTTGGGCATGGGCAGGCTCCGAAACCGAAAAAACGGGCCCCACCGAAGCGGGGTCCGTCGGGAAGGGTTTATTCCGCCGGGGTAACGGCAGCGTCGTCGTTGCGCGCCACGGTGTTGCGCTTGGGGCTTTCACGGAAATGCGTGGCATAGATCATACCGCCGACGAAGGTCAGGCCGCCGACAAGGTTGCCCAGAACCACCGGGATCTCGTTGTAGATGAAGTAATCCGCCCAGGTGAACTCGCCGCCCAGCATGATGCCGCTCGGGAACAGGAACATGTTGACGATCGAGTGTTCGAAGCCGAGGTAGAAGAACACGATGATCGGCATCCACATGGCCAGGATCTTGCCCGAGACCGAGGTCGACATCATCGCCGCGACCACACCGGTCGACACCATCCAGTTGCACAGCACCGCGCGGACAAAGACGGTCAGCAGACCGGACCCGCCGGCGGCGGCATAGCCCAGCGTCCGGGCCTCGCCGATCTGGCCGATCTTCTGGCCGACGGCATTTGGCTCTTGCGAAAAGCCCATGGTGAAAACAACGGCCATCAGCACGGCGGTGGTCATGGCACCCGCGAAGTTGCCGCAGAACACCAGCCCCCAGTTGCGGAACACGCCCTTCCAGGTGCAGCCCGGACGCTTGGCCAGAACCGCCAGCGGCGCCAGGGTGAAGACGCCGGTCAGCAGGTCGAAGCCCAGCAGGTACAGGGTGCAGAAGCCCACCGGGAACAGCAGCGAGGCGACCAGGAAGTTGCCGGTGTTGACCGCGATGGTCACCGCGAAGGCCGCGGCCAGCGCCAGGATCGCGCCCGCCATGAAGGCACGGATCAGCGTGTCCTTGGTGGCCATGAAAATCTTGGATTCACCGGCGTCGACCATCTTGGCCGCGAATTCCTTGGGTTGGACATATGACATGCTTGGGGTTCCTTTCAGTGGGGAAGCGGCGCCCTGTTTCAGACGCTCGGGATCAGTTTCAGAAAGACGTCGCGCCCTTCGACGCGGGTGGGAAAGCGGGCGGTCTGGCCGTCGTCGGCGCCCTGCGCGGCGCCGGTTTCCAGCGAGATCACCCAGTTGTGCAGCGGGCAGGTGACACAGCCGTCGTGCACGATGCCCTGGCTCAGCGGCCCGTTCTTGTGCGGGCATCTGTCTTCCAGCGCGAACACCCGGTCATCGGCGGTGCGAAACACCGCGATCGTCATGGCGCCGTTCTTCACGCAGCGCGCGCCCTGTTGGGGAATGTCGTCAAGGGTGCCGATCAGACGCCAGTCCAGCGCCTCGGGCGAGAGCGGGGCGTTCATTCCGCGGCCTCCATCGTTTCGGTGCCGAACACGGCCAGCGGGTTGAATTCATGCTTGTCCACGCCCGAGACACGCTCGGACCAGGGGTCGGTCTGCACGAAGCTCTGCGAGAAGACGAAGCGGTCGAAATAGGCGCGGCGGCTGTCGCGATCCTCAAGGATCGCGGCCCGGACGGTGTCGTACCCAACCCGGTCGGCCCATTTGTAGATGCGTTCCAGATAGAACCCCTGCTCGCGGTACATCTGGGTCAGGGCGGCGATGACCTCGATCACCTCTTCCTCGGTGGCCACCGTGCCCAATTCGCTGGTGCCCTGAATGTGCAGCCCGGCGGCGCCGCCACAGACAATCTGATAGCCGCTCTCGACGCAGATCACGCCGATGTCCTTGCAGGTCGCCTCGGCGCAGTTGCGCGGACAACCGGTGACCGCCAGTTTCAGCTTGGCCGGGGTCCACGACCCCCAGAGGAATTTCTCAAGCCGGATGCCCAGCCCGGTGGAATCTTGCGTCCCGAAGCGGCACCAGGTCGAGCCGACACAGGTCTTCACCGTGCGCAGCCCCTTGGAATAGGCGTGGCCCGAGACCATCCCGGCCTTGTTCAGATCGGCCCAGACGCCGGGCAGGTCTTCCTTCTTCACGCCCAGCAGGTCGATGCGCTGACCGCCGGTGACCTTCACGTCGGGAATGGCGAATTTATCGACCACATCGGCAATGGCGCGCAATTCGTCCGAGCTGGTCATGCCGCCCCACATGCGCGGCACCACCGAATAGGTGCCGTCTTTCTGGATGTTGGCGTGGACGCGTTCGTTGATGAACCGGCTCTGCTGGTCATCAACATATTCGCCCGGCCAGTCGCTCAGCAGGTAGTAGTTCAGCGCCGGGCGGCATTTGGCGCAGCCGCCGGAGGTCTTCCACTCCAGCTCCTGCATCACCGCCGGGATCGACTTCAGCCCCTTGGACTTGATCAGACGGCGCACTTCGCCGTGGCCAAGATCGGTGCAGCCGCACATGCCTTCGGCCGCCTGCTCGAAGTCGTCGCCCAGGGTCAGGGCGATGACGCCCTCGACCAGCCCGGAACACGTCCCGCAGGAGGCCGAGGCCTTGGTATGGGCCCGCACCTCGGCCAGCGAGGTCAGCCCCTTGTCGGTGATCGCGTTGACGATGGCGCCTTTGCAGATGCCGTTGCAGCCGCAGATCTCGGCGTCATCGGCCAGATTGGCGACGGCGGCCAGCGGATCGGCGGCCGCCCCGCCCTGCAGCGCCTGCCCGAAGATCAGCGTGTCGCGGATATCGGAAACATCCTCGCCGGACTTCAGCAGCTCGTTGTACCACATGCCGTCGGCGACATCGCCGTACAGCACCGCGCCGATCACCGTGTTGTCCTTCAGGATCACCCGGCGATAGGTGCCGCGCGCGGCGTCGCGCAGGACGATATCCTCGCGGTCCGGACCATCGCCGAAATCGCCCACGGAATACAGGTTGATGCCGGTGACCTTCAGCTTGGTCGGCGTCTCGGCATGGGCAAAACCCTCCGCCCCCGTCCCGGCCAGATGCGCGGCGGCCACCTTGGCCATCTGGTAGAGCGGCGCCACCAGACCATAGACCCGCCCGTCAACCTCGGTGCATTCGCCGACCGCATAGATATCGGGGTCCGAGGTCCGCAGGCTCGCATCGGTGACGATCCCGCGCCCGACCTGCAACCCGGCCTCGGCAGCCAGCGCGGTGTTGGGGCGGATGCCCACCGCCATGACCACGAGCGCCGCGTCGATCCGTGTGCCGTCGTCCAGCTCCACCATCTCGACCTTGCCGTCGCCGTGGATGGCCCTGGTGTTGGCGCCGCAACGCACCTCGATGCCCCGGCCTTCCAGTTCCTTCTGCAGCAGATAGCCCGCCGCCGGGTCCAGCTGGCGTTCCAGCAGGCTGGGCATCAGGTGCAGAACGGAGACGTCCATGCCCTGCGCTTTCAGCCCGGCGGCCGCTTCCAGCCCCAGCAGCCCACCGCCGATCACCACGGCGCGGCCCCCGGCCTTTGCGGCGGCCTGCATCTTTTCCACATCGTCCAGATCGCGGTAGGCCAGCACACCGGGTAGATCGTGGCCCGGCACCGGGATAATGAAGGGGGTGGAGCCGGTGGCGATGACCAGCTTGTCATAGCCCACCGTGATCCCGCCGTCCGAGGTCACGGTCTTCGCGGTGCGGTCGATCTGCACGACCCTTTCTCCGCGATGCAGGGTGACGCCATGGGCGGCGTACCAGGCGTCGTCATGGATCACGATGTCGTCGAAAGTCTTCTCGCCCGACAGAACCGGCGACAGCATGATGCGGTCATAGTTCACGCGCGGTTCGGCGTCGAAGATCGTGACCTCGAAAGCCTCGGGCGCGCTGGCGAACAGATGCTCCAGCATCCGTCCGGGCGCCATTCCGTTGCCAATGATTACAAGCCGTTGCCTGCGCATCTGCGTCTCCGTCTCAAACTGCTGCGGCTGAGGACGGCTGCTTTTCGTGAAGGGGGGGCCGGCAAATCGGCATGTCGCAACCCCTCGCTCCGACCCGTGTCGGAACAGAAAAGCAGCGTCGTTGCCGCGCGCCCCGTGGGGGGCTGATGTATTGGAACTGCCGCGCCGTTGCGGCGGTCGGCGGGGGTGGGCCCGCCTCTCCCCTCCCGGATAGGAAGATCGGCGGGGGCGTTTCAAGTTTCCCGCAGGCAAAGGACTGGGGAAATCCGTGTCCATGCTGCAGGTGCACGGTTTTTCGGCAGTCCTGCGGGTCCCGGCGGCGGGTGGCTCAGAATTTGGTCAGCAATGAAACCGGTGCAAGCCCGTGCCACGGCACGAGCAACGGATCAAAAGAACGGGCCGCGCCCGGTCAGGCACGGCCCATCAGGCGTGAGAGTCGAAGCGGTCTATTCGGCGGCGAAGGCCGCAGCCCGGTCGCAGGCGGCGGCAATATCGCGGGCGAACCCGGCGACCTCGGACAGGCCAAAGTCGGTCGGACGCAGCGCCGGTTGGCGGTCGTGCACCGCGTCGATCCCCGCCTGTTGCGCCAGCAGCCGCTTGCCATAGCACAGCATGCCGGGCACCGAACGTGACATGAAGGCGATGGCGGGCAGAAGCTCGCGGTGGATGCGCTCGGCCTCGGCGCGGTCGGCGGCGGTACCGCTTTGCCACAGGTTGAACAAGCGCACCTGCGGCGCGATGAAATCCGGCGCCGGGATCAGCCCGACGCCGCCCGCGCGCAGCAGCGACAGGAACTCGATGCCGCCATGACCGCCGAAGACCCGGAACGCACCGTTCGACTGCTCGATGGCCCGCGCGATATCGACGGAATAACCCTCGCCCTTGAGCAGCGAGATGTTGGGATGCTGGCGGTTCAACTCCACCAGCCCGCCGATGGACAGCGATACATCCAGGTTCACCGGGTTGTTCTGCACCGCCACGTCGATGTCCACCGCCTGCGCGACGGCGCCGAAGAAGCGGATCAGGTCGGCCTCGGAGGTGCCCTTGATCGCCGGCGGCTGCAGGATCACCCAATCGGCCCCGGCCCGCGCCGCCGCCTTGGAAAATTCCACCTGTCCGCGTTGGCCCGGCTCGCCCACGGTCACTGCATAGGGCACCCGTCCGCCGATCAGATCGCCGACCAATTCCACCAGATACAGACGTTCGTTGACGTCCATCTTGTGCACCTCGGTGACCAGCCCCAGCACGGTGATGCCATGGGCGCCGGCGGCCAGGCAGTGTTCGACCTGGGCGGCCATGGCATCGCGGTCCAGCCGGTCGTTCTTGTCGAAGAAGGCGTAAAGGACCGGGTAGATCCCCTTGTAGTCTTTCTGCATCTGATTACTCCGCCACGACGTATTGGAACAGTTCCTCGGTGGGCTCGACCCCCAGCCCCGGCCCGGTGGGGATGGTGTAATGCCCCTCGGCGCAGGCCATGTCGCCGGTCACGAAGCGCAGGTTCCGGTCGAAGATCGAATGCTGGTATTCGTGGTAGGGCACCCGCTGCAGCGCCGCCGTGGCCTGCAGGCTGGCCGCCATGAAGATCCCCACCGAGATCGAGGCATGCGGGATGATCTTGATGTGGAACGCCTGCGCCATGTGGCCGATCTGCTGGAACGAGGTGATGCCGGTGTGGCCGATCTCGGGCTGGATGATGCCGCAGGTGGCCGCGGTCAGGCGCGGGCGCACCTCATAGACGGTGCGCCATTCCTCGCCCAGGGCCAGCGGCACCCCGATGCCGCGCGCCACGCGGGCCTGGCCCTCGATGTCCTCAGGCTGGCAGGGGGCTTCGGCGAAATACAGGTTGTGCTCTTCCAGGCGGCGGATCAGGCGGATCGCCTCGCTGGCCTCGAATTTCCAGTGCAGGTCGACCATCAGATCGACCCCCGGCCCCACCGCCTCGCGCAGGGCCGCCATTTCGGTGACGATGCCGTCGTCCGACACGGCGGCGGCGAACTTGATGGCGCGATAACCCTTGGCCACCCAGTCCTGCGCCATGTCGCAGCGCTCCTGCAGCGTCGCGCGCGGCAGGCCCGAGACATAGGCCGGCAAGGTATGATGCCGGCGCCCGCCCAGCAGTTCAGAGATCGACAGGTTCGTGCATTTGCCGAACAGGTCCCACAGCGCGATGTCGATCCCGGCGATGGCATCCACATAGTAGCCGCCGAAGAAGCCGCGCACCCGCATCATGTCGTACATGTCTTCGAACATCACCGCCGGCTGGCCCACCGGTTTGCCGATCAGCGTCGGCGCAAGCAGGTTGTCGATGATCGCCTTGACCGCCTCGGGGGCGGCGATGCCATAGGTCTCGCCCCAGCCCACCTTGCCGCTTTCGGCGGTGACCTTGATGATCACCGACAGGTCCGACGACGGATAGATCGACCGGTTGCCGTTGCGGATCAGATAGCCCTTCTCGTTGATGAACTCGCCCTCGCGCAGCGGCCCCAGATAGGGGGTGTCGCGCGGGATCGAGATGATGAAGCTTTCGATCTTGGCGATCGAATCCAGGGGGTCGCGTGGCATGGTCTGTCCTTAGTTGGCCGCAAGCGGCTGCAGGTCGAATTGCGAAAGTTCGGGGGCGATCAGGTCCAGCAGCGCGTGCAATTCGCGCCGGTCGCCGTCGTCCATCTTCGGCCCGGCCCCGCGCACGAAGGTGGTGGTCAGCACCCCGCGCCGTTGCAGGGTAGCCTTGGTCATATGCATGCGAAAAATGGCCTGGAAGCTCAGCAGCGGCATCGAGACCATGAACAGCCGCCGCGCCTCGGCGATGTCGCCCGCGCGCCAGGCGTTGACCAGCCGGACGTGCAGATCGGTGAACTCGGCGGCGGGCATGGTGCCCAGGCTGCCACGAGCCAGCTCGTCGGTGATATAGCGCCCGCCGGCGCCACCGAAGACGCCTTCGATGCTGTCGCCCGCCGCCGCCAGGATGCGCGTCAGGTTCTGGCCGCACGGCATGGTCTCTTCCTTGACATAGCGGATCGCCTGCTGCGAGGCCGCCAGGGCAGCAGTGTCCTCGGGCGCCAGCCCGGCCCCGATGGGCACCGGCGCGTTCTGCAACAGGATCGGGATCGGGGTTTGCGCGCAGACCTCGGCGAAGAACGCCTTCTGCGCCGCCAGATCGCGGCCAAGCGCGCCGGGCGCCATGACCATCGCGGCCGAAGCTCCGGCCGCATGTCCGGCGCGCGCGAAGGCCACGACCTCGGCCGGGGTGGCGGCCGAGGCGCCGCAGATGAAGGGGATGCGCCCGTTCAGGGCCCGGCCCAGCAGCCCGGTCAGTTCGGCGCGCTCGTCGCCGGTCAGGGTGTCGACCTCGGACGCGACGCCGGGAAAGACGCAGCCGTCGGCGCCGCAGTCGATGACGAACTCAACCAGCCGCAGGAAATCATCGGTGTTGACGCTGCCATCGGCGTTGAACGGCGTGCACAGGACGGGGAAGGTTCCGGACAGGGGGTTCATTTGACGGCTCCGGCGGTGACGCCCTGGATGAAATAGCGTTGCAGGAACATGAACCCCAGGATCACCGGCGTCGCCGCCATCAGGCTCGCGGCCATCGCACCGCCCCAGTCGGCGTTGGTTTCGTTGAGATAGGTCAGCAGCAGCCCCGGCGCGACGGTGCGCTTTTCGTCCGACACGATCAGGGTCAGCGAATACAGCAGGTCGTTCCAGCTCCACATGAAGGAATACAGAAACACCGTGATGATCGGCGGGATCGAGATCGGCAGCACGATGGTGTGGAAGATCCGCAGGTCGCTGGCACCATCGGCGCGGGCGGCCTCGATCAGCTCGTTCGGGACCTGGCTGAAGTAGCTGTAGATCATGTAGGTGGCGACCGGCAGCGCGAAGACGATATAGGACAGGATCAGCCCCAGCCGCGTATCCAGCAGCCCCCATTCGACATACATCGGGTAGATGGTGATCAGCAGCAGGCCGAAGGGAAACATCTGCGCCGACAGCATGAACATCATCACCGGCTTGCGGCCGAAATAGCGGTACTTGGCAAAGCTGTAGCCCGCATAGGTGGCCAGCGTTGCATTGAACGCCGCCGAGCTGAGCGAGACGAACAGCGAATTGCCCAGCAGCTTCGGCAGTTGGCCATCGGTCAGCGCGGTCCAGAAATGGCTCAGCGTCGGCTTGTGCGGATAGGCGGTGGGAATGATCTGGTACAACTCCTGATCGGTCTTCAGGGCCGAGATCACCGTCCAGTAGACCGGGAAGAACAGGAAGAACCCGATGATCGCGGCCACGCCGAAGAACACGATCTTGGCGGAGCGGGTGCTGAGGTCGAGCATCATTCGGCCCCTTTCATGAGCTGGCGCAGGTAGAAATAGGCGGGCGGCAGGATGGTCGCGACCCAAAGCACGCCGATGGTGGCGGCCATGCCGATGTCCCATTGTTCGAAGGCGCGGCGGTAGACCTCGACCGACAGCACCGAGGTGGCGCGCACCGGGCCGCCGCCGGTCAGGGCGTAGATCGAGTCGAACTGTTGCAGGTTGCCGATCATGCCCAGCACGATCACTACCAGCAGCACCGGGCGCAGGTGCGGCAGGATGTGATCCTTCAGCACGCGGTAGTTGCCGGCGCCATCGACGCGGGCGGCCTCGATCTGTTCGCGGTCCATGCTGGCCAGTCCGGCCAGGAAGAACGACATGAACAACGGGATCGACAGCCAGACCTTAGTCATCACCACCGCCATCATCGCGCCCGAGGTGGTCGATAGCCAGGCCACCGGATACTCGATCAGCCCCATCTCGAGCGCGACGGCGTTCAGAACCCCATAGCGCGAGTTGAAGATCCATCCGAAGATGAAGGCCGACACCGTCGCCGGCATGATCCACGGCAAAAGCGAGATCCCCCGCAGGGCGCTGCGGCCCCGGAACGGCTCGTTCAGGATGATCGCCCAGGCCAGCCCCAGGGTGATCGAGAAGAAGGTGGTGAAGAAGACGTAAATGGCGGTGGTGACAAAAGATCCCCGCACCGTCGGATCGCTCAGCAGCTTGGTGAAATTGCTGAACCCCACGAAGATCGGCTCGGGCGTCGAGATCGTGTATTTGTACAGCGACAGCGCCAGCGCCTGCACGAAGGGCGACAGGACGATCAGGCAGAAGGCCACCAGCGCGGGCAGCAGCAGCAGGATACCGAAGCGGGCCTGTCCGGCGCGCAACCCGCCGCGCTTGGCGTGGGGCGAGGGCCGAAAGGCGGGCGCGTCTGCGGTATGTGTGATGTCTGTTGGCATCGGATTCCGGGGGGGGTTTGATTGGAAGATGTCCGGCGGCCCGGCCACTGCGGGCCGCCGAGAGGCCGATCCCGCGCCGTGGCGGAACCGGTCGCAAGGTCGGTCAGTCGGCCATCGCCGTTTCCAGGCGGGCCTGCATGTCGTCGGCGGCCTGCTCGGGCGATTTCTGGCCCAGGATCGCAGCCTGCACCTCTTCGCCGATGATGCCGGCCACTTCGCCGCCGTTGTCGAGCGAGGCGATGGTGTTGCGGCGCGGCGCGACCGAGGCCTCGGCCCAGTCCTTCAGGTATTGGTCCCCGGTGATCCGCTCCGAAGCCAGCCCGGCCTTGGTGGTCGGCAGCACGCCCTGGTCGGCGGCGTAATCCACCAGAACCTCATCCGACAGAAGATGCATCACGAAGGCCAGCGCGGCACTGTCGGAGGTGGCGTTGTCGTCCCCGAACAGGGCGATGACATGGCCCCACTGGATCGACTGCGGGGTGTCACCCTCGGCCAGCACCGGCCCCATGATCGGCTTGACCGCCGCGTCGATTTCTTCGTCCCGGCCCGAGAAAGTGCGGGCAAAGGCGCGCGCCACCGGGGCATCCAGATAGAAGGCCGTGGCGCCCTGTGCGAACAGGCGGCGCGAATCGGGGCGGTCGATTTCCGGCGCGGCCAGGCGTTCGGCCACCAGCATGGTCAGATAGGCCAGCGCCGCCTTGCCTTCGGGCGAGTTGACCACTGGCTTGCCATCGACGATCACGTCCGACCCGAAGGTCCAGCTCCAGATCAGATAGTCCAGCAGGATTGAGTTGTTGTTCTTGGTGGCCAGCGCATAGGGCACCGAGTTGGGCACATTGTCCCGCACCGCAATCAGGGCGGCGGTGAATTCCTCGACCGTGGTCGGGATCTCGGTGACGCCGGCGGCCTCGAGCACCTCGGTATTGGCGACCCAGCCGATGGTGCCGCCGATCCACGGCAGCGCCAGTTGCTTGCCGTCGATATCGCCCATGGCCAGGAAGCTGGCCGGGAACATTTCTTCCAGCTTGTCCTTGCCGATGACCTCGTTCAGATCGACCAGCGCGTCGATGCCCGAAAAGGTCGGCAGCATCCGGCCCTGGATCTGGCTGACGTCCGGCAGCGTGTTCGACCGCGCCCGCAGGAACAGGTTCTTGGGCAGATCGCCCCAGGCATAGGCCTGAATGTCGACGGTGTTGCCCGTGGCCTCGAAACCCGCGGCCATATCGGCCAGCTTGTCCTTGCCGGTCTCCTCGGCCCCCAGCCAGTTCATGAATTCGACCTCATCCGCCGATGCGGCGGACAGCGACAGGGCGACAGCGACCGTCGCGCCTGCGATTTTCTGCACAAGATGTTTCACCTGGTTCCTCCCTTGGTGTCTTTTGAAACTTAGTTCCAACTTATCACTAGCGCGCAAGCGGCCCTGAAGCAAGTTCTTTGAAACTTGGTTTCAGTTATTGCCCGTCGGAGGGGTATGGCCGTGACCAGCCCCTGTGGAAAAACCCGTGCGGCGGCTGCGACCGGGCGCCGGGCACCCGCTTGTCCACATGGCCCGCCAGGGTGGCGTCCAGCATCTCGCGCAGCAATTCGATCTCCAGCGCCTCGCGCACCGGGGCCAGATCGGGGTCGGTCAGACGATTGTCCTGCTCCATGGGATCGGTCTCCAGATCGAACAGGGCCTGCGCCCCGTTGCCATACCGCACCAGCTTGTGCCGCGCCGAGCGCGCCATCACGCCAAGGCTTGTCATGCCGCAGATCACCCGGCCTGCATCGGCGGGCGCACCCAGCGGTTGGCCTTGTGCCTGCGTCGCCGGGTCCAGCCCGGCCCAGTCCAGAAAGCTGGGAAACAGGTCCAGCAGGCTGCGCGGGGCGGCGTCGCGGGCGGCACAGGGGGCGCGGAAATCGGTCACGATCAGCGGCACATGTACCGACGATTCGTGGAAAAAAGTCTTTCCCATCAGGCCATAGTCGCCCAGGTAATCGCCGTGGTCCGAGGCAAAGACGACGATGGTGTTGTCCAGCCGCCCCGAAGCCTCCAGCGCCGCCAGCACCTTGGCGACATCTTCGTCCAGACGCTCCACCAGCGCGGCATAGTGGTGCCGGATGCGCCGGATCTGATCCGCGTCCAGCGTGCTGTAGTCCAGATCGGCCCAGCCGCGCTTGTAGCTGGCGATGAACTCGTCCCGGTGGCTGTCGCTTTCGGCCGTGGCCTGGATCGGCGCGGGCAGCCCGTCCGGGTCGATGCGGTCCAGCGCCTCGGGCGGCGGATCATAGGGGCAATGCGGGCCGGGAAAGCCCACCATCAGCGCAAAGGGGCGCGGGTCGTCATAGGCGCGCAGCCAGTCGGCCGCCTGCCCCGCGACCCAGCGGTCCACCTGCGCTTCATCGGGCAGGTCGCTGAGCGAGGCGCCCTTGTGCGCCTGATACCCGCGCTGGTCGTTGCCGTGGTGCTTGGCCAGCCCGCGCGCCGCCAGCCAGTCGGCATAATCGTCCTGCACGTGGATGTGGCGCTTGTCCTCGGCGATGATCCGGGTCTCGAACCCCTCTGAAATATCCCACGGGTAGAAATGCATCTTGCCGATGGCGGCGGTGTGATAGCCGCCCTCCGACAGGATCTCGGGCCATGTGCGCACGCCCATCGCCTGCCTGTCCGGACGCAGCCACGACAGGTTGTCGACGACCCCGTTGCTGGCCGCACTCTGCCCGGTCAGCATCGAGGCCCGCGCCGGCACGCAGATCGGGCTGGGCGAGATCGCCATGTCATGCCGCACCCCCTGCCCGGCCAGCGCGTCGATGGCCGGGGTCGCCAGGAAATCCGCGCCGTAGCAGCCCAGGAAATCCGGGCGCAGCTGGTCGGGCAGCAGGAACAGGATGTTGGGTTGGGTCACACCACGCCTCCATCGACGATGAAACTTTGCGAGGTCACCAGACGGCTGTCGTCTGCCGCCAGCCACAGCGCCATGCGCGCCACATCCGGCGGCAGCAGAAATTCCTTCAGGCATTGCCGCGTCAGGTAGTCGTCGAACTTGTCCTGATAGATCGCCTTGGCGCGCACCACCTGCCGTTCGGTCAGGATCCAGCCCGGTACGATGCTGTTGACGCGGATGCCGTGGACGCCCCATTCGCGAGCCAGGGATTTGGTCATCCCCTGCACCGCCGATTTGGCGGTGGTATAGGCGATCAGCCCCGGCGCGCCCTGCATCCAGCTGTTCGATCCCATGTTGACGATGGCACCGCCGCCCTGCGCCTTCATGTCGGCACAGACCGCCTGCGCGGCAAAAAACTGGTGCCGGATGTTGGTGTGAAAGCGTTCGTCCCAATAGTCGGGCGTCACCTCTTGTGCGGGCAGACGGTCGTCATTGCCGGCATTGTTGACCAGCACGGTGACCGGGCCGATCCGACCGCGCAGATCGTCCACAGCCGCCTGCAACGCCGCAATGTCGCGCAGGTCGGCCACGGCAAACTCCGGACGGGTGCCGGTGGCCTGCGCCACCGCCCCGGCGGTGGCCTCGGCCCCTGCGGCGGACAGGTCGATGAAGCCTACGCGCGCACCCTGATCGCAGAAGGCCTCCACAAGACCCGCGCCGATGCCGGAACCGCCCCCCGTAATCAGCACCCCGCGCCCCTTCAGAGACGGGTAGCGCGCGGCCTCGACCGCGACCGGGCGCAGTTCGGGATGGCTGTCGTAAAGATCGCTCATGCGGCCGCTGGCACCTCGGCGCGGGCAATGCTCAGCCCCTCCGCATCGAAATAATGGAGGCTCCGATCCTCGAAGCCCACCGACACCGCGGCGCCAGGGTTGATGGCATATTCGCCGTGCAGCCGCACCAGGATCGGCCGTTCGACTCCGGCGATCGACACATAGGCAAAGGTGTCGCTGCCCAGATGTTCCGAGGCCATCACCGTGCCGGTCAGCGTGTTCGCCCCGGCCTCGGTGATCTCCATGTGCTCGGGCCGCACGCCGATCTCGGTCGGGGTACCGGACATGGGTGCTGCAACACTGCCGCCGGGCACCGACAGCCGGTCGCCGCTTTGCCCGATCACCGGCAGGAAGTTCATCTTCGGGCTGCCGATGAAGCCCGCGACAAAGCGGTTGTCCGGGGCGCGGTACAGGTCCAGCGGGCTGCCGATCTGCTCGATCCGCCCGGCGCGCATGACCACGATCTTGTCGGCCAGCGTCATCGCCTCGACCTGGTCGTGGGTGACATAGATCATCGTGGTGCCCAGCCGGTCCTTCAGCCGGGCGAACTCCATCCGCATGTCCACCCGCAGCGCCGCGTCGAGGTTCGACAGCGGTTCGTCGAACAGGAAGATCTTTGGCTCGCGCACGATGGCCCGGCCGATGGCGACGCGCTGGCGCTGACCGCCCGACAACTGCCGGGGCTTGCGGTCCAGATAGCTGTCGATCTTCAGGATTTCCGAGGCGCGGGCGACCCGCTGGTTGATCAGCTCCTTGGTCTCGCCAGCAAGCCGCAGGGCATAGCCCATGTTCTCGGCCACGGTCATATGCGGGTACAGCGCGTAGGATTGGAACACCATGGCGATGCCGCGCTTGGACGGCGGCACCGCGTTGACCAGTTCCCCGTCGATGGCGATCTCGCCGCCGCTGACCTCGTCGAGGCCGCAGATCATGCGCAGCAAGGTGGACTTGCCGCAGCCCGAGGGGCCGACGAACACGGTGAATTCGCCGGTGTTCACATGCAGGTTAATGTCCTTGAGGACCTCGACCTCGCCGTAGCGCTTGGAAAGATTGCGGATGTGGAGTTCGGTCATGAGTTCTTCCCTGATTATCCTGCGAACCGGGTTTCGGGCTGGCCCCGCACCCCGGTGTCAACCGACAGAAGGCTGCCCGACAGGGGCGCCTCGGCGAGGACCTGCGACGACAGACGGATGCGCGCGGTGGTGATGAAAAGCGTCGACAGGTCCGGCCCGCCGAAGGTGCAGCTGGTGGGCCGTGGCACCGGCACGTCGATCACCCGGTCCACCTTGCCCTGCGGATCGAAGCGCACCACGGCCCAGCCATCCCAGCAGGCGGTCCAGACGTGGCCCTCGGCATCGACGGTCAGCCCGTCGGGCACGCCAAAGCTTTCGTCCAGCCGCACGAACACCCGGCGGTTGGCGATGGTGCCGCGCGCGGCGTCGAAATCATAGGCAAAGATCTCGCGGCTGCCGCTGTCGGTGAAATACATGGTGCGGTCGTCCGGGCTCCAGCCCAGGCCGTTCGAGATATGGATGCCGCTGTCCATGCGGTGGCTGCTGCCGTCGGCATCGATGCGCCACAAGTTGCCATGGCCCGGCGCGGTGTTGATCGCCAGCGACCCGACCCAGAACCGGCCCTGCCGGTCGCATTTGCCGTCGTTGAAGCGGTTGCCGGGAATATCCGCCTCGGGTTCGGCCAGCAGCCGCAGCGCGCCGTCGGCATCCATCAGCTTGACCCCGGTTTCGGTAGCCACCACGAAGCCGCCCGACACGCGCGGCACCACGCAACCCACCAGTTCGGGCAGTTCCACCTGCTGTCGGGTGCCGCGCGCCGGGTCGCCGGTGACGACGCTGGGCGCCAGGATATCGACCCAGTGCAACCGGCCCTCGGCCTCGGACCAATGCGGCCCCTCGGCCAGGAAATCCATGCCCGGCACCGCCACATGCACATTCTGTTCGCCGGTCCCGCTGGGGCGCGGATTGACGTTGATCGACATGGCCAGTTCCCCGATGTTGCCCGAGATCCGCCGTGCCGCCTCGATCACCTCGCGGCCCAGGGCATGCAGCCGCTCTTCGCTCAGGCGGAAGGACGGGCCGACGATGCCCACCGCGCCCAGCGGCTCGGCGTTGTGGTCCAGGATCGCGGCGGCGACGCCGCTGATGCCCTCGTGCAACTCTTCGACGCTGATCGCATAGCCGCGCGCCTTGATGATGTTCAACTGCTGGTCCAGATCGCCGCCGGTCACCACGGTGCGGTCGGTAAAGGCGGTCAGGAATTCGGCCTCGGCCAGCCGGTGCCGCTCGGCCATGCCCAGATGCGCGGCGATGGCCTTGCCCATGGCGCTGGCGTGCAGGGCGGCGCGGCTGCCGACGCCATTGGCGATGCGGATCGGCTGCGGCTTCTCGCGCTGGTCGATGTACAGAACCTCGCCCTCGCTCAGCACCCCCAGCCGCACGGTTTCGCCGGTCAGGTCGCGCATCCGCACCAATTCGGGCTCGGCGGCGCCGCGCAGGTCGAACTGGTCCCAGACCCGGTGCGCCAGCTCGAACGGGCGCGAGCCCAGACGGTAAGTCTGCACCTGCGCATCCAGCGCCAGATAGCGTTCGTCCACCAGCGTCTGCAGGATCCGGTGCAGCGTGCCCTTGGGCAGGCCCGAGGCCTCCAGCAGCGACGTGAACCGCTGCGGCTTGTCCGAAGCCGCCACCATTTCGATCACCGCCAGCCCGCGCGTCAACGCCTGCATGCCGGGCTGCGCCCCGTCGGTTTTTCCACGCTTGTCCGGATTTCCGTCCACCCGAGCCGACCCTCCCCTGGTCCGTCGCAACGGGTTTTCCCATTGCCAAATCTCGCCGTCTGTATAATTTGAAACTCAGTTCCAAGTCAACGCGCCAATTGCCCTGCGAGGTCAGAAATGAAAATCCGAAGCTGCCATCACGCCATGGTGCGCGTGCCCTTCCGCGAAACCATCGAATGGGGATCGGGCACCCGGATCGGCACCACGCGGCTGGTCTGCAAGATCGAAACCGACACCGGGATCATCGGCTGGGGCGAGACCCTGTGCCTGATCGACGCCGTGCCCGCAGTGTTCGAGAAAATCGTGGCCCCCATGGCCATCGGCTATGACATCAGCCAGGTGGAACGGTTCTGGCGCAACGTGCAGGGCGCTGGGTATTACCACCACAAGCGCGCCGCCGTCATGGCTGCCGCAGCGATGGAAATGGCCATGTGGGACGCGCTTGGCAAACATGCGCGCCTGCCGGTCTCGGCCTTCTGGGGCGGCGCCTATCGCACACGGATCGAGGCCGCGGCCTATCTGTTCTCGCGCGATCCGGCGCAATTGCGCGACCGCCTGCAAGGGTTTCTCGATGCGGGCTATACCACCTTCAAGGTCAAGATCGGCTTCGACGCCGCCAGCGATATCACTCTGGCCGAAACCGCGCGCAAGGTGATCGGCCCCCACGATCTGCGGCTGGATGTGAACGGCGCCTGGACACCGGGCACCGCCAAGCGGCAGTTGCGCAAGCTGGCGCCGCTCGACCCGGCCTATGTGGAACAGCCGCTGGAACTGGACGATCTGGCGGGAACTGCCGCGCTGCGGGCGTGGTCGCCGGTGCCAATTGCGCTGGACGAAAGCGCTTATACGCTGGCCGACGCGGGCAACATCCTCCGCGCGCAGGCCGCCGATGTGCTGCTGCTCGACCCGCATCAGGCCGGCGGGCTGTGGCAGGCGCGCAAAGCGGCGGGCGTGGCCGAATCGGCCGGATTGCCGGTGGGGCTGCATTCGGGGGCCGAGCTTGGACCCTCGCAGGCCGCCTATCTGCATCTGGCCGCAGCCACCCCCAATGCCGCCATCGCCATCGACACCGAAAGCGCCTATCTGTCCGACGACATTTCGCCCGACGCGCCCGCCATCCGCGACGGCGCCTTTGCCCTGCCCGAAGGGCCGGGGCTGGGCGTCTCGGTGGATGAAGAGGCGCTGGAACGCTACCGCGTGCCCGACATCCGCGGCGCCTATCTGAACCCCGCCCGGCCCGGCTGGTTCCCCGAGAAACCCGCCTATTAGGACGCGGGACGGTCCAGACGGTCAAGGAAGGCGGCGAATTCCTCGTCTTCGATGGCGACGGTTTCGCGCGCCGACGGGAACGCCCCGCTGTCGCACTCCTCCCGGAACGCGCGCAGGGCCGCGACCCGCATCCGGTGCAGCCGCGCCTGTTCGGCGGCCAGATCCGCATAAACGCGGGCATGGCGCGGGATGCGGCCCTCGGTCTCGCCGGTGATGTCCGAGGTGAACAGGAAGTCGCCGTCGCAGCCGCCGCCCGAGCCCATCGAGAACACGATCATCGAGGTGCGGCGCGCGATCTCGGTAGCGACCCGTTCGGGCACCAGTTCCATCTCGACGGCAATCGCCCCGGCATCCTCATAGCGGCGCACCGCGTCCCAGACCTTTTCGGCTTGCGCCACGGTCTTGCCCACCGGTTTCATCCCGCCGGTCCAGGTGGCGCGGCGCGGGATCAGCCCCACATGGCCGACCACCGGCACGCCCTCATCTGCCAGCCGCCGCACGACCTTCTTGCGCATCGGGCAATAGACGGCATCGGCACCGCGCTCCATCGCGTCAAAGGCGCGGGCCAGTTCGGCCTTCTTCGAATGGGACTCGCCGTGACGCAGCCCGAACACCAGAAACAGCGAGGGTGCTGCGGCCCGGATCTGGTCGATGCCCGGTGCCAGCCGCGCGGTGGCCACCTCGATCCCGGCGGCCTCGGCGGCACGCGCCAGCACCACGTCCTGAAGGGTCACCTTGGTCAGCTTGCGCTTTCCCTTGCAGGCCAGCAGATCGGCGACCGTCATCCGGCTCATGCGGGCGCCCCTTCCGGCAGTGGCGCATCCAGCGTGGCGCGGGCCTTGCGGACGCTGCGCAGGGCCTTGCGCGATCCGGCGGCGAACTGGCCGACCAGACGGTCCGCCTGCGTCACCGCCACCGACAGGCCGCCGTCGGGATGCGTCGTGACCTCGGCCTGACCTTCGGGCGAGCCCACGCCTTCCAGCGTCACGTCGCCCTGATCCGACCAGAACCAACTGTCGGGCTTCCACCGGGACGGGCGGCCCAGCATGGTCTCGGCAGCGGCGATCCCCATAGCGCGCGCCGCCGCGTAATTCTGGCAAGCCAGCACCTGCCCGCGATCCTCCACACAGGCCGCATCGCCCGCCGCCAGAATACCGGCGGCCGAGGCGCGCATGTCCGGCCCGACCACGATCCCCTCGCGGCGTGTTACCAGCCCGGCGGCGCGGGCCAGCCGCAGATCGGGCGCCGCCCCGATGGCCAGGATCACGATGTCGGCGGGCAGGCGCGCGCCCGACCGCATCCCCCCCTGCCCGTCCGACAGGCTGTCCAGCGTCTCGCCAAAGCGCAACGCAACGCCCGCCGCCTCCAGCCGCGCCACCATGACGGCCGCGATCGCCTCCGGAACCACCCGCGCCATGGCGCGCGACCCGGCCTCGACCACCGTTACCTGCGCGACCTCGGGCGCAAGGGCCGCGGCCAGTTCCATGCCGATCAGCCCGGCGCCGACGATCACCACCTGCGCCTTTGGCGTCAGCCGGGCGCGCAGGGCGCGCACGTCGGCGCGCGTGCGGCAGGTCAGCGCCCCCTCCAGCCCCGGCACCAGCACCGGCACCCGTCCGGGCGCCAACAGGATGGCATCGAAGGGCGCGCTCGGGCCGCTGACGCTGTCGATCCGCCGCGCCCCGGCATCCACCGACAGCGCCGCCCCGGTCATCGTGACCTCGGGCAGCGGGATCGCGGTCGGCAGATCACAGCCGATGCGGCCCTTGCTGAGCCCCGGCTTTTCATAGGGCGCGTCCGGCTCGCCGTTGAACACGCAGATCTCGCCGTCGAAGCCCTGATCGCGCAACTGCCGGGCGCAGGCCATGCCCGCCAACCCGGCGCCGATGATGCCGACGCGCCTCATGTCGCTTCGTCCAGCCGCGCCAGCAGCCGGCCATTGTCCACGCGGGTTTCATAGCTGCGCAGCCCTTCGGTCACCGGCCCGCCACTGGGCCGCCCGTCGCGCAAGTTGAATCGTCCCTGATGGCGCGGGCATTCCAGCACGCAGCCGAAGACGAACCCCTCGGCCAGTTCCACATGCTCATGGGTGCACAGCCCGTCCACCACATAGAAGTTGTCCGCATCGTCGCGCACGGCAACATAGACCGCGCCGCCATGCGCAAAGCGCAGCACGTCTTCTTCCTCGATATCCGCCGTCGCGCAAACGTCGATCCACTCCGCCATCAGGCGGCCCTCCTGTAATCCGTGTCCAGTATCCGCTCCGCCCCGGTCCCCCCGGCGCCCTCGGGCAGCACCCGGCGGGCGTAGTGCGAGGGATCCTTCAACTGCCGGATCAGCGTACGTGCGATCTCGCCATAGGCATCGGCCAGCCCGGTATAGGGCGCCGGGCAATCGTGGCGGATCTCGGCGTGCAGCGCCGGCAGGTTGTAGAAGGGCACCATCGGGAACATGTGATGTTCAACGTGATAGTTCATGTTGGTGTAGAGAAAGGAGAACACCGGGTTCATCCGCACCGTGCGGGCGTTCAGCCGGTGATCCAGAATATCCTCGTCCAGCCCGGCGTGCTGGGTGAAGGCCTGCGCGTAATGCAGGAACGAGCCATAGATCCGCGGCAGCCCGACAAACAGCGCCGGCAGGAGGCTGCCCGTCAGCAGGCAGGCCGCAGGGATGGCCATCAGGAACAGCACGAAGATGCGGCTCCAGCGGATCATCTCGCCGTGCTGGGTGTCCGGCACATAGGAAGCCACTTCGGCGGGAATATGCCCCCGCGAAATCGCCTCGATGTTGCGCAGCTCATGCCACAGCCCGCGAAGGTACCACAGGCCAAGGATGGCCAGCGCGATATGCGGCGGCCGGGGCGAGGCGATCTCGGGGTCATGGCCCACAAGGATGGTGTGGGTGTGATGCCGCGAATGGCTCCAGCGCCAGCGCACCGGTTCGCGCAGGGTCATCAGCGACACCAGCTTGTACAGAACCTCGTTGACCCGGAAGGCGCGGAACGGGGTGCCGTGGGACAGTTCGTGCCACTTGCTGTCGGCCGAATTGTAGATGACGCCATAGACCAGAAAGGCCGGCACCGCCCACCAGCTCGGCCAGGCCAGCCCGGCTAGAACACCGCTGCCCAGCAACAGCGCCAGCCACAGCCCGAAATGCCGCGCGGCCTTGGCATTGCTGCGCTGCACCAGCTGCTTCAACCGCTTGCGCGGCACCGGCGTCGTGTACCAGCCCACGTCGTCGATCGCCGCCTCTACCGCGGGATCGCGCTCGGGGCGCAGATCATAGGATTTCCAGTCGGCCATGACATCCTCCGTAACCGCGGATTCGCGGTGTCCCTGCACTGATGTTAGGCGTATAACACCATTGATGTTAGACGTGCAACATCCTAGGCTCCCCGGCATGAAATCCCAAAGACCGCAGATCACCCTGGACGACGTTGCAACCCGCGCCGGGGTCACCACCATGACCATCTCGCGCTATTTCCGGACGCCGGAAAAGGTCTCGCCCGCGACGCGGGACAAGATCGCCGCCGCCATCGACCAACTGGGTTATGTGGCCGACAGCACCGCCGCGCGGCTGGCCGGCAAGACCCGGTCGCTGCTGGCGGTCATCACCCCGTCGCTGGCCCTGCCCTATGTCCCCGAGATCATCGAAGGCGTGTCCGAGGTCGCCGACCGGGCCGACGCAGCACTGATGCTGCACGAAACCCGGTTCGACCTGACGCTGCAGGAACAGCGGATCGAGGCCGCGATCAGCTGGCGGCCCGATGGCATCATCTTCATCGGCGACACGATCTCGGACCGCTCCCGTCGTCAGATCGCCGCCGCGCAAATTCCTTTTGTCGAGGCCTGGGCCCAGTCCGACCACCCCGTTGGCATCGACGTCGGCCTGTCGCACAGCGATCTGGCCCGCGACATGACCCTGCGCCTGATCGGCGCCGGCTACAAAACCATCGGCTTCGCCGTCCGCCGCATGGGCTACCGGGTCGAGGCCGAACGCCTGAAAGGCTACCAACAGGCCATGACCGCACACGGCCGCGCGCCGCAGGTGTTCGAATGCGGCGATCAGGCGACCTCGTTTCAAAGCGGCGCGCAGCTGCTGACCATGGCGCGCGCCGCAACCCCGGCCCCCGACGCCCTGTTCTTCGCCGGTGACCTGCTGGCCGCCGGGGCGCTCTTCGAAGCCCAGCGTCAGGGCCTCCGCGTGCCGCAGGACATCGCGATCTGCGGGTTCGGCGACTACCCGATCTCGCGCGAGATCGTGCCCAGCCTGACCACCGTCGCCCTGCCGACCCGCGCCCTTGGTCGCCGCGCCGCACACCTGTGCCTGCCGCAAGCACCGCAGCCGTCGCCGCCCGAACCCTGCACCTCCAGCTTCGTCGAACGCCAGTCGGCCCGCCTCGCCCCCGTACCCTGAGCCGCACCCGCGCCGCCCAACTTCCTGTTTTCACAGCGGATCCGGGTCTCGACGTGTTCCCTGATTCATGGAGTTCTTATGTGCATTATTATATTTTTTTGCGCATCACCCTGACGCGATCCATTGCGCCCGGTTCACCGCCGATAATCCCTTATTATCAAAGCCCTTGAGAACCGTCCTCACTTCCCCCAAACTCCGCCCATGACACGCCCCTCCCCTCCCCCGCCGCTGCTTCTGGCCGAGGCCGCCCAGCACCTGTCGCAGACCGACCGTGACGCGTTGCACGACCTCTATCTGCGCGGCACGCCGGACAATACCCTGCGCGCCTACGAACGCGATCTGGTCTATGTCACCGCCTGGAAAGCCGCGGCCTTCGACGCCCCGCTGGACTGGCCCGAGGCCGAGAACGTGGCCCTGCGCTTCATCCTTGACCACGCCCGTGACCTCTCCGACGCGCCGCTGACCGACCCCGCCCGGATCACCGCCGAGACGCTGATCGACGCGGGCCTGCGCCGCCATCTGACCTGCCCCGCGCCCTCGACGCTGGATCGCCGCATCGCCTCGTGGCGCGCCTTTCACGGCATGCGCAACCTCGCCAACCCCTTCGAAGCGCCGCTGGTCCGCCAAGCTCGCACCAAGGCCCGCCGGGCCGCCGCCCGCCCCCCGGCCCCGAAATCCGCCCGCCCGATCACCCGCGACCTGCTGGAAGACCTGCTTGCCACATCCGGCCCCGGCCATCGCGGATTGCGCGACCGGGCGCTGCTGCTGACCGGCTGGGCTTCGGGCGGCCGGCGCCGGTCGGAACTCACCGGGCTGCATCGCGCCGACATCGACCTGGACGACTTCGAGAAATCCGGCGTGGTCTGGATCCGTCTCATCGAGACCAAGACCACCACCCGTGGCGACACCCCGCGACTGGTCCTGAAAGGCCGCGCGGCCCGCGCCTTGGTGGCCTGGATCGACGCGGGCAAGATCACCAATGGGCCGCTGTTTCGCGCCATCTCGAAATCCGACCGGGTGCTCAAGCGCGGGCTGGCGCCCGAGGCCGTGGCCCATATCCTGCGCCGCCTGCTGGTCGCTGCGGGCTATGCCTCCGATCACGCCAGCCCGCACGGCCTGCGGTCCGGTTTCCTGACACAGGCCGCACTGGACGGCGCCCCGATCCAGGCGGCGATGCGCCTGTCGCTGCACCGCTCGGTCTCGCAGGCACAACGCTATTACGACGACGTGGACATCACCGAGAACCCGGCAACCGACCTGCTGGATTGATCCAGGACCCACCGTTTTTCCCACCACCACCGGCCCAAAGAAAAACCCCGCCAGAGGCGCGAGCCAGTCCAGCGGGGTGTTTCCCAGGGCCGTAACCCGTGGGTTACCTACGTCGATTTTCGGGTAACCCGTGGGTTACTCCACATCCAGTGGCTTGATGCGCGGCTCGATCGGTGGGGTGTCCTTCAGCGCCTCTTCAAACAGCCGCACGGCCCGTTCCAGCCGGTCGCGGGGAATGACGGTGAAGTCGCGCTTGCTGACGATCCGGCATTCACCATCGCGCGCGGTGACCTTCAAAGACCCGATGGCCAGTTCATACTTCTCGCGCCGCTGCGGACGCGTTGCCGGCTTGGCCCCGTCCTTGCGCAGTCTCTGGCCGTAGCTCAGGAAGCCCGCGATTTCCTCGGTCTGCTGATCCTCGGACACACAAGCCTCCAGCATCCGCCGCAGGGTGCTGGTGCGCTCGGGCTGCGCCTTCAGCATCCGCGCCAGATCCACCCCGGTGTTGCGCGAGATCGCCTTGGGCCATTTCACAGCCCCGTCCAGTTCTGTCAGCAGAAACACAAAGCTGCGGATGTAGGAGCGTTTCATCTTGTGCAGCGAGGCATAGAGCCGGCCCACCATCGCCTCGGCATCCTCGCCGTCAACCAGCGGGTCGCGGGCCGCACTGATCGCCACCTGCGCCATCTCGGCGAAGGTCAGATCCTGGCGGATGACGTTTTCCTCGACCATGTCAACATAGCGCGACACCCGGTCCGGGGCTGTGCCATCGTCGGTGCCCTCGATGCGCGCGGTGACGGTCAGAAAGGCGGTATCGCCGGTTTCCTGAAACAATTGGGTCAGGGCGGTCAGACGCCGCCAGCCTTTCTTCAGCTGATAGCGGCCGCGGGCATCGAGATAGACCTCGATCGGTTCGCGTTGACCCCGGGCGCGGATCGAGGCCTTGAGTTCCTCCATCTCTTCCGAGACCGCGACCTGGTCCAGTTCCAGACGGTCGCGGGGCAGGTCGTCGGTGTCGATCTCGGTGGTGCGCAGGTCCACCAGGATGCGGCCCTCGTCCTGTGCTGTCCGGAAGGCCTTGGCGTCGGCGGCATTGCGGCGGCGCTGTTCGACCTTGGCCTCGGTGGATTGCTGCAGGCTTTCGGCGGCTTCGCGCACCGCCGCGCCCATGGGGCCCACCGAGCGTTCGCGGCGGGGCGAGGGGGCGGTGTCGAGCGGGCCGAAGCCGAATTTGTTCTTGCCGGTCATCATGCGTCCTCCCGCATCCGTTGCGGCTGCGGCTGGTCTTGCCAGGCCGCCAGCAGACTTTCCTTGAACTCGCCATAGGCCCGGTCGAAGCTTTGCCGTGCGCGTTTCCAGGTGTCGCGGGTCATCATGCGGTAGTCCTGTTCATAGACCGACATCTGGAAGCGGCCGGACTGTTCGACGGCGCGGGTCATCTCGATCGGGTGGCGGCAGACATCGGCACCAAAGACATTCTGGAAGGCGCCCATCATCGCCACGTGCAACGGGTTGGCGGCCTCGAAGCGGGTCATCAACAGGCGGATGTCGCGGAACCGCTTGGGCAGGGCGATGCCCGCATCCTCGGCCAGGTCTCCGAAGCCCTCCGAAATGTCGGCCATGGCATCGCCAAGCTGGCCCAGATAGCTGGTGGTGCTGTCGTATTCCCAATAGCCGGGGCCCGAGGGGATATAGAGGATGTCGGCGGCGAAGGCGGCGTTCAGCGACTGGTAGCCGATGGCCGGGGGGCAATCGAAGAGGATCAGGTCGTATTGGTCGTCGGGCAGTTCGTCCAGGTAGCGGGCGACGCATCCGAAGAAGCTCCACGCCTTGTGGACCGAGCGATACTGGGCCGAGGCGAATTCCACGAAGGCGGCGTTGGCGCAGGAGGGGATGATGTCGATGGTCGGCCAGCAGGTTTTCTGGATGAAGTCCTGGAACCGTTGCGCGCCGATCGACTGCACATCCTCGGGCAGCTCGTCCGAGGCGGGGTAGGGGCAGTCGTCGGGGTCGTCGTAACTGGCGGCGATGCGGTCGGCCTCGCGGCACAGGTCGCGGCACATGATGCCCCAGACCGTGTTCCATTCCTTGACCTCGACCAGCCCCATGGAGTGGGTCAGCGTGGCCTGCGGGTCGAAGTCGATGACCAGCACCCGGTAGCCGTCCAGGGCGGCGGCATTGGCCAGATGCTGGGCAACCACGGTCTTGCCGACCCCGCCCTTGAAGTTGGAGACCGCCACCCGCATCGCCCGGCCCTTGGGGCGGTCGGGCAGCAGGGTCTTGCCGCGGAAACGGACGCGGCGGCGCAGCTCGTTGATCTCGTGCAGCGTGAACCAGCGCTGGCGTCCATCTTCCTCGGTATGGCCCTGCGGCAGCGAGGGATCGTCGGCCAGCTTCTTGCGCAGGGTGTCGGCGGCGACATTGAACATGAAGGTGGAGATTTCCCAGATCGAGAAGGGGCGGAGGGATTTCACCTCGCCCGGGGAAAAGGTTGCCTTGCGCACCGCCGATTGCTGCGCAAGGCTGCGTTCGTTCATGGATTGGAGATCGGAATGGTCTCGCATATGGCCTGCCTCGTGTTTTTTCGTCTTGTTTCTTGAATAACGGGATTTTTTGATTTTGGCAAAACCGGAATTTGCAGATCAATTATTGCAGGAGAATGCCGCAGGCCAAGGGGGTTTGCAGGGCCAAGCACCGAATTTGGACAGATTTGGTGACAGGCACGGCGGCATCCGGCAATATATGGTGACACCAACGGGCCGATAGGGTGACAGGCAGGCTGTCCCCCTTCTCCTATAAACCCTAAACAATCTTTCTTTTGAGGGTTTTGCCGGGAAATCCCGAATTTCGCGCGGAATTGACAAATTACGGGAATTCATGCCTATTCTGGTCTCAGATGGAATCGGGGCGAGAAACGACCTCTGATCCACGAGGCAGTGTAGAGGCAGCGCATGTTCGACGCCAAGCGCATCGCCGGCCCTGGGGCCGGAGTGATGAAATATGACCTGTTGACGGCCCTGAGTGCGGCGGCGCTGAGAGGGTCGGTCACCGAGCAGACTTCGGTCTTGCGGCTCGTGGCGCTGGTCACTGCCCGCTACAACTGGGTGCGGGACGAGCTGAGCAGCGGGCAGGAGGAGATGGCCCGGATCTGGGGCGTCACCCTGCGCACCGCCAAGCGCGAGGTCAAACGGCTGATCGACATGGGGTTGCTGATCCTGCTGAAGGCCGGGGTGCGGGGACGGGTTGGCCGCTATCGCCTGTCTCGGCCCGGCATCGTCGAGTACTCGCGGACCATCTGGCCCGAGGTCGGGTCGGATTTCGAAGCCCGGATGCAGGGGGTGACGGGGCAGGGGCCGCGAGAGGATCCGCCGGGGGACGGGACCAAACCAGAAACCAAGGTTGTGCAGGTCAGCTTTGGCGCGGAAGATGTGCCGGGGCAGGGGCGCTGGGGCCGGGTGCAGGCGCGGTTGCGCACGGCGGCGCCCGAAGCCTATGCCAACTGGTTCCGCCGGCTGACGCTGGCCAGTGCCGAGCGCGGCATCGTCACGGTGATGGCGCCCAATCCCTTCGTGCGGGACTATGTGACGGTGCATTTGCAGGGCCAGCTGATGCAGGCGGTGGCCGCCGAGTTCGGCGATGTGCAGCGGCTGGACGTGATCGCCGGGTGAGTGCGGCAAGCTTGTTCAAAGACTTGAAACACTTTCGTGTCGAACCATGATATTCAAGATTAGTATTTTGATTCTCGATTTGGCGTCGTGCGCGGTCCGATGAATGTGGACGCCACCGTCGCGGGCAGGGCTGGATGCGGTATCGCAGGGACATTGACGGGCTGCGCGCGGTGGCGGTTGCGCCGGTGATCCTGTTCCACGCCGGTATCCCCGGCTTTGCGGGCGGCTATGTCGGGGTCGACGTGTTCTTTGTCATCTCGGGTTTTCTCATCACCTCGATCCTGCTGGAAGATCTGGACCGGGACCGGTTCTCGATCCTGCGGTTTTACGAGCGGCGGGCGCGGCGGATCCTGCCGGCGCTGGTGTTCGTCTGCCTGTGCTGCCTGCCGCTGGCCGCGGCAATCATGGTGCCGGCGGAGATCGCCGAGTTCAGCGCCAGCCTGCGGGCGGTGGCGCTGTTTTTCTCGAACGTCCATTTCTGGCTGAACAGCGGCTACTTCGACACCGCCGCCGAATTGCGGCCCCTGCTGCATACCTGGAGCCTGGCAGTGGAGGAGCAGTTCTACATCCTGTTCCCGCCGTTTTTGTGGCTGGTCTGGAAGCTGGGCCGGCATTGGGCGGTGGTGGCTGTGACGGTCGTGGTTCTGGGCAGTCTGGTGCTGAGCCAGATGATGGCGCCGCGATTTCCGCTGGCCAATTTCTTCCTGCTGCCGAGCCGCGCCTGGGAGCTTGGGATCGGGGCGCTGTGCGCCTTCGCCCTGCAGGGCGGGCGGGTGCGGGCCAGCCCCTGGGCACCTTGGGTCGGGCTGGCGATGATCGGCGCGGCGGTGGCGCTGTTTGACGAGGCGACGCCGTTTCCCTCGGTCTACGCGTTGCTGCCGGTGCTGGGCACGGCGCTGGTGATCCTGTTCGGCGGCGGCGCCGGGGGGGCCGTGCGGCTGCTGAGCCTGCGCCCGGTGGTCGGGCTGGGGCTGATCAGCTACAGCGCCTATCTGTGGCACCAGCCGCTGTTCGCCTTTGCGCGCATCGGAAGCGTCACCCCGCCCGGCATGGGTGTCATGCTGGGGCTGAGCCTGCTGGCGGTAGCGCTGGCGGCGCTGAGCTGGCGCTTTGTCGAGCAGCCGTTCCGCCATGGTGGCGCGCCTCTGCTGGCGGCGCGGTCGCGGCTGTTCGGGGTGTCGGCCCTGGGCCTTGCGGGGCTGCTGCTGGCGGGGCAGGCGGGGGTGGCAACGGGCGGCTGGCGCGATCTGTGGATGCGGCTGTCGCCGCCCGACATGGTGGCCAATTATCGCCTGATCGAAGCCGTCGAGAAGGAATCCCCCGACCGCGATGGCAATGATTGCCTGTTCCATGTGGCCCGGCCCGAGCCTACCGATCCGCGCCTGCAGGCCTGTTTCGACCGCCATGGGCCGGGGGTGGCGATCCTGGGCGACAGCCACGGCATGGACCTGTTCAACGCCATCGAGACCACCACCGGCGCGCCCTTCGTTGCCAGTTTCGCCGAGGGCGGTTGTCGTCCGCACACGCCGCGCCATTTCTGCCGGTTCAAGGAGTTTCTGGCGCTGCTGGAGGCGCAGCCGGAGATGTTCGAACTGGTGATCTTCGAGCAGGCCGGGTTCTACCTGATGCAGGGCGAAGGCTATGACCACGGCCAGCGCGGGATGCTGGCGGATCTGCCCATCGATGCACCGGTGCCGGAGTTCACCCCCAACACCGACTGGATCGACCGCAACATCGCCTATCTGGCGCAGGTGGCGGCGCGCACCCGGCTGGTCTGGTTCGGGCCCCGGCTGGAGCCGCATTTCCCGGCCCGGATGATCCTGCGGGCGGGCTGCAGCTATCCCTATGCGCTGCGCGACAACCAGCGCGCGGTGTTCGACCGGCTGGAGGCCGAGATCGAGGCGCGGCTGGCGGGAACGCAGATCGAATACCTGTCGCAGAACCGGCTGGCCGGGTTTTCCTTCCCCGAGGATCTGATGAATTGCGACGTGATCTACTGGTCCAGCGGCGATCATTTCAGTGCCGAGGGCGAGCGCTATTTCGGCACCCGCTTCCGCCTGCCGGAACGGCTGCTGGAGGCGGGGCCGGACGGCTCCTGACCTCGCGCGGGACACGAAAAGGCCCGGCCGTCGCAAAACGGCCGGGCCTGCGTGGCAGGGCAGGGGCGGAAGATCAGTCCGAGATCGACCCTTCCTCGTCGCCGCGCTCGTGCATCTTCGATTTCACCTTGCGGCCCACGATCAGGGGCAGGATGAAGCCGATGGTGGCGAACAGCCACAGGCCGATGGACAGCGGGCTGTCGATCAGCGTCCACCAGTCGCCGTTGTCGATGGTGATGGCGCGGCGCAGGTTGTTCTCCATCGAGTTGCCCAGAAGGGTGCCGAGGATGATCGGCACCAGTGGCACGTCAAGCTTGCGCAGACCCCATCCCATGACCCCGAAGCCGATCATCACCAGCAGGTCGAAGGACGAGCCCGAGATGCCGTAGATGCCGACGAAGGACACCATGGCCACCACCGGCATCAGGATGCGCGGCGGCACCATCAGCACGCGGGTGAACAGGCCCACCATGGGGATGTTCATGGCCAGCAGCATGAAGTTGGCGATGAACAGCGCCGCGATCAGGCCCCAGACAACATCCGGGTTCTGGGTGAACAGCAGCGGGCCGGGGGTGATGTTCAGCGCCAGCAGCACCGCCAGCAGCACCGCCGTGGTGCCGGAGCCGGGCACACCGAGCGCCAGCATCGGCACCAGCGCGCCACCGGCGGCGGCATTGTTGCCGGCCTCGGGGGCGGCCACGCCGCGCGGATCGCCCTTGCCGAAGGTCTTGCCGTCCTTGTCCACCAGCCGCTTTTCCAGCGAGTAGGAGATGAAGGAGCCCAGCGAGGCGCCGGCACCGGGCAGCACGCCCGCCAGGAAGCCCAGCACGGTGGAGCGCGCCATGGTCGGAGCCGTGTCCTTGAGCATGCTCATCGGCGGCGTCAGACGGCCGATCTTCACCGGGGCCGAGGCGTCGGCCTCGCCGTGGCGTCTTTCGAGGAAGATGAAGACCTCGGACAGGGCGAACAGGCCGACGATGGCCACCAGGAAATCCAGCCCGTCATACAGGTGCACTTCGCCGAAGGTGAAGCGCGGCACGCCGGTCTGGGTGTCGACACCGATCATCGCAAGGCCAAGGCCCAGGGCGGCGGCAAAGGCCGATTTCGCCTGGTTGGTCGAGGACACGCCGCCCAGCGTCATGAAGGCCAGCGCGAACAGGGCGAAATATTCCGCCGGGCCGAACAGCAGGGCGATTTTCACCAGCTGCGGTGCCAGGAAGATCAGCCCCCAGGTGGCGAAGAAGGCACCGACGAAGGACGCGATGCCCGACAGCGACAGCGCCTGTCCGGCCATGCCCTTCTTGGCCATCGGGTGGCCGTCCAGACAGGTCATCATTGCCGGTTCATCGCCGGGGATGTTGAGCAGGATCGACGAGATCCGGCCGCCGTACATGGCGCCGTAATAGACCGAGGTCAGCAGGATCAGCGAGGGCGTCGCGCCAAGGCCGAGGGTGAAGGCGAGCGGGATCAGGATGGCGACGCCGTTGGAGGGGCCAAGCCCCGGCAGCGCGCCCATGATGGTGCCCAGAAAACAGCCCAGAAGGGCCAGCAGGATGTTCTGCCACGTCAGAGCGATGGCAAAACCGTCCGCAAGGGATGCAAGTGTGTCCATGACGTACCTCTCAGAACCCCAGCGGGCCGCGGGCCAGCGACAGGCCGAGCACCAGATGGAAGATGACGTAGATGCCCAGCGAGGTGCCGATTCCGGTCACGACCGAGGCGATCAGGCCGGAGCCGAGCCGCCAGGTCAGATAGGTGGCGGCAAAGGCGGTGGCGATGACGAAGCCGATCTCGGGCAGCAGTTCGGCGTACAGGATCATGACGACGACGGCGGCCAGAACTTCGGCCAGGCGGGGCAGGGCGGGCCATTCGGGTTCGGGGTCGGGCTTCAGCGCGATGACGATCGAGCTGAGACCGAGCACGGTGGCGATGATCAGCGGGAAGGCTTTGGGACCGACGGCGTCGGACAGAAAGCTCTCTTCGATCGCGAAGGCGGCCAGGGCAAAGCCGATCGCGATAAGCAGGCCGACCACGCCGAAGATGCGATCACTCATGGGGATCTCCTTTTCGGGGCAGGGCAGGATGGGGGGCAGCTGGGCAGCAGGGGGGCCGGGCGCCGTGTCACGGACGGCGCCCGGCGGGATTCAGGCGCGAAGGCGCATCACTTGATGATGCCGATCTCGCGCGAGATGTCCTGGATCTGGGCCACGCTTTCGGCCACGAAGGTCTGGAAGGCGTCGCCTTGCAGATCGAGCGGCGCCAGACCGTTGGCGGCCATGATCTCTTTCCACTCGGGCGAGGCATAGAGATCGGCGATTTTCGCGACCCAGGCGTCATAGGCTTCGTCGCTCATGCCGCCGGGGGCGTAGAAACCGCGCCAGTTGGCGCCGATCACGTCCACACCCTGTTCGCGGGCGGTCGGGAAGGCGGCGAATTCGCCGTCCAGACGCTCGGGCGCGAGCACCGCGATCACCCGGATGTCGCCGCTGTCGACAAAGCCCTTGGCTTCGGAAATGTCGCCGGTGAAGGCCTGCACGGATCCGGCCAGAAGCTGGGTCACGGCCTCGCCGCCGCCATCGAAGGCGATGTATTTGACCGAGCGCACGTCGTCGATGCCATGGGCGTTGGCCGCGATCAGAACCTTCAGGTGGTCCCAGCCGCCCACGGCCGAGCCGCCCGCGACCGAGATCGAGGTCGGGTCGGATTTGATCATGTCGAGCAGCGCCGGAAGATCGGCGATCTCGCTGTCCTTGGCCACGGCGATGACACCGTAGTCGGCGCCGATCGAGGCCAGCCAGCGCACCTGGTCCATGGTGTTGCCGGGATAGGCGCCCTGGGCGAGGCGGGTGGCGGTGGCCGAGGAGGCCGCGACGATCAGGTTGTTGTCGTCATTGCGCTTGTTCACCACTTCGGCGTAGGCCACGCCACCGCCGCCGCCGGCGAGGTTGACGACCTGCACGGTCTTGTCCAGCAGGCCGAGATCCTGCAGCGACTTGCCGACCTGACGGCAGGTGAAGTCCCAGCCGCCGCCGGGGTTGGCGGGCGCGATGCACTCGGGGTTTTCCGGGGTAAAGCCCTGGGCGGAAACGCCAAGCGCGGATGCGCTCAGCAGTGCGGCCGCGGCCGCAAGGCGGGTTGCCTTGAAAATCATGGGTTGGGTCCTCCACAGTCCAATTTTTCCGGGCTGTCCGGCCGCCCGGTGGCCAGCCATTGCGGCCCGCATGATTGCGGTTGTCGCGCGAATGGCTGAGGATGGGATAGGCGCCTTTGCTGTCACCAACCTGTCACCGGTCACGGGCGGGACGCATTTCAAGGGCCGGGCGGCAATTTTTGGGGGGAACATGCGTGTCCTGATCGTCGAAGACGCCACCGATGTGGCCGAAGCGGTGGCGATCCGGCTGGGCCGGAGCGGCATGGCCTGCGACATCGCCGACAGCCGCGAAGCCGCCGAGGATTGCCTGGCGGTGCAGCGCTATGACGTGATCGTGCTGGACATCAACCTGCCCGACGGGCTGGGCACCGAGTTGCTGGCCGATCTGCGCGGGCGCGGCGACCGCACCCCGGTGCTGATGCTGACGGCGCTGTTTTCGGTGGATGACCGGGTCACCGCGCTGGACCTTGGGGCCGACGATTATCTGGTGAAACCCTTCGACCAGCGCGAGTTGGAGGCGCGGCTGCGGGCGCTGGTGCGGCGCGAGGCCGAGCAGAAGTCCGACGCGCTGGATCTGGGACCGCTGAGCTTCGCCCCGGCGGCCCTGAGCGCCACCCTGTCGGGCGCGCCGCTGGAGCTGACCCGGCGCGAGGCCACCCTGCTGGGCCTGCTGCTGCGCCACCGGGGGCAGGTGCTGAGCAAGCAGCGCCTGTACGACGGGCTGTTCGCCTTCGACGATGCCGATGTGGGCGTCAATGCCATCGAGCTGTACATCGCGCGGCTGCGCAAGAAGCTGGCCGGGTCCGGTGTGGGGATCGAGACTCAGCGGGGGCTGGGCTACCGGATCCATGCGGATGGCTAGGGGCGGGTTCGAAACGGCGGGGCGCGGCAGCTTGCTGGCGCGGGTCATGCTGGGGGTGCTGTCGCTGCTGGTGGTGGGCGGCGTGGTAGTGACCTTCGCCGCCTTTGCCTATGGCCGCAACGCGGCGCGGCAGGCCTATGACCAGATCCTTGTGGGGGCGGCCAATGACATCGCCGGGTCGGTGAACATCGTCGCGGGCGCGCCGCTGGTCAACATGCCGGTGTCGGCCTTCGGGCTGCTGGCGCTGGCTTCCGAGGATCGGATCACCTACGCGGTGCGCGGCGCCGGTGGTGCCCTGCTGACCGGCCACGCCGATGCCCCGGCCGCCGCCGGAGAGGTCGGCCCGGCACCGGTGTTCTTCGACGCGCCGCTGCACGGCGATCCGGCGCGCTTTGTCACCGTGGTGCGGCGGTTTTCGGAACGCGATTTCTCGGGCAGCGTCCATGTCACCGTCGGCCAGACCCTGCGGGCGCGCAACGAGATGGCGCTGGGGCTGACCCGTGGCGCGGTGCTGGTGATGAGCGGGATCGGGCTGGTGCTGATCCTGGGGGCGTTCCTGGTGATCCGCTCGGCGATGCGGCCGCTGGACCGGATGGCCCGCGAACTGTCGGCGCGCGACCCCTATGACCTGACGCCGATGCCCGCCGATGGACCGGCGGAGGTGGCGGTGATGGTCGGCTCGATGAACCGGTTCATGGGGCGGCTGGATCGGCAGGTGGGCGCCATGAAGCACCTGATCTCGGATACCGCGCACCAGTTGCGCACGCCGGTGGCGGCGATCCGGGCGCAGGCGGAATTGGCGCTGGAGGATGACCCCGAACATCTGCCGCAGCGGCTGGACCGGCTGGTCAAACGCACCCGGTCGCTGGGCAACCTGCTGGACCAGATGCTGGCGCGGGCGCTGGTCATCCATCGCGCGGACAATGCGCCGCCCGAGCCGGTGGACCTGCGCGACGTGGCGCTGCAGGTGCTGGAGGGCCGCGATCACGAGGTGCTGGCCCCCGAGGCCGAGGTCGAACTGGTCATCGGCGACCGCGCGATCATGGTTCTGGGCGACGAGATCTCGCTGTGCGAGGCGGTCAAGAACCTGCTGGCCAATGCGCTGCGGCACGGGCAATCGCCGGTGCGGCTGGGGGTCAGCCGGGCGGGCGACACTGCCGAGATCTGGGTCGAGGATGCGGGCAACGGGCCGCCGCCGGAGGTTCTGGACCGCATCGGTGGCCGGTTCGAGCGGTCGGCGGCGTCGAAGGGCAACAGCGCCGGGCTGGGCCTGTCCATCGTGCGCGCGGTGGCCGAGGCTTTCGGCGGGCGGGTGACCCTGGGCGCGGGCCCGGCGGGACAGGGGTTCCGGGTGACGCTGGTGCTGCCACGGGCCGGGGCCGTGGGGGTGCGCGATGCGGGCTAGGGCGCTGGCTGTCGTTCTGGGCCTGCTGGCCGGACCTGTCCCGGCGCAGGAGGCGGTGGCGCGCTTTGCTGCGACAGGGGGGCAGGCGGATACGGTGCTGACGATCCGCTCAACCACCGACATCGCCATCATGGCCCCGGTGCTGGAGGCCTTTGTCGAGGATCACCCGGAGCTGGAAATTGCCTATGAGCAATGGGGCTCGAACCCGCTCTATGCCGACAGCCTGGCCGCCTGCACCGGGCCGCAGGCGGTGGCCGATGTGGTGGTCTCGTCCGGGGTGCACCAGATGGTCGATCTGGTGAACCGGGCCTGTGCCAGCCCGTACCGGTCGGCCCGGACCGAGGCGCTGGCCCCGGCGCGGCGCTGGCGCGACGAGTTGTGGGGCATCACGCAGGAAGCGGCGGTGATCCTGTACAACACGCGGCTGGTGTCGGCGGCAGAGGTGCCGCGCACCCGCTTTGCCCTGCTGGACCTGATGCGCCGCGACGCGCCCCAGTATCACGGCAAGATCGCCACCTATGACATCGAGGCTTCGGGGCTGGGGTTCCTGTTTGCCTTCATGGACAGCCAGGAGGCCACCACCTTTGGCGGCCTGATGGAAGGGTTTTCCCGCGTCGAGGCGGTGGCGACCTGCTGTTCGGCGGAGATCATCGAAGGCGTGTCCGAGGGCCGCTATGCCATCGCCTATAATGTGCTGGGGTCCTATGTGGACAGCGCGCCGCGCCCGGATCTGGGGGTGATCTATCCCGAGGATTACACGCTGTTCCTGTCGCGCGCCCTGATGATCCCGCGCGGCGCGGCACAGGCCGATGAGGCAGCCCTGCTTCTGGATTTCCTGCTGTCGCCGCGCGGGCAGGGCATTCTGGCCGAGAGCAACCTTATGTGGCGGCCCGATTTCGACGAGACCAGCCTGCCGGCCAGCGCCCGGCGTGACATTCCCATCGATCCGACGCTGCTGGTGGCCATGGACCGGCACCGGCGCGAGATCTTCGTGCAGAAATGGCGCGCCACCTTCTGGGCCGCGCGCCCAAAGTAGGACGCCCCGTCAGCCGCGTTTCTGGAAGGCGATCATCACCAGCGCCAGCAGCGACGAGCCCAGCATCAGCAGCAGCGACACCGCGTTCAGCAGCGGCGTCGAGCCTTCCTTGAGGCGGTCGAACATGGCAATGGTCAGCGGCGCGTCCGAGCCCACCAGCATCAGCGTGGTGTTGAAATTCTCGAAGCTCATCAGGAAGGCGACCACGAAGGCGCCGATCAGCGCGGGCATCAGGAAGGGCAGGGTGATGGTGCGCACCGCCGTCAACCGGGTGGCGCCCAGGTTCAGCGCCGCTTCTTCCAGCGTGCGGTCGAACTTTTGCAGCCGGGCCCCGATGACCAGCGTGGCGATGGTGGCGATGAAGGAGAACTGTCCCAGGATCACCAGCGTCAGGCCGGGGCGCAGGGCTTCGAGATCCCACTGCGCGGCGTCCCACAGCCCGTTGGCGACGCGGCTGGAAAACACCAGGATCGAGATGCCCAGCACGATGCCCGGCACCACCAGCGGCAGCAGCATCAGCACATAGAGAAACCCCTGGCCGCGAAAGCGGTAGCGGTTGAACAGGAAGGCGTTGGACAGCCCCACCGCCACCGACAGCACCGACACGCAGACCGCCACGAAGGCCGAGGTGCCGATGGCGCGCAGGATCGGGCGTTCGTGGAACACCCCGATCTGTGGCCGTTCGGCGCCGAAGAACCAGTTCCAGGTGAAGCCCCGCCACGGCAGCGAGGGAAACTGGCTGTCGTTGAAGGCAAACCCCGCCACAACCACCAGCGGCAGCGCGAGGAACAGGAAGAAAACCACCACATAGGCGGTATAGGCGGCGATCAGGAACCGCGGTTGCGGGATGGAAGGGATCATGGCGTGCCTCCTATCCCATGGTCTTTTCGAGGGACTGGCCGGTCAGCTTGAGCATGCCCCAGACGATCAGCGAGGACAGCCCCAGCAGCAGGAAGCCGAAGGCGGCGCCAAGCTCCCAGTTGAAGCGGACGATGAACTGCGAATAGATCAGCTCGGTGAACCACAGGCTGTCCTTGCCGCCCAGCATGATCGGGGTCAGGTAGTTGCCCAGGGAAAGCATGAAGACCACGATGCAGCCCGAGACGATGCCGGGGGTGGCGTGGGGAATGATGATCTCGCGCAGGACACTCAGGCCGTTGCCGCCCAGATCATAGCCCGCCTCGACCACCTCGTCGGGCAGGGTTTCCAGCGTGGTGACCAGCGGCACCACCATGAACAGCATCGAGGTGTAGATCAGCCCGACCATGATGGCGGCGTCGTTGTACAGCATCTCGACCGGGCCATCGACGAGGCCGAGGTATTGCAGCAGGTTCGAGATCAGCCCGGTTTCGCGCAGCAGGATCATCCAGCCGAAGGTGCGCACCAGTTCCGAGACCCAGAACGGCACAAGGCACAGCAGGAACAGCGCCGAGCGCATCCGCCCGCGCGCCATCTTGGCGATGTAATAGGCCACCGGAAAGCCGATCAGCAGGGTCAGCACCGTGGCCAGGATCGACATCACCGCCGTGCGCAGGAAGGTGCGCAGGTACAGCGGCTCGCTGAGGAAGGTCCAGTAGTTGGCAAAGCTGAAGCGGTATTCGCCGACGCCCACGCGCTCGCGCAGCGACACCAGTGCCATGTCGACATGCGGGATGATGATCAGCAGGCTGAGCCAGAGCAGCAGCGGCGTCAGCAGCAGGATCAGGCCCAGCTTTGCCTCGGCCCGCATCAGGCGGCCCCCGCCGCAAAGCAATTGCCCTGTGCGGCGGCCCAGCCGATATGGACCTGCGCGCCGCGCGCCAGATGGGCGAATTCGCCCGATTGCGGCAGGTTGACGGCGATCTCTTCGGTGCTGCCGGCGTCCTTGACCAGGATCCGGCTGTCGGCGCCGTTGAACAGCAGCGAGGTGACGGTGCCGGACAGGCGATTGTCGAACCCGGCCAGATCCTCGGCGGACGGGGCGATGCGGATGGCCTCGGGACGGACGAAGATTTCGGCCCGGTCGCCGGGGGAAAGGGCGCGGTCATGGCGGTCGCCGCGCAGGATCAACCCGCTGTCGGTGCGCAGGATCAGGGCGTCGCCCTCGACCCGCTCGACCTGTCCGGGCCAGCGGTTGCTGTCGCCCACGAAGCCCGCCACGAAAGCGGTGGCGGGGCGGTAGTACAGATCCTGCCCGCTGCCCACCTGTTCGAAGCGGCCTTCGTTCATCACCGCGATATGATCGGACATCACCAGCGCCTCGGACTGGTCGTGGGTGATGTAGACGAAGGTGGTGTCAAAGGCGGCCTGCAGGGATTTCAGCTCGACCTTCATGCGTTCGCGCAGTTTCAGGTCCAGCGCGCCCAGCGGTTCGTCAAGCAACAGCACCTCGGGCTCCAGCACCATGCAGCGGGCGATGGCGACGCGCTGTTTCTGGCCGCCAGAGAGTTCATCGACCTTGCGCTGACCGATGCCGGGCAGGCCGATGCGGTCCAGAGCCTCGTCCACCTTGCGGGCGATCTGGTCGCGCGGCAGGCCGGCGCGGCGCAACCCGTAGCCGATGTTGTCGGCGATGTTCATCATCGGGAACAGCGCCAGATGCTGGAACACCATGTTCACCGGGCGCTTGTTGGGCGGCGTGTCCAGAACCGAGCGGCCACGGATACGAATATCGCCCGAGGTCGGTTCGAGAAACCCCGCGATCATCCGCATGACCGTGGTCTTGCCGCAGCCCGATGGCCCGAGGATGGAAAAGAACGAACCGCGCGGCACGTCGAACGACACTTCGTCCACGGCCAGAGTATCGCCGAACCGCTTGGTCAGGGTCAGGCATTCAAGATCAGGGGTCATGGGGAGCCGGTACAAGAGGGGCGGTGCCCGCACAAGGCAGGCACCGCGAAGGTCAGGTTCAGTTGGCGGCCTTGACGCGGTCCAGCACGCCGCCTTCGATGGTTTCCAGACCGGCGGGCACCGGCGGATACCACTTGATGTTGTCGATGGCCTCCGGCGGGAAGCTGTCCTGGAATTGCGCCTTCAGGGTGTCGTCGGCGAAAGCATCGGCGCCCAGCGACGCGGTGAAGTTGCCCGCAGCGGCCGTGATCATGGCGGCGATCTCGGGCTGCATCACGAAGTTGATCCAGGCATAGGCGGCGTCATCGGCCTTGCCCTTGGCGGGCAGCACAAAGGTGTCGATCCAGCCAAGCGCGCCCGAGGCCGGCGCCACGAAGGTGATGTCCGGGTTTTCGGCATTCAGCTTCCAGCCGCCGGTGTCCCAGGCCATCGAGGCCACGACCTCGCCCGAGTTCACCAGGCCGATCAGCTCGTCGCCGCCGCCCCAGTAGGTCTTCACATTGGGCTTGCACTCGATCAGCTTGGCTTCGACCTTTTCCATGATCTCGGTATAGGCCGCCTCGTCGCCATAGGCCGCGAAGGGATCCATCCCCATGGCGTAGGCAAAGCCGATCAGCGTCGGCCGCTTCAGACGGTAAGAGACCTTGCCGGCCACATCGTCGTTGCACAGGTCGGTATAGTCCTGAACCGATCCGGCCTTGACGGTGTCCAGCACCAGCCCGCTGGTGCCCCAGATGTGCGGCAGGCCGTAGACCTCGCCGTCCACAGTGGTGTTGGCCTTGGTGGCCTCCAGCATCGAGGGGATGAACAGCGCGGTGTCGATCTTGGACAGGTCGATGGGCTTGTAGATGCCGAATTCCTGCTGCGGTCCGGCAATGCGGTCCTGGCTGGGCTGGGCCAGGTCGAAGCCGCCGCCGCCCGTGGCGCGCAGCTTGGCGATCATTTCCTCGTTGTTGGAACTGGTGACCTCGACCGTATGGCCGGTTTCGGCCTCGAACATCTCGATCACATCCTCGGGCGCGTAACCGTTCCAGGTCAGAAGGCGCAGCGTGTCGGCAGAGACGGGTGCCACGGTCAGCACGGCAGCCATGGCTGCGGCGGAACAGGTGGCAAGGCAGCGAGTAGTCATAGGGAACCCCGTTGGTTTTTCTGATTTTTACGTGGGAGACACCTTGGCCCCCGCGTTTCCAGCCGTCAAATCCTTTCAGGGGAGTTTGACGTCAGCATGACGATGGGCCGCTTTTCCGGCTGGTGTCGCGGAGGACGGGGCGCTGCGGACCGGGGGCCGTCTGCGGGCGGGTGGTGCCTGCCGGGGGTCCGGGCAAGGATAGAATCCCCGTGACTCGCCCTACTGTTGTGTTGCGTCGCGCCGATCTTCCGACCTGCCCTTTGGTCATTGGGTATAGCGGTACCTTTTGTTGTCTGGGTTCGGTTGGTTTTGGGTTTGTCCTGGGGTGATTTGTTGCTTGGTGTTGTTTGTCATCTTTCTGTTTTCATGAGGTTTTATTGGAAGTTTCTCAAATCTGTGATTTTCTTTGAAAAAGGGGGTTGCGACTCTTTGAGAGTGGCTCTAGACACCCCTTCACCGAC